>NZ_CP179926.1:4336160-4645886 GCF_052344095.1 Pedobacter paludisoli | reverse complement strand
TAGAAAATATACTGCTATGTGCCAAGAGAAATATGATAATATTCCATTTAATAACCTTAACCTTCTGTTTATCAATAAAAAATATTTGATTCCTATAAGACATAGGCTAACTATTTCGTTAAAATAAGCCCTCTGCACTCTGTTTTATGCTTAAAATAGATGCGGCCAATTTATACACCTATATATAATAGCACGCTTTTCGTATATCGTGCTGTTCTGCACAACTGGTTGTTATCTAAACCCGACCCTAATGAAAAACCCACAGGGAGGCACGATCGAGGATTTGTAGTGAAGGGCGGGACTACCTTTAATAGGTGTTACTGACATTGCTTTTCCATAAAAGTGTTTACTAATGCTATATGTCAAGTTACCTACCGATCATTTTTGTTAAATTTTGTTAAGGAATATGCAGATTGATTTGCTTTGCATAGTTTAGTGCCCAAATTGTTTTTATTGTTGTTATCGTATTATTATTTATCTTTGCAGAATGTTTAAAATTAAACACTTATTTATTTTATTATTTATTGCCTTCATTGGCCTAGCAGGTTGTAAGAGCAAGTTTGAAAAACTTAGGGCTAGTAACGATGTTGCTAAAAAGTACCAAGAGGCTTTGCGCTTATACAACAAAAGAGATTATAGCAAGGCATTGATATTATTTGAAGAGCTATCTCAAAAATATCGTGGCCGTGCCGAGGCGGAGGATTTGAACTATTATTACGCATATACTTTATATAGATTACAGGATTATACGACTGCCCGTTATCAATTTAAAAGTTTTGCCGATACATATACGAACAGTAAAAATGCAGAAGAAGCGCGCTACATGTCGGCGTACTGCTTGTATTTAGAATCGCCTAATTTTTCGTTGGAGCAGGAAAACACGTATAAAGCGATTGATGCGTTGCAGTTATTTATTAACTTATACCCTAACAGCGATCGTGCAGCGGCAGCAGCTAAATACATTTCGACCTTACGCCTTAAATTAGAAGACAAGGCTTTTGAAAATGCGAAAATGTATTTAACCACCGGGCCTAGTAATCCAGATAATTACAGAGCTGCTGTAATTGCCTTAAAAAATGCGCAAAGAGATTACCCTGATATTAAATATGCGGAAGAAATGGATTTCTTGATGATTAAATCGCAATATTTATATGCGAAAAACAGCTTGGTTTATCGCCAAGAAGAGCGCTATACTGAAGCAATTGAGTTATACGATGAATTTACAGATCATCACCCTGACAGCAAATATGCGAATGATGCAAAGAGTTTGAAAAAAGATATTGATGCAGGCATTGTTTCGGCGAAGCAACTAATTGCCGAGTATGCTGCTGAAGAGGCTAAATACAAAGAAATGCTGATTAGAACCGGCAAGATAAAAGATACTACTAACAATAAAACGGATATTAAAAACAAATAATAAATGAATACTAATAAACCTGCTGTACCGAATACTACAGTTACCAGAAATGTACATGATTTAGACAGAACAACTGATAACATTTATGAGTCGTTGGTTGTAATTGCTAAAAGAGCAAACCAAATTTCGAACAACATGAAAGAGGAATTGCATGGTAAATTAGCTGAATTTGCATCGAGCAACGATAATTTAGAAGAAATTTTCGAAAATCGTGAGCAAATTGAGATTAGTAAACACTATGAGCGTTTGCCTAAACCTGTTTTGGTTGCGATGGATGAGTTTTTAAACGAAAAAGTTTATCACAGAAATCCTTCTAAAGAACAAAAATAATTAGCTTAGCGCATGGCGTTTAGAGCAAGGCGTTTCTTTTAAGCAATTCGCTCTAGGCTCAATGCAAAATGCACGATGTTAAAAAACAAAAATATTATCCTTGGCGTTTGCGGTAGCATAGCGGCCTATAAGTCGGCATTTTTGGTTCGGCTTTTGGTTAAAAATGGTGCAAACGTTAAGGTTATCCTTACCCCTGATGGTGCTAATTTTATTACACCACTAACGCTTGCTACGCTTTCGAAAAACCCTGTTTACACCCAATATTTCGAAGAAGAAACCGGCGTATGGAGCAACCATGTGGAACTTGGTTTATGGGCCGATTTAGTGCTTATTGCACCAATTAGCGCTAATACACTCTCGAAACTTTCGAATGGGATATGCGACAATTTACTTACCGCTACCTATCTTTCTGCTAAGTGTCCCGTGTATGTAGCACCTGCTATGGATTTAGATATGTGGAAGCACGAAAGTACGCGGCAAAACATTAAAAGAATTGAATCTTTTGGCAATACGGTTATTTCACCCGGAAATGGTGAACTGGCTAGTGGATTGTATGGAGAAGGCCGAATGGCCGAACCAGAAGAGATTATTGATTTCTTAGAAAGTACCTTAAAGTTGGCCTCCCCACTCTATGGGAAGAAAGTACTGGTTACCGCAGGTCCTACTTATGAGGCTATCGATCCGGTACGTTTTATAGGTAATCATTCATCTGGCAAAATGGGCTTTGCTTTAGCCGATGAATTAGCAGCCTTAGGCGCCGATGTTACCTTAATTGCTGGTCCTACTGCACAAAAAGCGAATCAAGTGTTGACACGCATTGATGTGGTGAGTGCACAGGATATGTTAGAAGCTTGTTTAGCTCATTTCGAACAAACTGATATTACCGTGATGTGTGCAGCCGTGGCGGATTATCGCCCCGCAAATGTGGCAGATCAAAAGATTAAAAAACAAGAAAGCACCTTCCATTTAGCACTAGAAAAAACAGTAGATATTTTACAAACCCTGGGTACGAAAAAACAACCGCATCAACTTTTGATTGGCTTTGCACTGGAAACCAATGATGAAGAAAACTATGCAAAAGGTAAACTTGAAAAGAAAAATCTGGATTTAGTTGTTTTAAATTCTCTAAACGATAAAAAGGCAGGTTTTAAATTAGACACCAATAAAATTACTATTTTTAATAAAGATTTAGAACGCACAGTATACGAAGCTAAATTAAAAACTGATGTTGCTAAAGATATTTGCTTAGCAATCTTAAAAATTTTAAAATGATAAAAAGACTTGTTTTTATATTCCTATTGTTTGGTTTTAGTAAAGTAATGGCACAGGAGCTAAATGCCCGTGTTACAATTTTAACGCCGCAAGTATCGAATATAAACAAGGCTACGGTAGATGTATTGCAAAAAACCATCCGCGATTTTTTAAACAACAACAAATTTAGCAACGAAAGTTATCAAGCGGTTGAGCGCATTAGCTGTAACTTTGTTATCACCATTACCTCTTGGGATGGTGGCTCAGGTTATACAGGTGAAGCGCAGATTCAAAGCAGCCGACCCGTTTACAATTCTTCCTATAACAGCACCTTGTTAAACATGAGTGATAAAAATTTCGACTTTAATTTTAACGATGGCGCAACCATTGATTTTTCAGATCAGACTTTCATTTCTAATATTAGCTCGCTTCTTACCTATTATGCATACACCATTATTGGTTTAGACAAAGATAGCTTTAGTAAAATGGGCGGAACTATTTATTTCAAAAAGGCCCAAAACATTATCAATTTAGCTCAAACTTCGCCAAATTTAGGCTGGAAAGCAGTTGATGGATTGCGGAATCGCTTTTGGTTTAATGAAAATACCTTAAATCCAATTTATGGCGAACTGCGCAATTTTATTTATAATTACCATTTTGGCGGATTGGATCAGCTAACCATGCGCGATAAAGGGCTAATGAATATTTTAAATGCGCTACCTGCTTTAACGGAAATGGATAAACAGAAACTGGGTTCTATTTTTCCGAATGTATATTTCGCCTCAAAAGCAGAAGAAATTACCAACGTACTTGCTAAATTACAAGGACAAGATCGTGTAAAAGCGTATAACATGTTGGTAGAGGTTGATCCGGCTAACATTGGCAAGTATGAACTCCTCCGTAAAAACTAAGACCACCTAGTCCTGGTACAAAGAGTACTTTCGTGATGAGTAAATGTTTAACACTTTGCATTTTTTTGAAAAACCGACTACTATTTTTCCCGTTGGCTTTAAGCAAAAAAAATTAGATTGAAAGCCGATTGTAGAATGTTAAATGATCAGGAAATTATTGAATGCTAAACAAATTACTCCCTTCAAACACCTATTTATTAGGTAATTAAAGACCTCCAATCCCCCATTTTGTTAAAAATTTGTTAAAACATTTTGTTATTACGAATAACTTCGTACATTTGAATACGAATTTATTCGTACATATATAAAACCACAGGGATGAGCGATATAAAACCTACCGAAGGAGAAATGGAGATTCTACAGGTGTTATGGAAAAACAAAACCGCAACTGTAAGAGCCGTACACGAAGCACTGAACAAAAAAGATTCTGGCTATACGACCACGCTTAAATTAATGCAAATTATGCATGAAAAAGGAATGGTAAGTAGAGATACCAGCCAAAAAACACATGTTTAT
Organism: Pedobacter paludisoli; assembly: GCF_052344095.1. Classification (GTDB taxonomy): domain Bacteria; phylum Bacteroidota; class Bacteroidia; order Sphingobacteriales; family Sphingobacteriaceae; genus Pedobacter. Next base: position 4,641,461 of record NZ_CP179926.1, on the reverse strand, counting down.
ACTGCGTTAATTACACAAGCGAATACCGAAAAGCAATTGGTTAATAAATTTATTGACCATGTTTTTAACGGATCGGCGGCGCGGTTGGTTATGCAGGCTTTAGGTAATCACAGTGCCAGTGCTGATGAAATTGACGAAATAAAAAAATATCTAGAAAGTTTAGAACAAAAATAACACGCAAATACGAGGGAGATTAAAGAAGGGGATAGTCATTAACCAAAACCAACAACCTTATACCATTGATTATGGAAACCTTAGTGCAACAATTTATTAAAGCATTTGGCTGGAGCATTTTAAACTCTTTATGGCAAAGTGCCATTATTTACGGCCTCCTATTTATTGTACTTTTTAGCCTACCAAAAATGGGTGCTAAATACAAGCATAATTTAGCCTTTGTTTCCATAGTAGCCATGTTTGGTTCGTTTTGTTACAATTTTGCGCACCATTTGGTCATCAGTAGTGGTAACACGGCTACTTCGGAAAACAAGCCTTTCATCCTACCTACAAGCTACCTCAATCAGGTACCGCCAAGTTTTAGTGCGAAAGCTGAGCAGTATTTCCCCATCATTGTTTTGTTTTACCTTGTGGGTGTTTTACTCCAACTATTTGTCATTACAAAAGGTTATTACAGATTAAACAAATACAAAAACAACGGCTTAAGCAATATCCCACAAGAGTGGCATACTATTTTTGAGGCTGTGGTAAATAAACTGAGTATCCGTAAGAAAATACAATTTGAAATTTCTAGCCTCGTAAATGTTCCTTTGGTTATTGGTTACTTAAAACCTATTGTGCTATTCCCATTGGCTTTGGTTAATCAATTAGAAACGGAGCAGGTTGAAGCCATTTTGATACATGAATTATCGCATATCAGAAGAAATGACTTCTTGTTAAATTTGATTAAAACAGCCATTGAAACGGTTCTATTCTTTAATCCATTTGTTTGGTTAGCGGGTCGTTTCATACATATTGAGCGCGAGCATGCCTGCGATGATTTGGTTTTAAAGTTAACCGGAAAACCGTTAAACTATGCACATGCTTTATTAAAATTAGAACTACTAAAAGATAAAAATAGTCCAGCGTATGCCTTAGCAGCAACTGGCAAAAGTCAAAACCTTTACCAACGCATAAAACGAATAACGAATATGAAAACGAACTATTTAAATGCAAAGCAACAGATGGCAGCACTAACGCTTGGTTTAGCCTGTCTATTTTCAATTGCTTGGATTAACCCATCAGAGAAAAAAGAAAAAACTCAAAAACGCAGTACCAAAATAACATTTACCTCAAATCTGAATACCCAACTTGCCTTGCAAACCAGTCTTTGCAACGACACCAGCAAAAAAAATAAAATAAAAATTGTTACCGTTGATGCCAATGGAACGAAAAAAGAATATAATTCGGTTGCTGAATTACCTGATAGTTTAAAGAAAACGTTCTACACGGAAAACATCAATCTGGGTGGCAAAGGAATCATCATTAAAATGGATAGTAATTCATTTCATTACACTATTGATACTGCTGTTTGTGTTAACTTAAGCAAGAAATTTGAATCGCCTGAATGGAAAGCACAAATAGCTAAAATTGAAGTGCAAGCAAAAGCCATGGACAAAAAAATGAATTCGCCTGAATGGAAAGCTAAAATTGCCAAAATGGAAGCACAAGCGAAAGCGATGGATAAAAGAATGAACTCTCCAGAATGGAAAGCTAAAATGGCTGAAATTGACCTTCAAGCGAAAGCTATAGATAAAAGAGTAAATTCTCCAGAGTTCAAAATGATGATCGACTCAGCCCTTGTGGTATTCAAATCTCCAGAGTTTAAAAAAATGAGAGATTCGGCTTTGGTAATAATCAAATCTCCAGAATTTAGTGCGCGGATAGCAGACCTTAGCAGAATAAAAATCGAAGAGAAAAGGTTATCAAATTTAACCGAACTTAAGGTAACGTACAGAGATAGTGAGGAGTTTCGCAATTCGCAAGAGTACAAAAAATTAAAAGAGAAATTTGAACAAGATGTAAAAGCCTTAAAAGAAAAACAAGCTACTGAAAAAGCAAAACAGAAATAAATAACACACAAATAAATCCTACGGGGCGAAGAAAATTCTTCGCCTTTTTTTGTTTAAAAAAATCCTACTATTTTTAGTGCTAACCAGTTTAATGTTTTATTTTCGCAATGCTATGCTTCAAAAACTTTCTATTCGTAATTATGCATTAATTGATGGCCTTGACATCGAATTTGATGCTGGTTTAAACATCATCACCGGCGAAACTGGAGCGGGAAAATCGATTATATTAGGCGCATTATCCTTAATTTTAGGCCAAAGGGCCGAGAGCAAGTATTTTTTTAATCAAGACAAAAAGTGTATCATCGAAGGAAACTTTCTATTTAATGATGATAGCTTAAAAACGCTTTTTGAAGAAAATGATTTAGATTACTTCAAGGAAAGTACCTTACGTCGAGAAATATCCATTGATGGGAAATCTCGTTCATTCATTAACGATACACCTGTTAATCTAACAACACTAAAACTGATTGGCGAAAAACTGATTGATATTCACTCGCAACAAGCAACGCGAGAACTTAATGATAGTAGCTTTCAATTATTGATGGTTGATTCTTTATCCAATCATGGCACTTTATTAAGCAGTTATCGCACCGATTATAAAAAATTAAAATCGCTTAAAAATCAACTCAATTTGCTTGTTGCAGAGGCCAATGAAGCGCGAAGTAGGCACGATTATGAACAGTTTCTGTTTAACGAATTGGAACAAGCCAATATAAAGGAGAACGAACAAGCAGAATTAGAAGAAGAACTAGAACGTTTAACCCATGCTGAAACCATTAAAAGAGCTTTGTTTATGGCAGCTGGTCTATTAACGGAAAGCGAACCTTCGGCTGTACACCTTTTAAAAGAAGCACAACAACATGTTCAAAGTGTTGAAAAGTTCGATTCATCGATTCAAACACTTTTCGAAAGACTTAAATCTTCCATTATTGAAATTAAAGATGTAGCCGCCGAAATTTCTACCATTGAAGAAAACACTATTCACAGTGCGGAACGCCTGGAAATGGTGAATAGCCGCTTAGACTTGTTGTACAATCTACAACAAAAACACCGTGTAGGCACATTAAATGAGCTAATTGCTTTGCAGGCGCAATTGGAAAGCAATTTAACGCAACTATTATCGTCAGATGAACAAATTGAAAAGCTCGGTACCGAAATTGAACTCCTTCAAGCCAGCCTTCATCAGCAGGCAGATCAACTACGTGCAAACCGCGCTCATGCTGTAAAAATTGTAGAAGAACAAACACGTTTAACACTGATGCAAGTGGGCATGCCGAATGCTAAATTGGTTGTTCAACAAGTACCTTTGGCAGAATTAAACAAAGATGGAAAAGACGAAATTACTGTATTGTTTAGCGCCAACGCGGGACAAGCACCGGCTCCGGTAGGCAAAGTTGCCTCTGGAGGAGAATTGTCGCGTTTAATGTTAGCCATTAAAGCACTTTTAGCGAAATATACCGCGTTACCAACCATCATTTTTGACGAAATTGACAGCGGTATTTCCGGAGAAACGGCACTCAAAGTTGGCGCAGTTATATCAGAATTAGGCCACAACATGCAAGTTCTATCCATCACACACTTACCACAAATTGCTGCAAAAGGAAATTCGCATTACTTTGTGTATAAAAATGATGAAACAGGGAAAACGACCACTGGTATCCGAAAATTAAAACAAGAAGAGCGCATTCAAGCACTTGCTGAAATGTTAAGCGGTAAAAATCCAGGTGCCTCGGCCATTGAAAATGCAAAAGAATTGCTACAATAATTTTTTTCTTGAGTGCTATGTAAATTATTATTAACTTTATTAAAAGCCTTTGGGCTTTTTTTTACGCCTAAATCAACTAAAATATTAGTTAAATGAAACACCTATTTATCGCCATTTTTATCCTACTTGCTTCAACTACCGTTAACGCTCAAGAAAGCTTTCCATTAACGGGAATCATCAAAGATCAGAAAAATCAGATACTTCCGGGCGCTGGCGTGTATGTCAGCGGTTTCAAAATTGCTACCAGTGCTAATAATGAGGGCCGCTATACCCTTCACTTAAAACCTGGCAATTACGATATTTTGGTGCAACTCATTGGCTATAAAAGTACCAATCGCAATGTTGTAATTACCAATAAACCTGTTCAATTGGATATAACACTAGAAGAAAGTGTTACCCAACTTTCGGAAGTAACCATTAAAGCCGATCCCAATCGCCAAAGATACATTAACCTATTTAAATCGTTCTTTATTGGTACTACACCCAATGCAAAAGAATGTAAAATCTTAAATCCAGAGGTTATCATCCTTGATTATACAAACGGTATTTTAAGCGTTAAGACAGAGAAATTTCTCGTAATTGAAAATAAAGCCCTTGGATACAAAATAAATTATCTCATTAAAAATTTCGAATACAATAAAAAAACAAGAATTATCTATTACGAAGGTTATCCTAACTATGAAGATTTAAAAGCATCAGCGAGTAAAAAGAAAAAATGGTCTAAAAAGCGGTTGGAAAGCTATTTAGGATCCCCACAACATTTCTTTCAATCCTTATACAAAAACACAACCCATGAAGATGGTTATATCATTTATAAACTGGTAAAAAAAGACAATCCGACTCGCCCAAGTGATAGTTTAATAAATGCCAAAGTAAAACAGTTTACTTCTCGAACAGACCTCGCCACAAAGAGTCTTGTTATTCAGCCAGGTGATTCTTTAAACTACTGGTTAGCCAAAAAAAGGTTGGCCCAATCAATCTCCTATTTAAATAAACAACCCGTATTAACCGATACATTGGTACATACGTATGATCAAAATTTAAAATCTATAAATTTTACGGATGCTCTATATGTAATGTACACGAAAGAAAAAGAATCCAATGAATACACGAGTGTTCTTAATCAATCTATCTCACGCCCACTGGATATTCCTAATTATCAAATTTCTTTGCTCAACATACTAGTGAGCCCCGCATTTTTCTATTCCAACGGTTCCATTTACGATCCAAAATCTTTTTTATTTGAAGGATATTGGGCATGGGAAAAAGTTGCCGATAGTGTTCCAATTGACTATATGCCTCCTAAAAACTAAAGCATCTATTTTTATGATAAAAAACAAGTTTGATTTTTAAGGTGCATTGGAAAAGTTCTTGGACTCAAACCTCATAGATTTTCAAAACCTATGAGATTTATAAAAAAGATGTTAAAAGTGTTAAATCCTACTTTCACATTTTTAACACTTATAGCTTTTGGTTACATTCGTCTTATGTTTAAATACCTTTTAGTAGCCCTTATTTTCATCCTAATGGGCGCTAATGCACATGCACAAACAACATATTCTATTAGTGGTACCGTTCGCGATGTAAAAGGCATATTGCCAGGTGCTGGCGTATACATTAGCGGCTACAAAATTGCTACTGTTGCAGATGGTGATGGTAAATTTAGCTTACGAAACTTAAAGCCAGGCAGCTATGACCTTTTGGTCCAAATGGTGGGATATTTACCTTTCTCAAAAAGTGTAATTATTGCGGATAAATCGGTTGTGGTTGACATGATTTTGAAAGAAAATACCGTTCAATTAAATGAAGTGGTGATACGCGCAGACCCTAATCGGCAAAAATACATCAATCAATTTAAGGAATTTTTTATTGGAAAAACACCCAATGCAGCGCAATGTAAGGTTTTGAATCCCCAAGTATTAAACGTTGACTTTGATGTAACGAAAAGTACCTTAACAGTATCCAGCAACGATTTTTTAATTGTCGAAAACAAAGCCCTTGGTTATCGCCTTAAATACATGCTTGATCATTTCGAATATAATTCACGAACGCATATCATTTACTATTCTGGGCATCCTTTTTTCGAGGAATTAAAAGCCTCGGCGTCCAAAAAGAAAAAATACATTGCTGCAAGAGAAATTGCTTATTATGGCTCATCACAGCATTTCTTTCGCTCACTTTATGCGAACAAAATTGAAGAAGAAGGATTCATTTTAACCAAAATGCTAAAGGTACCCAATTCACATCGTGCCTCTGATTACATTATCAATCAAAACATTGCACGATTGAAAACGCTTCCTGTTAAAACGGGTATTCGTAAAGTAGCTTCCATCGCCGATACGGCGGCCCTAAATTTTTGGTATCATCAACGTGATTTACCAAGGACCGTTGATAAATTTTCAGAGATTCCCATACTGGTAGATACCTTGGTTCATACCTACAACCAAGATTTAAAATGGATGAATTACACCGATGCTTTATGTGTACAATACACCAAAGAAAAAGAATCGTTAGCCTATTCTAAAACTGGTTTCTGGATTTTCCGCCCCCTTACGGTGCCTGAAAACGAAATATCGGTGGTCAATTTAATGGAAGGTCCTGTTCGTTTTTACCAAAATGGAGGTATTTACGATTCCAAATCATTCCTATTTGAAGGGTACTGGGCATATGAAAAAATTGCCGACATGGTTCCCATGGATTACATCCCTCAAAATAAAAAGCAATAAACGACCTCCACAGCTATTAGCGATGAAGGCATTTGGCTATTATTTGTTAGTTTTTAACAAATAATAGCCCTATTATTTGTATTTTCCGTCCAATTTTTAATCCTTATATCTATTCTATTGACGTTTACTGAGCGAATCAAAAAGATTTTTTTCATAAATCCTTATTAAAACACGGAGAAAAATAATTAACAAGCGATCACTAAGCAGAAAAGACAGAGCTATCTTCCATAAAACCATGCCCTACAAAACAACCTTATTAATTGCCTTATTCCTCTTAAAGATATCAACAGCGAATGCCACATTCCTCCGTTCCCCCAATGGAAAATTGGTCCTAAATTTTTTAAACGAGGGTCATACTAATACGTTATCTGTTACCTATCTAGGAAAACAAATTCTGACAAAATCTACTATCGGACTGCATATAAATGGTCTAGACTTTTGTAAAGATGTAGTCGTTACGCAAGGTCTCACAAAAACGATTAATGAAAGCTGGCAAAGTATTAATGGAAAGCAATTGCAGGTAAAAAACAACTATAAAGAATACGAATTACACGTAAAAAAGGCCAATGAGCTTTCTAACTACTATACATTAATCTTTAGAGTTTTCGATACAGGCTTCGCGTATAGATATGCATTTAATCCGAAATCATTCCAAGATAGTATCAAAATTACACAAGAGCTAACCAATCTAGCATTCAGCGAAAATTATAGTTACTGGGCATATAATCATGAAAACCATAATCTGGGACCTATCAGAAGGTCAGAGAAAAAATTAAAGCAAGTCAATACACCTGTTGTGCTAAAATTTGATAACAATATCTATATGGCAATCCATGAATCGGCTATAGAAAATCTAGCGCCATTTTCAGTAAACGCCTCTTCAAACGACATTTCCATGCAATTCAATACCCAGTATGGCATCCAAAAAAAATTATTTAACACTTCTTGGCGAACGTTTTTAGTAGGCGAAAAGATAGGCGACCTTGTAGAGTCTGATTTAATTGAAAACTTAAGTGAGCCGAACAAAATCAAAAATGCTACTTGGATTAAACCCGGCAAAGCGGTGTGGGATTGGCGCATTTGGGGATATAAAACGGAGGATGGTTTTGAATATGGCGGTAACACCCAATCACATAACAAACTCATTGACTTTGCATCAGAAAATAACATTCAATATTTAGTGATTGATGCCGATTGGTATGGCGCCGAATTTAGCCATGAATCCAACCCTACCACACCCAAAAAAGACATCGATATACACGGTTGTTTAAAATATGCAAAAGCGAAAAATGTAGGTATATTTTTATATTTAAACGACGTGGGGGCTAAACAATTTGGTTTAGAACATATTTTGAAACAATTTTCAGACTGGGGTGCAGTAGGTATAAAATATGGTTTCATGAAAGGAACAGCCTATGAAAAAGTATTACAAACCAAAAAAGTCATCGAGCTTTGCGCTAAATATAAATTAATGGTTGATTTTCATGATAGCCCCATTGCCCCCAATGGCGAAAACAGAACATTTCCAAATCTATTAACGAAAGAATTTGGCCATTCACAAGCCGATGCAAAAAAATCGGTATTTCCAGAAACCGCAGTAAATCAACCGTTAATTAACATGATTGCGGGCCCGCTAGATTTATGCAATGGATGGTTTGGCTTAAATAATGCGCACATCAATAGAACTAAGGTGTTTGAACCAATTCCAAGTACGGTTGCTGCTGAACTCGCTAAAATTGTTGCCATCTATTCAGGATTAATCGTATTACCAGATAGCCCAGAAGAATACAAAAAGAAGCCTGAATTATTAGCCTTTATTAAGGTTTTACCTGCCCAATTTGACAGTTTAAAAGTACTCGATGCTCAACTGGATGAATACGTATCAATTGCAAGAAAATCTGGGAAAAATTGGTTTATTGGTTCCTTAACAAATAGAAGCGAAAGAACATTACGTATTGATTTAAATTTTTTACCGAGAAATAAATCCTACGAAGCCACGTTTTATGAGGATGCTCCGAACAGCCACTTTCTCCATAACAAAGAGGCATATACCATCAGGAAACAACGGGTAAATGCAGACACTAAACTGTTACTAAAATTAGCTCCAGGTGGAGGCAATGCCATCTATTTAAAACAAATGAACTAAGCTTTTCAAAACAAGTTCATATACCAATCGTCTGCTTTATAAATATTGTCACAAATATTCATTAAATACCTGCTGCATAAAAGAAAAATTCCTTATAAGAATTAAAATACCTGCGATAAACCTCCTGTCAATTTCCATTTGTTCAGATGGAAAGGCAAAAAAAGCTGTGGTATCCGAGTAAAAATACTAAAAATTTTAGTATTTTTACTCGAATGAATGAGCACGAGAAAACATATTTTAAAGGTAGAGGAGCACAAATTAATCCTCATAACAAATTTTTAAAAGACCTTTACATAAAAGAGCATTCAGAAGCCATTGACGATTGGGAAGAGCGTGACAAAAAAACGAGTTATATCTTCGATCATTCCAAAACGATTGTTAATAAAGTAGAAAGTCCGGATACTGGGATGCGTTACTCACTTAATCCGTATCAAGGATGTGAACACGGCTGCACCTACTGCTATGCGCGCAATTCGCATCAATATTGGGGTTACAGCGCCGGATTAGAGTTTGAGCGCAAAATTATTGTAAAAAAAGATGCCCCTGCCCTATTTAAAAAATTTTTAGAGAAAAAAGGATGGGATGCTAGCACGGTTTCTTTATCCGGAAACACCGATTGTTATCAGCCAGCTGAACGGAAATTTCAACTAACGCGTCAGCTTCTTCAAATCGCCCTCGACTACAAGCAACCCATTAGCATCATCACCAAGAATGTGTTAATTCTGAGGGATATAGATTTACTAAGTCAACTGGCAAAACACAATTTATGCATGGTGTATGTATCCATTAACAGTTTAAACGAAAAATTACGGCAGGCCATGGAACCGCGCACCACTACAGCCAAGCAACGTTTAAAAATTGTAGAAGAATTAACAAAAGTTGGTGTGCCTGTAGGTGTATTGGTTGCACCTTTGGTTCCTGGATTAAGCGATCATGAGATACCAGAAATCTTAAAAGCTATTTCAGCAGCTGGCGCCATTCAAGCGAGTTATATTGTGGTACGATTAAATGGTGCAATCGGTGGTATTTTTGAAGATTGGCTTCAAAAAAATTATCCCGATAGGTACGAAAAGGTGTGGCACATGATACAAAGTTGCCATCGAGGCCAAGTGAACGACTCACGTTTTGGTCAGCGTATGAGAGGCGAAGGCAACATTGCTAAACTGATTAGCGACAGTTTTAAACTTCATTGTCGGCTAAACAACCTAAACAAAACAGAAATTCACCTCGATAACTCCAAATTCTGCGTGCCTCAGGCACAAATGCGTTTGTTTTAGGTTTTAGGTAGTAAGTTTAAAGTATTAAGTAGTGAGTAGTAAGTTTTAAGTAGTGAGTCATAGGTAGTAGTATCAAGAGTTTGGCGCCTAACAACTTTGCGTCTTCTTTGCGTACCGCTTCGATTAAAAAAACAAGGATAAAGGAGAAAAGAACAAGAAGTTAAAAAAAATCGTCATTGCGAAACTGGACCAGCGCGAGTTGAGGCAATCTCTCAAAGGACAAATTTACTATTTCACCAATTCACTACTAATTAATGACTAATTAACCATTCAACAAAAAAAGGTGTCCAAAAATTGAACACCTTTTTTTAAATATCTATCCCTTTAAACGGGAAAAGAAAAATTACTCAGCAATTACTGCGAAAGGAACCTGAACTTTCACTTCTTTGTGTAAGTTTAAGTTAGCAACGTAGTCACCAACAAATTTAGGTTCAGTTTCGAAAGTAATACGACGACGGTCAACATCAAAGCCTTGTGCTTTTAATGCTTCAGCGATTTGGATTGTGTTAACAGCACCAAAAATTTTACCGCTTTCGCCTGCTTTAGCACCGATAGAAAGTTTAACATCAGTTAAACGTTCAGCAATACCTTCAGCATCTTTCTTAATTTTATCTTGTTTAAACGCTGCTTGCTTTAAGTTTTCTGCTAAAACTTTTTTAGCAGAAGCAGTAGCTAAAGCTGCGAATCCTTGAGGGATTAGGTAGTTACGACCATAACCTGGTTTTACTACTACTACATCATCCTTTTCACCAAGGCCTTTAATATCTTGTTTTAAAATAATTTCCATATCAGCTAGCCTCCTATTTTAATTGATCAGCAACAAAAGGTAACAAACCAATGTGACGAGCACGTTTAACGGCTTGAGCCACTTTACGTTGGAATTTTAACGAAGTACCAGTTAAACGGCGTGGTAATAATTTACCTTGATCGTTAATAAATTTCAACAAGAAATTTGCGTCTTTGTAATCAATGTATTTAATACCGTTTTTTCTGAAACGGCAATATTTTTTACGATTATCCTCTACTTTAGGGGCAGTTACGTATTGAATTTGCTCTCTTGCCATTACGCTGCTACCTCCTTAGTTTTTTTGTTAAAAGCACCACTACGCTTTTTCTCATTGTAAGCAATAGCGTGTTTGTCTAAACGTACAGTTAAAAAACGTAACACACGCTCATCGCGTTTTAATTGAAGCTCTAATTTTGCGATCAAATCTCCTGAAGCTTTGTATTCAGTTAAGTTGAAAAATCCGTTTGATTTTTTTGCAATCGGATACGCTAATTTTCTCAAACCCCAACTATCCTCTTGGATAATTTCGGCTCCGTTATCAGTAAGAACTGCTTTAAATTTAGCCATAGCTTCTTTTGCAGCTTCTTCAGATAACAACGGGGTTAGAACGATAACAGTTTCGTACTGATTCATTGTTATTTATTTAATTTTTAATTGTTTATTCCGATATAATTCGGGTTGCAAAAGTAACAATAAATTACTTAAAAACAAAACAATACACACATAAACAATCTTTTCAACCAAAGAAAAGCCCAAATCCTCATTTAGCAAAGCAAAAACAGTGGTTAATAGCCCGCAGCAGCCCCGCTATCCGCTTTACTCCATTGCATTTCGTGCCCGCTCCTATCAGGTTTCAAGGCAAAAACAATGCACCTATCCAAACATAAAACGCTTAAAAATTTCATCCTTCCTTAAAAACAACCTATCTTCAAAAAAAAAACACCAATGCGTCTATTATTTCTGCTCACAATCACCCTCACTATTTCTCTGCAACTACAAGCACAATACGTTCATATAAAAACAATAAGCTGTACCATCGTCGAAAAAGAACAAAAGAAAATCGAGAAGCTAATTACCTATCAACGGATGTTTTACAACGAAATTTTCCAAACTGAAAACAACCTATTTGCCCCCATTAACATCACGCTTTATGGCAAAAACAAAGATTTTAAAGCCGTTAAAGACTCCGCACGCGTATTTAAACAAGCCGATGGCTTTTACGTACCCCAAACAAACCAAGCGTACCTATTAAAAAATTCCAATTTTACATCCGTTTGTTTACACGAGACCAGCCACAGTTTGTTTCATTCCAACAGCGCCATCGCACCAAAATGGCTAAACGAAGGCTTAGCCGAATTTTTCGAAACCTTCGATCTCGACGAAAAAGGGGCCCTTTATTCCTATCCACAAAGCGGACGCATAAAGCTCATTAAAGAAGGAATAGCCCTAAACGATACCACGCGCCTGCGTAACTTCTTTAAAACAAACGATGGCCGCTTTTATAAAGAAGATATCACCGATAATTACAGTACCGCTTATAGCATTGTATTCTTTTTCATTAAAAGCAAAAATAGTGAGGCTTTAAAGAATATCATCCGCCTAATAAAAACGGGAACAAGCTCCGAAAAAGCTATCGCACTTACATATGGAGGCAATTTTCACACCTTCGAAGCCGCTTACAATCGCTTTTATTATTTTTATAGAGGAAGTTAATTTAACACGATATCTCTTTTGCCTTTTTAAAATACTTGAAGTTTTATTAAATTTGAGTAAATCAAATATAAAACCCATGAAAGCTAAAAAATCGGATAAGATTATTTATTGGATTGCCACAACTTTAATCTTTTTATTTGAGGGCGTTATGCCTGCATTAACTTCTCAATCAGAAATGGCAAAAGAAGGAATTAAACATCTAGGCTATCCGATGTATTTTGGAAATGCCTTAGTTGTGTTTAAAATCGCAGGAACGCTAATACTCATGCTACCTTTCTTTTCTAAACGTGTTAAAGAATGGGCCTATGCGGGGTTTACATTCGATTTTATCTTCGCGAGCATTAGCCACACAGCGGTAGACGGCTTTGGATTTAACACCATTTTTCCTTTTATCGTATTAGCGGTTTTGGCTGTTTCTTACTTCTATTACCATAAAATTCAAGCGATTGAAGCCACTGTTTAAAAGCTAGAAACAAAAAAGAGATAACTCTCCAGCTACCTCTTTCAATTCTAATTTATATAGGTAAAATTATTGATTATCAATAGTTTCAACATATTTTTGATTATTGTAATTAACCACAAATGTTAATGATTTGGCATTTGACTGGATAATGTTAAATTTTTGAGACAATTTTGAGCGGTCTGTATACACGCCTGAATACAATTCTTCATTGTTTTCATCCAGCACTTTCAACTCCAATGCACTTTTATCCAAATTAGCAAGTTTGAGCGTTACCAAACCGTTCTCTTTTGTGATAACTGGTTTTAAAACTGCAGTAGTCGATGGCTGAGAAATAAGGGTTGTATTGTTCGCTACCAATAAATCGTAAGTAGTTACTTTTGTACCCGACTCAACCAAAAGGCTGTATTTTCCATCCGGTAGCTCTTTTAAATCATATACTTTTGATACTGGTGTATTTTTAGTAACTTTCTCTTTATAAAGAACTTCCTGGTTTTCGGCACAAATTGAAATTTTAACATCTTTTGAATCCTTTAAGTAAAAGCGTATGCTCTTCTCTTTACCACTGTTTACTTTAAAAGATCCATCGCCATCAATTGTTGAGGCATTTACTGTTGTTACCGCTAGGAATAATCCAAACCCTAAGCCGATTTTCATAAAATTTTTCATACCAAATACTTTAAATGATGATTAAATATTCAACACTGCTAAGATATGGCAGTTTTTTATTCAAAATTACCAGCATATTTTCCAATTTATATGGAAAATTAACTCACTTTACCTATTTTTAACAGAAAGTTAACAATAAACCATATTTTAAAGTCAAAAAATCAACCCTAAATTGTTAAAAAAATGCCAAAACCAAGCTTCGAAGTCATAGAACCGTCATTCGGCAGCAGCTTTTACTATTCAAAGTATATAAACAACGCCAACAACATGGCACATGTATGGCATTACCACCCAGAAGTTGAAATGGTTTTTGTAAATGGCGGTTCAGGAAAGCGTCAAATTGGAAGCCACGTATCCTATTATACCGATGGTGATTTAATTTTGATTGGAAGTAATTTACCACATTGTGGATTTACAGATACTAACACCGGCAATAAAAACGAAACCGTTATTCAATTGAAACCTGACTTCTTGGGCAACGCATTCATGTCTCTGCAAGAAACCAAATGGATTAAAGAGCTTTTTGATAAAGCAAAGGGTGGAATTGCATTTGGCGTAGAGACCAAAGCGGCTTTAGGAAATATGATTGAAAAAATGGATAAGCAAGCTCCATTTGAGCGTCTCATGACCCTACTACAGGTTTTAAAAAAACTGGAAAGCACCTCCGATTATACCATATTAAATGCATCGGGCTTTTCCATTGAAACAGAAGTTCAGGATAATGATCGAATTAACATGATTTTTAATTATGTAAAAGATCATTTTCAGGAGCCCATCAGCTTAGATCATGTTGCTGAATTATCGAGCATGACCGTTCCTTCATTTTGTCGATATTTTAAAAAGATTACCAAAAAAACCTTTACCCGTTTTGTGAACGAATACAGGGTGGTACACGCTTCTAAATTATTGGCTGAAAAGCACATTGGCATTTCCACGGTTTGTTACGAAAGTGGCTTTAATAACTTTAGCCACTTCAATAAAATATTCCATGAATTCACCGGAAAAAGTGCCTCACAATATCGGCAGGAACTTAAATTAATTATCAAATAGTCATTTTTCAGTATTCTACTTTTCCACATTTCTTTATTTGAGATACGCAAGAATTAAATTTTTCCTATTTTCGTAGCGATGGAAAATTTTATTGTTTCAGCTCGTAAATACCGCCCGGCAACGTTTGAAACCGTGGTTGGTCAGCAACACATTACAGGCACATTAAAAAACGCTATCAAAAACAATCAACTTGCTCAGGCCTTTCTTTTCTGCGGTCCAAGAGGGGTTGGTAAAACCACTTGCGCACGTATTTTGGCGAAAACCATTAACTGTACAAATCCTACAGCCGAAATGGAAGCCTGCGGAACCTGCGCCAATTGCGAATCTTTTCAAAACGGACATTCTTTTAACGTTCACGAATTAGATGCGGCTTCAAACAACTCTGTAGATGATATCCGTAGCTTAATTGAACAGGTGCGAATACCGCCACAATCGGGCAAATACAAAATTTACATTATTGATGAGGTTCACATGTTATCTCAAAGTGCATTTAATGCCTTTCTGAAAACTTTAGAAGAACCGCCTTCATATGCTATTTTTATTTTAGCTACAACTGAAAAACATAAAATCCTACCAACCATTTTATCACGTTGTCAGATTTTTGATTTTAACCGAATTCAGGTAGAAGATATCTCAAGTCACTTAGCTAAAATTGCTGAACGCGAAAACATTGCTTTTGAAGCAGATGGATTGCACATTATCGCACAAAAAGCCGATGGCGGTTTACGCGATGCATTGTCCATGTTTGACCAAATTGCCAGTTACGCGAATAAAAACATAACCTATAAAGCGGTAATCGATAATCTTAACATATTAGATTATGATTATTTCTTTACGCTAACCAACTTTTTAACCAACGGTAAGGTGAGCGAAACGATGTTATTGTTTGATGAAATTTTAAATAATGGATTTGATGGCAATAACTTCATTAATGGACTAGCCTCTCACTTCCGTAATTTATTGGTAGGAAAAGATACAGCTACTTTAAAATTGCTTGAAGTGAGCGAAAATATCCGTCAAAAGTATTTAGAGCAATGTAAACAAACAGAGCTTTCGTTCTTGCTTACAGCCCTGAACTTAGCCAACACCTGTGATTTAAATTATAAGAGTTCTAAAAACCAGCGGCTCCAAGTAGAGTTGGCACTTATCAAAATGTGCCATATACGCTCAGTCGTTAATTTAGCACAACGTCCTTTAAGCACGCCTAATACAGCAACTGACACCGATCAGGATAAAAAAAAAACTAGTGTAGAAACCAAAGTTCCTGCAGAACAGACTCAACAGCCTATTGAAAAACCAATAGCGGCAGCCCCTGTTGCCTTACCAAATACGGCCCCAAAGCCTGAAACCGTAGCACATCCACGCGTTACTGCTCAGCCAACAGCATCATCCATTAGCATTGCAATTCCGAAAACCTATAAAGCGGCAACGCTTATTCCGAATTTAAATGACTTAGATCGATTAACGTTGAATGAAGATGAAAACGAACTTAAAAAAGTGACGGGAGAGGCTAGAACTAGTTTTAGTTATGATCGCCTTTTAGAGATTTGGAATAATTATCTGCAAATCTTAAAGAATTCGGATAAAATCAACTTGTACACCATTTTAAATAATTTTGCTCCTGTCCTACTTAAACCTGAATTAATTGAAATTTCGGTGGAGAGTAAAACGCAAGAACAATTGATTCAACAAGAATCCGTAGAGTTATTAAATTATTTGCGTACCCAATTACAAAATTTCGAAGTAGATGTGTGCTACAAACAAGTAGAACGTAAGCTCGAAAATCGCTTATATGGAAACCGTGAGAAATACGATTACTTAATTAATAAAAATCCCAAACTGGAAGAATTAAGACGTCGTTTCAATTTAGATCTACTCCCTTAAATTGCGGGCACTGAAAAAAAATAAATTTCACTGTTACTTCTTTTGCTTTTTTGTACTTTGGCTAAGTATCTAAAAAAATATTCAAATTATTTCGTCATCATCCATTATGTCATTCGAAAAAAATACTTCAGTTAAAAATGCAGTTATCGCTTCACTCCTATTCATGGTGGTATTTGGTTTATTGGAGAGTTTTGCGTTTGGCCTAAAAAACGCTTTAATTGCAGCTCCAATTGCGGCGTTATTTTTCGGATTGGCCATTTACTTCTTTTCTAAATCTCGAAAAATCAATAAGCAAACGGAATTGGAAGGCATCAATGAAAATGAACTAATTTATTTTGGTTTAGCCAATCATTTTAAGGGTGTTGAGGCTGTGGGTGGCAAACTGTATCTCTTGCCTGATCGCCTTGTTTTTAAATCTCACAATTTCAACATCCAGAACCATCGCTTAGATATTCTTTTAACGGATGTACAAAAAATTTCATACTATAAAACATTGGGGATTATTCCAAACGGTATGGAACTTACGTTAAGCAATGGTTCAACAGAGAAATTTGTGGTAAACAACCGCAACCATTGGGAATTTGAGCTAAAATCTGTGCTAAAAAAAGTGCCGCAGCATCCATAATAACAGACTTACGGCACATAGATATAATTAATCTCTTGGAAATTTATGATGTGGCTTATCGTTAATCGGATAGCCTTCTTCGTCCAAATCATCGCGATTATCTTCCGCTGTACGGGAAAGAATTTCGTCTTCAGGATTTAATTTTACGCTTTCTCCATGGTCGATGTGCATGCCTAATTCTTCTAGCTCATCATCAATAATTTCTTGATCATTCGCATATTCATCTCCTACATAGGGATTAGCTTCATCATAGCTGGAATTATCGTCCTTGGCGCCTACTGAAACCGTTTGATAGCTCATCGGATGATCGTATTCACTGTCTTTTCCCTTTACATCAAGCTCGTAACTACCTTTATGTTTGTCGTACGAAAAATTCTCATCGTTGCTTAAAAATTTGTTTTGATTACTTGGCATGCTAAATTCTCCTATATTATTTTTTAATTGAACACGTTTCGTACTGAAATAGTTTTAAACACGGGCATTGTAGGGCAAGTATATTTTAGGAGAGCGGCTACCCTACGAATAAATTTACAAAAAAGAAGTATACGGAGGAGTACTATTTTGATTAAAAATTTTGCAAAAAAAAAAGCGCCTTGAAAAATCAAGACGCCTTGTATCAAGTAATTTCAGAACTACAATGCTTCTAAAGCAGCATTAAATGTTGCACTTGGGCGCATTGCTACTCCCGTCAATTCATCATTTGGATGGTAGTATCCACCAATTGCTTGCGGCTTACCTTGTGAACCTATTAACTCTTCATTAATTTTTGCTTCATCGTTGGTCAATGCTTGTGCCAATGGTGCAAATTTTGCTTGCAAAGCTGCATCTTTTGTTTGTGCCGCCAAAGCCTGAGCCCAATACATCGCTAAATAGAAATGCGAACCACGATTATCAATGGTTCCTAACTTTCTACCCGGAGATTTATCTGTTGCTAAGAATTTCGCATTTGCTTCATCTAAAGCATCGGCCAAAACTTGTGCTTTTGGATTATTTTGCGTTTGCGATAAATGTTCTAATGAAGCTTGAAGTGCTAAGAACTCTCCTAAAGAATCCCAACGCAAATAACCCTCTTCTATAAATTGTTCGATATGTTTAGGGGCTGAACCTCCTGCACCTGTTTCGAATAAACCACCTCCATTCATTAAGGGAACAATTGAAAGCATTTTTGCCGAAGTACCTAATTCTAAAATCGGGAACAAATCGGTTAAGTAATCACGCAATACGTTACCTGTTACTGAAATGGTGTCCAAACCTTGGCGAATTCTTTCTAATGAAAATTTTGTTGCCTCAACAGGAGCTAAAATACGAATATCTAATCCGGTTGTATCGTGATCTTTTAAGTAGGTATTTACTTTTACGATGATTTCTCTATCGTGCGCACGATTCTCATCTAACCAGAAAACTGCTGGAGTTGCTGATAAGCGTGCACGGTTTACGGCCAATTTCACCCAATCTTGAATAGGGGCATCTTTGGTTTGACACATACGGAAAATATCACCGGTTTCTACTTTTTGATCGAAAAATACGTTACCACTTGCATCGGTTACTCGAATTGTTCCATTCGCTACCGCTTGAAATGTTTTATCGTGTGATCCGTATTCTTCTGCTTTTTGCGCCATCAATCCAACATTCGGCACAGAACCCATGGTCGTTACATCAAATGCTCCGTTTGCTTTACAATCGTCTATAGTTGCTGTATAAACACCTGCATAACAACGATCAGGAATGATTGCAATGGTATCTTGTTGTTTTCCTTGTTTATCCCACATCTGTCCAGAAGTACGAATCATAGCAGGCATAGAAGCATCCACAATTACATCACTTGGCACATGAAGATTGGTAATTCCTTTATCTGAATTAACCATTGCCAAAGCTGGGCCATTTTCAATTGCCGCAGCAAGAGCTGCTTCCACTTCAGCTTGTTTAGAATGACCTGAAATTTTCGCATATACATCGCCTAATCCGTTGCGAGTATCAACGTTCAGTTCAGCGAATAAATCAGCATATTTAGCAAAAACATCTACAAAATAAACTTCCACAATAGCACCAAAAATGATTGGGTCAGAAACTTTCATCATGGTTGCTTTTAAGTGCGCTGATAATAAAACACCAGCTGCTTTAGCTTCTGCAATTGCATCTGCAACAAAGGCTTTTAAGGCAGATAAACTTAACGCTGAACAGTCAATAACTTCACCAGCTTTTAAGTTCGATAAGCCTTTCAATTCGGTTACAGCACCGTCTTCTGCTACAAATTCGATCTTAAATTGAGTGGCTTCAGCAATGGTTACTGATTTTTCAGAACCATAAAAATCGCCATGGCTCATGCTCGCAACTTTTGTTTTTGAATCAGCTGACCATGCCCCCATTGAATGTGGGTTTGCTTTGGCGTAGTTTTTTACTGCTTTAGGTGCACGTCTGTCTGAATTACCCTCACGTAAAACAGGATTAACCGCCGAACCTAATACCTTTGCATATTTCGCTTTGATTGCTTTCTCTTCTTCTGTTTGTGCGTTTGCAGGATAATTTGGAAGCGCAAAGCCTTGCGCCTGTAACTCCGTGATTGCCCCCACTAATTGTGGAATTGAAGCCGAGATATTTGGTAATTTTATGATGTTTGCCTCTGGCGTAGTTGCTAAAACACCCAATTCTGTTAGGGCATCGCCAATTTTTTGCTCCTCTGTTAAATATTCAGGAAAATTTGCCAAAATTCTTCCCGCTAAAGAAATATCTCTGGTTTCTACATCAATACCTGCTGATGCGGTAAAAGCTTGTACAATGGGTAACAACGAGTAAGTTGCCAACATTGGCGCCTCATCGGTTTTGGTGTAGATAATTTTTGATGTATTTGACATGTTTTAATAATTTATACTTTTTTGAAACTTGCCGTGCCTTTGTGGTATCCGAAACGATTAAAATAGAAGTTCGTTTTGGCAGAAACACGGTATTTACACTTTAAAAAAGAAAACCCTTTCTAAAATCGCCTAAAGATAAAAGATTCGATTGAATTAAGGAACATTGCTAAGTTATTTCTAAGTTTTGTTTCGGAAAATTATTCATCGTCTATCTTTTTGCAAACAGAGTTTGTTCAATTTTGTTACGTTCTAAAGAGAATCACTTCATCCAATCCATACCAATACCATGAAAAAACACTATGTATATTTTGGGCTTCTACTTGCTGCATCTTTTGCCAGCTGCCAATCGGGATCAAAATCTGCCGACCAAACAGATTCTATCGAAAAAGATACTACAGCTAAAACATATGTTCAAGAGATTAATCTTCCCGCTCCTGACACCAACGCTTCAAAAAACAAATTTAGCAAAGTGATTGAATGGCCAGAAGGAAAAACCCCCGTTGCTCCTGAAGGTTTTGTGGTTACTAAATTTGCTTCTCAAATTAAAAGTCCGCGGAACATGATAGTGGCACCAAACGGAGATATTTTAGTTGTTTTATCCAACTCTGAAAGAAGTACAGTCGAAAGCATTGCAAATTCTCTGTCAGGAAAAGCAAAGTCTGAAGTACCCGGTAAAAGTGCCAACACCATTGTTCTTTACCGAGATGCAGATAAGGATGGGAAGGCCGAAACCATCTCTACGTTCTTAACCGGTTTAAACCAACCCTACGGGATGGCCATTATTAATAGCAATTTTTATGTGGCTAATACAGATGGCCTATGGATGTTTCCGTACAAAAACGGCGACACAAAAATTGTGGGAAAAGGCAAAAAAATACTCAGTTTGCCTGCCGGTGGTTATAATAATCACTGGACAAGAAACATCCTTACCAACAAAGACAAAAGCAAAATTTACATCAGCGTGGGTTCTGGAAGCAACGTAGGTGAAAACGGAATGGAACACGAAGTTCGTCGTGCAAATATCTTAGAAATTAACCCCGATGGTACTGGTGAAAAAATCTATGCAAGCGGATTACGAAACCCCGTAGGTATGGATTGGGCTCCGGTAACAAATGTACTTTGGACGGCAGTGAATGAGCGCGATGGCTTAGGTGACAACCTGGTTCCAGATTATATTACTGGAGTAAAAGAAGGAGGATTTTACGGTTGGCCTTATGCTTATTTTGGGCATAATGAAGACCCTCGTTTAAAAGGAGTAAAACCAGAAATGGTTCAAAAAACACTTGTGCCAGATGTTCCACTCGGCTCACATACAGCTTCTCTAGGATTGGCCTTTTATACCGCTTCTATCTTTCCTGAAAAATACCATGGCGGTGCTTTTATTGGTCAACATGGCTCATGGAATCGTTCTTCTTTAACCGGCTATAAAGTTACTTTCGTTCCTTTTAAGGATGGAAAACCTATTGGAAAAATGGAAGATTTTTTAACAGGATTTATTGCGAATGCTGAAAAGGGTGAAGTGTATGGCAGACCTGTTGGGGTTACACAAAGTCCCGACGGAGCCCTATTGGTTGCCGATGATGTAAGTGGCATTGTTTGGCGTGTGGCTGCAAAATAACGTTGTTACCCCCTATCATCTGTGCTATGGAAGCTTAGAAAAAAGTTTCGATCGTACAGATCAATTGAACTCGAGAATTCCAGACCCCTTTCCAGCTTTCATAGAAAATTTGTAATTTCCTCGCTTTAATCGCCCCTAAAATCACCCCTTTGAAATTATTTTACGTTGCTTTTCTTGTTTGCTTATCGATCAGGGCATCCGCTCAAGTTCTAAAAACGGATAGCATAAAAAAATTGGAGGATCTGCATATTACGGGGTATTACAACAGCCAACCTATTATCCGCAGCGTTTCGGCGGTAAATTTAATAGATACTAGTGTTGTGCGTAACCAATCGAATACATCCTTAGTAAGTACCTTAAATACAGTTCCGGGTTTAAGAATGGAAGAGCGATCTCCCGGAAGCTACCGTTTATCCATGCGAGGTAGCTTACTCCGTTCGCCTTTCGGGATTAGAAATGTTAAAATTTATTTTGACAACTTTCCGTTAACTGATGCCGGTGGAAATACCTATTTAAATCTTTTAGATGCCAAAGTAATTGGCAATTTAGAAATCTATAAAGGACCAGAAGCAAGTATTTTTGGTGCCAATACGGGTGGTAGCATGCTATTAAAACCGATTGAAATACCATCCATGATACAAGCTTCCGTAACCGCGGGTTCGTTTGGATTATTTCAACAAACAGCAGGTATTCAACATCGGTATAAAAATTACCGTTTTACAATAAATCAAGGCTACCAGCGCAGCGATGGTTATAGAGAAAATAGTGGCATGAACCGAAAGTATTTCTTAACCAATCACCAATGGGGTTATAATACATCCAGTTTATTAAATTTCTTTCTTTTTTATAGCGATTTACGCTATCAAACTCCCGGGGGATTAACAGCCATTCAGATGGAACAAAATCCGCAACAAGCGAGACCTGCAACAGCAAGTTTACCTGGTGCAACTGCACAACAAGCAGCAATTTATAACAAAACGCTATTTGCAGGATTGTCTAATAGTTATCAAATAAGCAAGCAATTTAAGCATGTACTTGCTTTATTTGGTTCCTATACCGATTTTAAAAATCCTTTTATCACCAATTATGAAAAGCGGTATGAAAATACGCTGGGCTTCCGGACATTTTTAGAATTTTCTAACAACCATGATTTTTACAATTTTAAAATTCAAGGAGGATTAGAAAGTTCAAGAACGCAGACAATCGTAAAAAACTTCGACAATGAGGGTGGAGTAGCCACAACTTTGCAAGCGAATGATGATTTAAACGCTAATCAGAATTTTGCGTTCTTCCTCCTTAATTTCGACATCCAAAAAACTCTTTTAGCGGAGTTATCTTCGAGTATAAATTTCTTTCGCTATACGTACCAAAGTTTCTATCCTGTTGCAATTTCTGAACAGAAAAGAACCTTCGATGTTCATTTAATGCCTAAATTTGCTCTATCGTATTTACTGAATCCTTCATTTTCTGTTAGAGCCTCTGTTAGTCAAGGATACGCAACCCCTACCTTAGCCGAAATTCGTTCCTCTAACAATACAATAAATACCGATCTAGAAGCAGAAAAAGGCTGGAACTATGAAATTGGTGTCCGCTTTAAAACGGAAAATAATCGCCTATATCTTGCCGCCAATCTTTTTAATTTTCAATTAAGAGATGCGATTGTGCGGAGATTAGATGCCAATGACACTGAATATTTCATAAATGCAGGTGGTACCAATCAGAACGGTTTTGAAGCGGAATTGTCCTGGGCTATTTTGAATAAAAACCACGCTTTCTTAAACAAAATACAGTTAAAAAACAGTTACACCTACAGCAACTATTCTTTTAAAAACTATAAGAATGCCAACATAGATTATTCTGGCAATAAACTAACGGGTGTACCTGAAAATGTTTTGGTGAGTAGCTTAGAATTTAATTTTAAGCAGAATTTCTATTTTTTTGCACAACACAATTACACATCGAGCATACCCTTAAATGATGCCAATAGCGTTTATGCTAGAAAATACCACCTGATTGAATTAAAAACAGGAATTAGAGGTTTTAAGATTGGTGGCTCTAAACTAGAGCTGTATGCCGGAATCAATAACCTTTTAAATGAATCGTACAGTTTAGGAAACGATTTAAATGCCGCAAATAGCCGTTATTTTAATCCCGCTGCTACTAGGAATTTCTACACAGGTCTGTCCCTAAATCTATAAAAGCCTTATTTGATGAACGATCAAATAAGGCTTCTCGAGTAGGCATCGATTTAACGTTTTTTTAAATAAACTTCTATGCGTTTATTAATTCACTATTTCTTCTTCTTTTACCGAAACATCGTTTACAACTATTTCAGTGGTGTAACGCCTCACGCCATCCTTTCCCTCAAAGCTATTCGTTTGTAACCGACCTTCAATGGTTACTTTAGACCCTTTTTTAATTTTAGCAGCAAGCTCCGCTTTGGCATTCCAAAAAACTAAACTTACCCATTGTGTCTTTTTCACGTCTTCGCCAATGGCATTTTTATAATATTCGTTGACTGCAAGATTTACACGTGCTAATTTTAAATTCCCCGACAATTGTTTTAATTCTACATCTGCTCCTGCATAACCTGTTAATACCACTTTGTTAATTGAATTTTCCATTTTCTATGATTTTAAGTTTCTACTAATTAACGACCAACAGCTCTCATCGCTGCCGACAATACAAAAGTGAGAAGGGAAATAAAACTTATTCGTACAATAAGTAGTTATAGTCGTTTATAAGCGTTTAAAAACGGATAAACAGTTCTCAGACACCTAAAAGCTCTTTGGTGTTTTGATATTTTTATTATTTTTGGGCATCATCCCATGATAAATCCCAAATTATTATGGAACGAACTTGCTTAGATTGTGGAAGCCTGATTATAGGTAGATCCGACAAAAAATTCTGTGACGATGCCTGTCGCAACAACTACAACAACCGCATTAAATCCGAAGACGATTCCATCGTTCGATGGATTAACGCTATTTTAAAAAAGAATCGACGCATTCTCGCGAAACTAAATCCGGATGGAAAAACAAAAGTTAGCGAAAAAAAACTCATTGACGCTGGTTTTAATTTCAACTACTATACACATACCTATCAAACCCAAACGGGTAATAGCTATACCTTTTGCTACGAATTTGGCATTCTTGCCCTTGAAAACAAAAATTTTCTACTCGTAAAAAAAGAAGAAAGCAAAACGAAGAATTAATAATCAGCATGCTATCTGCGCAGCTTATGCGCTTGCTGTTGAGACATGGTTCAACTCAAGCAGTACACAAATTATCAAGAACTTAAATACACAATTAAATAATTAAAAAACCATCGCCATGAAACATCTAAGAGAACCACCCTTTTAACAGCCTAACCATTTCGTAAATTTTTAAATATTGTGGAGCATGTACCACTTTAAAAAACTGGGCGAAACTGAAAAGCCAAACGAGTAAGACACATACACACACTACAATGAAAAAATATTTAATAGTACTTTTATTCTCCCTAATCACCTCACTAACTTTTGGCCAAAGCCAGTATCAAGATGTTGTATACCTCAAAAATGGAAGCATTTTAAGAGGGATAATCATTGAACAAATCCCCAATAAATCTTTAAAAATAGAAACTGCTGATAAAAATGTTTTTGTTTATCAATTTGATGAAATTGATAAAATAACAAAAGAGCAAGCAAAAAATCAAAGTAAAAACTCTACTTATTCTACTAATTTTAAGAAAGGTTACAAAGGAATAGCTGAAGTTGGTTACCAAATTGGAGTTGGTACATACAAAATGGATCGACTAAAGGTAAATATTATCAATGGTTATCAATTCAGCCCATATTTGTATGCAGGTATAGGAACAGGAATACGTCAATATTTCGATGCGAAAGCTACATTAATACCCGTATTTGCAGATTTTAGAGCCAAAATTATTGACAAAGACATTGCACCGTATATTGCAATGGGAATTGGTTATTCATTCAACACAAAGGACAGTTTTGGAAATGGTGGATTTCTAATCAATCCAACAGTTGGTGCAAGCTTTAAAGTCTCAAAAAGAAATTCATTAAACCTTGCTGCTGGCTACGACCTTCAAAAATTAAAGGTTTATAATTATTACTACGCAGAATATGGAATTTTGAGATACAATGCTAGCAACGAAAATTTTGGTGCTATAGATATTACCTTAGGATTTACATTCTAATCGCTATTAACAACCGGCACCTTACATATAAGACAAATGGCAAACATAGAAGGAAATTCAGCCATAAACCTAGGCATGCTTATTTGTTTGATTGTTCCGAGCATTCATCTAAGAAAGTGGCCTCCGTTTGAACTACCGGTCTTCACAAGGGCGATCTTAAGAATCGCCCTTTGTAAGTGACAAAGCAAAAGCTAATAAAAGATCACCGCAATAGGCATACTCTTTTTTACCGAACACCCACACGTGCAAAAAATTAAGATAATTATTCAAAATATTAAAATAATATACTGTAAATTAGTATATAAAGTTCATTATGGCACAGATTAATCCATACATCCATTTCAATGGTAACGCTGAAGAAGCCTTTCATTTTTATAAATCAGCCTTTGGTGGAGATTTTGTTAGGGTAGTTAGATTCAAAGATTTTTCAAACGAAGCGGCTTCCGTTAATGAAAAAGAAGGAAATAAGATCATGCACATCGCATTACCCATCGGTCAAAACAATATCTTAATGGGAAGCGACGTTCCAGAAGTATTGGGACAGGTAAATGAAATGGAGAATAGGTCTAAGATTTCAGTAAGCACGGAAAGCAAGGAAGAAGCCGATCACTTATTTACCATGCTATCGAAAGATGGTTCAGTTGAAATGCCGATTCAAGATAGCCCTTGGGGTTCTTACTTTGGTATGTTCCGAGATAAATATGGTATTGAATGGATGATTAGCTTTAGCACTGAAGAATAGGTTCTTATCCTACTTAGCAGCAAGGCGCTGCCAATCGTTCTTCTGGAGCGCATACCAATTGTGCTCCACCCCCATGTAGTCAAACACCTCAACATACGAAAAGCCTAATTTTCGAAGAATTTTATTAGAAGCCTGATTTTCGCAATCGGCAATAGCGAACACTTCGGAAGTCCCGATTGTTTCGAAAGCATACTTCAGTACTGCAAGGCCCGTCTCAAAAGCAATTCCTTGTCCCTAGTATTTTTGAAGAAGACGATAACCTAAATCATAATAGTTTAGCCGTCCATTCGTACGTTCAGTTATTAATTTTAGTCCCGTCCAACCCATAAAATCATTCGTCTTTTTATCTACAATTGCCCATCGGCCGATGCCGTTTTCAACATATTGCTTCCGAATAAACGCAATACTTTCTTCTGCTTGTTTCAGCTCTACAAGCGGTTTATTACCCAAATATAAATGAACTGCCGGATCTGAGTCAAGGGCAAACATGCTTGCTTCATCTGTAGGTAAAATCTCACGTAAAATGAATCGCGCTGTTTCGACAAAAACTTGCATATGCTATCTTTTAGTTTTTTTCTTAAAGAATTAAATTGCAACTTATCTATTCTTTTTGATATTCGTACTAAAGCAGCGCAAAAACTAAAACAAAGCACTATTAATCAAATAGATAGAACCAAATTATTCTTACCGCGTTTTCCATTAATTTATCCGTATATTCGAATATAACTCCCTCATTATGAAA
The DNA here is from genome assembly GCF_052344095.1 of Pedobacter paludisoli. GTDB lineage: Bacteria > Bacteroidota > Bacteroidia > Sphingobacteriales > Sphingobacteriaceae > Pedobacter. The sequence goes on along the minus strand of NZ_CP179926.1, from coordinate 4,614,139 downwards.
AAAATTGTCTTCTTAAACGGTCTCTATGCCGGTTTGATAGCCGCTTCGGTTATGCTTTTAAGTATTTCGCAGAGCGATGAAAACACCAATTACGACACCAGCATGTACCTGGGATTCGGTGCCATGTTAGTGGGTTTCATCTTTATTTTTGTAGGGATTAAACAATACCGCGACCAGCTAAATGGCGGAATCGTTTCTTTTGGAAAAGGCTTCCTCATTGGCTTCTACATTAGTTTTATTGCTTCCACAATATATGTGGTTGCCTGGCTAATTGATTTTCATTTCTTCGTACCCGATTACATGGACAGATTTACCGAACACATGCTTAATCAAGCCAGAAAAGAAGGTTTATCGGCTGCAGCAATGGCCGAAAAAACAAAAGAAATGGATCATTATAAAGCGTTGTATAAAAATCCACTCATGATTATTTTATATACGTATATGGAGATTCTACCCGTTGGAATATTAATTTCGTTTTTATCGGCTTTGATTTTAAAGAGAAAAACCGCCTAATGTGTACAACTTCATACTCGGAGCTTCTAACCTAAATAATTGAAAAAGCAACAACATGGATTTTGATAAATTACAAGGGCTTTTATTTTCTAATAGATTTACATATTAAATACCTTGCTAACTTTGACGGTTGAGAAATTCTATGTTACAAATTAACTCAAATACTCGGTTCAAAAAAAAATAAAAAGCATAAGTATAAAATTATAATAAAAGTGTACATTTATTTTCAATAACTTAACAGAGAAAGAATTAACCGTGCGTTTTTGCAATATATTAGAAGAATAATTGATTTTTTTTGGGCCACATTTTGTATTTTCAGCAAAATTTTAACCCGTATTAATGAATATCTTTTTATTACAAAACAATCCAATAAGTCATTCCCTAAAAAGTTATACTAAAACAAATACAATCTTTGCGTCTTAAAAACAAATAAATAGTTTATAGGTCATTCGTTTGTATATAAATATAATATCCTTATTTAACCTATTGTATACCTATGGCATTTAGTAACCCACAAACCGTCACAAACTGCAAGAATCTACAGTATTTGCAAACTCTTTTTTATACTTTATTGCGGAATTAAATTTAACTAAAGCATTTCAGCAATTGCTATTTAAGACTCCAAAAAAGTAAGCGCTGTAAAAAATTCTAACCCACATCCTATTTCTGCTTTCTAATTATTTAGGGCAAAATTTTCTGTTTTTTTAATCTTTTAGAGAGGAGGCCTTATGTTATAAAATCTCTATTAATCTAGCCTTAAGTGTGGTGTAGAATCTGCTACAAAATACTTAGAACATATTAAACCTACTAAAAACCAAAACTATTACGTATGAAAATTACCATGTTCAATTGGATGTACTATTCGTGCAATTCGCCCAAAAAAAACTCTAAAAATTTACTAAATAAGTCACCTGATTATTTAAAATTATCAAAAAAAGCTACCGTTGGTATTGGCACAATATTGTTTTCCACTTTAATTGTTATTGGAAATACTGTTCAGGCGCATAAAAAGCGAGCCAGCAACTCTTTATATACTTTACCAAAAGCAAGTACCATTTCACACAGAGCCAATATTTTGTATAAACGTATTGACTTTAAAGGAACCATAGTAGATAAAGACAATGCTCCCTTACCCGGAGCCAGTATAAAAGTGAAAGGCACAACTAAATCAACCATGTCCGATATAAACGGAAAATTTACAATAAATGCCAATGTTGGAGATATTCTTATAATCAGCTATACGGGCTATCAACCAAAAGAGATTATTGTGGGAAATAGCAATAACATCTCCATTCATTTAGAAGAAAATACAGAATCACTTAATTCGGTAGTCGTTATTGGATATGGCACACAAAGCAAGACGAAAGTAACAGGCGCTGTTTCAACCGTTAAAATGGATGAAATTTTAGGCGATCGCCCGGTTAGTACGACCTCTCAACTACTCCAAAATGCGGTTCCCGGCCTATCGGTGGGAATCGGATCAGGGCAACCCGGGGCAAGTACTAACCTAAACATTCGAGGGGCTACAAGTTTAAATACCACAGGCAATTCAATCGTTTCTGGTGGTCCGCTCATTTTAGTTGACAATGTGCCATTTCAAGGTGGGCTAAATTTGCTAGATCCAAATGATATTGAAACCGTTACCGTTTTAAAAGATGCGGGTTCCGCAGCGATTTACGGAGGTAGATCTGCAAACGGCGTTGTTTTAATCACGACAAAAAAAGGCAAAGCCAATCAAAAAACACAATTAAACTTCAGCAACAATCTTATATTTGCTAGCCCAATTAATTTACCTCAAATATCATCTCCGGATGATTTTTTAAAGGCTTTGAAAGATATGGGCACCGTAAATTATTGGTCGGGTCAGAACGTGGATACATGGATTGATTTATATAGCCAATACAAAGCAGATCCCTCACAATTTCCAACGGGCGACAGAAAAGTGGGAAGTGCGATTTATGCTGTTACTCCTACTTCAGCAATGGATGATTTATTGGGAAACACAGTGCCTCAATTTCAAAACAATTTATCTATAAGCGGTGGTTCCGAAAAAACAAACTATCGTATCTCACTTGGAGCCATAAATGAGAAGGGAATTATCGTACCTGAGGCCAACCAAGACAAATTTAATCGCTACAATGTACGTTCTTTCATAAGTAGCGATATTTCAAAATGGTTTACCACTCAATTAGACGCAAGTTATTTTAATTCTAATACAATAAGCCCTGCAAACAATGGCTTTGCTGATGCTGCCAGATTCCCGTCGCTATTAGTAAATTCAACTATGTTAACGGCATCGGACGGTACTACAAATATTAATGGTACACCGAAGCAAAAGGTAATTAATGGCTTCCCGACTACTATTAAAAAAGATGATATACGACTAACTGGGCGGGGAATTTTAAAACCACTACCAAACTTAACTGTTACAGGAGAGTTTACCTACGACAACGTAAAAACGAACGAAGAAAACTACAACAAACAATTAATCACAACAAGGCCTACCAATTATCAGGTAGAAAGTACAGGAAATGGTGTGTATGAGCTAAAAGCCGAAACAATTAATTATAAAGCACTTAACGTTTTTGCTAACTATAAGAAAAGTTTTGGTAATCATAATTTATCAATACTTTCTGGATACAATCAAGAAGAGTCAATTACTTCTTCTTTTTCAAGTAGTAAATCAGGTCAAATTTCACCTAATTTTCCAAGTTTAGAGAATGCTACTGGGGTAATAAGCTTAACCAATGATTATACTGCATTCTCATTAGTTGGGTATTTTGGTAGATTTAACTACGACTATAAGGGCAAATACCTTTTGGAACTTAACGGTCGGTATGACGGGTCTTCTAAATTCCCTATCGATCACCGATTTGGCTTTTTCCCATCCGGATCGGTTGGTTGGGTAGTTAGTGAAGAAGATTTCTTTAAAAACACTTTACCCTTTATGAATGTATTTAAGTTAAGAGCATCTTTAGGGCAGGTGGGCGATCAATCAATTAGCCCCTATGCATTTACCCCTACATTAAGTCCTTTACAACCGAGTTGGCTAAATGGATCAGGTGCATTTATTCCAAGCTTAGATTCCCCTGGACTAATCAGTTCTGATTTTACATGGTCAAGTGTAAAAACACTGGATATAGGGGTAGATTTTGCATTCTTTAATAACAGGCTTTCGGGTTCATTCGATTGGTACCAACGCGATACTGAAGATATCCTTGCTCCAGGCGCCATTCCACTTCCCGGTGTACTTGGCACTCAAGCACCTTTACAAAATACAGCGAGTTTACGTTCAAAAGGATACGAAATTCAACTGAATTGGGCTGACAAAATTAGTGATGCATGGCACTATCGTATCTCCGCAAATTTATACGATTCAAAAGGCTTTATCACTAAATTTGGAGGAAACCCAAATAATTTGTTAAACACGTATTATGTGGGACAACAAATTGGCGAAATTTGGGGATATGAAACAGACCGACTATTAACAGTAGATGATTTTATGCCTGGCACATTAAATGCCGACCTTAAAGGAGGCACCTTAAAACCAGGAATCCCAATTCGCCAAGGTCAAACCGCTCTTAATCCGGGTGACGTTTTGTTTAAAGATTTAGATGGTGATGGAATTGTTAGACCAAATTCATCTACATTAAATGACCCTGGAGACCGTAAAATTATTGGAAACAGCGCACCACGTTATCAATTTGGGGTTAGTGGGGGAATCAGTTATAAAAATATTGATTTTAGTTTTGTGCTAAGAGGGGTAGGTAAACGTGAAGATTTTATTGCCTCGGCATTAACCTTTCCAAACTTTGATGGCTTTACACCAATTTACCAGCATCAGCTAGATTATTGGACACCATCCAATACCGATGCATTTTACGGAAGATTATATGATAATGGAACCGGAAATCAAAGCATTAATCAAAGTCAACAGAGCCGATACACCATGAATGCAGCATTTCTTCAAATTAGCAATGTGAGCCTAGCCTATACTTTTTCTGAAATACTGATTAAAAAAATTGCCCTTTCAAATCTACGAGTATTCTGTAGTGTAGAAAATCCATACACTTTTAGCCATTACCCAAAAGGACTGGATCCCTCAATATCAAATATTTCAAATGGGTTAGGATACCCTTACCTTAGAAAGATATCTTTCGGATTGAATCTTACTTTTTAATTAGAATTATACTTAAAAAATTACCAAAATGAAAAAATTAAGATATTTACTGCTCCTAATGCCATTGGTATATCTAGGTTGCAAGAAAGGCTTTTTAGATAGGACTCCTACTAAAGAGCTAACTGAAGAAACAGTATTTTTAACCAGCGAAAATTTTAAAACCTATGCTTGGAATCTATATGACTATTTTGACGGTTATGGCACCGGATATGCGCAAAACATTAATCAGAACGAAGCATACTCTGATAATTTGGCTCGCACCATTAATGGCAGTCAATCTCCATACGCATACCAAACAAAAACGCTTCCTACAACAGGATCTGCCACCAACTCACTTAGTGTGGCTAGCTGGAATTTCACCTATATTAGATCGGTAAATATTATGCTCGATAATATTGATAAGTCAATCATGAATCAGCGAGACAAAGATCATTGGCGAAGTGTTGGATACTTTTTTAGAGCTTTGCGCTATTACGATTTATTAGCCGCTTTTGGAGATGTCACGTGGGTTGAGCATGCACTTACTGATACCTCCACAGATGTTCTCTTCGCCCCGCGTACTCCCCGAGCGCAAGTAGCAAAAAATATTTTAGATAATTTAACTTTTGCTGAATCGCATATAAAACCGGAGGGAGATGGGAATAACACCATTAATGTTCACGTTGTAAGAGCATTATTATCAAGATTTGGCTTATTTGAGGGCACTTGGCAAAAGTATCACGGCCTGCCGGATGCAAATATGTATTTGAATGTATGCAAAACCTTTTCTGAAAAATTGATGACTAATTTTGGTAGCTGTATGTCAAGCTATAATTTGGTGTACAATAGCGAAAATTTAAGTGGTCAACCGGGAATAATTTTATATAAAGAATATACTGCTGAATTAACAAGTCACTCGAATGTGCGCTTTTTAGGAAGTACTTCAACTGCAGTAGATGTAACAAAAGATGCCGTAGAGAGCTATCTATGTACTGACGGAAAACCTATTGGCAGCAGTACCTTATATGCTGGTGACCAAAACATGTATACCGAATTTAGAAATAGAGATTCTAGATTATACTTTACAGTACTACCACCGTATAAAGTAATAGTGGGGAGTCCAAACTACACATGGACTAAAACAAGCAATACGGCTGATGCAGAATACATTAATATAATGGCTAGCCTTACGGGGCCAATTGACAAGCAATTACCTATGTACCAATGGAGTAACACCATGGCTACGGGAACAGTAATAAGCACCTCCCCCCATTTTAGGGTTTTCAATGCAGGCCAACCACAAGCTGTATCAGAGCTGGGCTACCTTTATTGGAAAAATTATAACCGCCATCCCCTTGATTCAAAAAATAACTCTACCACAGATTGCCCATTATTTAGAATAGAGGAAGTTTGGTTAAACTATGCTGAAGCTATGTTTGAACTCGGAACATTCAATCAAAGCATTGCAAACCAAACGATTAACAAATTAAGAACTAGAACTAATCTACCGCCAATGACTGTGAGTGATATCACCACAGGATTTGATCCAAAAAGAGATTTATCCGTAGACCCAATACTTTGGGAAATTAGGCGAGAACGTAGAGTAGAACTTATGGGCGATGGCTTCAGATTTAATGATATAAAACGCTGGAAAAAAGGAAGCTACTTAAATCGAGAACCAACAGGTGTTCGTGTGAATAATGCCGAATTTGGCAATAAACTTAAAATTGTAGGAGGATCTTCGATTGGATATGTCACTTTTTTTGGTCCAACAGCAGGTTGGCTGAATAAATATTATATAGAACCAATTCCAACACAAGAACGTGTTCTAAATGATAAACTCGACCAATCGCCGGACTGGTAGCTTAAAAAAAAGAGGTTGTTACGGCAACCTCTTTTTTTATAGTTTGCTTGTCAACCAATACGTTCCTTTTGAACTCACAATTCCTTTAGGAAATTGTACGACTAAATCGCCTAAATCAATTCTACCCGTTGGAATATTAATTTCCTTTTTATCGGCACTCATTCTTAAGAAAAGGTATGCCGATTAAACAAATTAAAACCATTATTCCTTTTATATAGCTGAAAATTCTAATTTCGTATGTTCATTTAACATCAACACTATGGAAGTAAAAGACAGCAATGGCAACATTTTAGCGGACGGCGATGCCGTTACAGTGATTAAAACATTAAAAGTAAAAGGAATGCAGGGCGATTTAAAACAAGGCACGGCCATTAAAAATATTCGACTAACAGATGACCCTAAAGCCATTGAAGGTCGTGTGAACGGGACAACTCTTGTTTTAAAAACAGAATTCTTAAAGAAAAAAAACTAACTTATTAGGAAGCTGGTTTAGTTTTTGTTAATCAATGTAAAATTTTGAAATCATGAAAAAACTATTCTTTTTTATTGCCGCAATTTGTCTTTTTAGTGCCTGCTTAGAGAAAACAGATGCCGAAGCACTCAAAAATACCAAATGGGAATTAACCGAATTTCCTGGAAACACATTGCCTAGCGATGCAAAAGCCACTTTAAACATCGCTGATAGCTTAAAAATTAGTGGAAAATCTTTCTGTAATAATTATGGCGGTCAAGGCGAAATCGTTGATGGAAAACTGACTTTAAAGAATATTTTCGGAACAAAAATGTTTTGTAAAAACTCAGCTGCCGCTGAATCTGCTTATTTAAAAGCATTGAATCAAGTAAACAAAGCAAACGTTAAAGACGGAAAATTAACTTTACTGCAGGAAGACAAGCCTTTATTGGTTTTCAGTAAGGTAAATTAACCTTTATTAACATTCCTAAATAGCTCGAATAAACTATTTTTAGTACTTTCGAGCTTTTTATTTATCATTTAAGGATGTTCAAAACCTTTAAAAAAGATACTCAATTCTTTTTCTCCACTGTCCATAAGGCTTTTATTTTATTCCAAAAAAATGATCCTTTAAGACTTGCCGGAGCCACTGCTTTTTTTGCAAATTTTGCACTCCCTCCTATCTTGATTATCTTGATTCGGCTATTTGGAATGTTTACCGATAGACGTGCCTTGGTTGGAAATCTGTTCAAACATTTGGGTAATATTTTAGATGATAACAGCACCGAACAAATTCGTTTAACGCTGCGAAATATTCGGAATATCCATCAATCGTGGTACGTTACCATTTTTAGTTTTATTTTTTTCTTATTTGTGGCGACTACGTTGTTCAACATTATTAAAAACTCACTTGAACAAATTTGGAACATCGGTTCTGAAAGTAGAAAAGGAATTGTTTTCACCTTAAAATCGCGTGCAATATCGGTTGTTATTATTCTATTGGCGGGTATTTTATTTTTTATTGGCATGCTTGCCGACAGTGTTCAGGCAATTATTGGGTCGTACTTAAAAACGGGCGTTCCTTCATTGGGTCTTGTCATCACCTCGATTACCAATCAATTGGTGTTTATTACCATTGTAACCACGTGGTTTAGCATTTTATTTCGCTTTCTAACCAATGGTCGCCCCACTTGGAAAATTGCCTTTTCAGGCGGTTTTTTTACTGGATGTTTGTTTACGATAGGAAAATATTTGTTGCGCATTTTATTGCCCCTAAGCAATATTGGAAGCGTATACGGTTCAGCAGGCTCTATTATTGTAATTATGCTGTTCGTATTCTATTCTTCACTTATCTTTTACTTTGGCGCATCGTTTATCAAAGCCTTAAGTACCGAACGCCAAACACCTATTGAACCTAAGAACGGGTACTTTGCGTATGAGCTTACTCAAGTGGAGCATACAACTTTAAGCCAAAAAAAATGAGGCAAATAAAAAACATTTGCCTCATTCATTTTAGTACATCTTTCGATTAAGATACTACTTTCTCGTAGCCTTCCATTTCGAAAACAGCTAGTTTATTTAATAGATTAAAATGCAGCCTTCCAAATAAATTAATAGAGCCTTCTCCATTTTTACCTTCCATAAAAACCGATTTTGTAATCACATCTGAACCACTCTTCTGCTTTTCATTAAAAATCATTTCTTCGTCTCTGATAATTAGATCTTTAGCATCAATACGTAATTGATTTAGCAAGGCGATAAAATTTTGCCCTTTTAGCAATAATTCTTTTAAATTCATTATGATATTCGGTTAGTAGTTCAAAGTTAAACAATTTTCGTACCATTTAACCTACTAAGAACTAGATTCTTAAAAATTTTAAAATATCCGATACCCAATACCTATAGTAAATAGATTTAGCTTCGTATTTGGATAACCTTCTTTGTTTACTTTTGATAATCCCAATTCGTAACGGGCATCAAAATTTAGACGCTTAATGTCTACACCTGCCCCAAATTGCCACGCATAGGTCTGATTTTTAAACACTCCCCTAAAGATATTTCCGGTAGCCTGATTAAAAGATTGTTTTTCATCTAAAACAAATGAGAACAACGGTCCAGTATTTAAGCGAAGGCCCACCCCTGCTGCTCCTAACTTAGTACCAATTAACAAAGGAATATCCAAACTGGTAAAACCCACCTTGTTTTCTTCTCCGGTAGCATTACTAATCAATTTGGTCTTTTTACCGGTTATGTACAATTCTGGTTGAAAGTGAATACCAGCTCCTCCTAATCGTGCCCACAAACCGCCGTACATGCCTGCTCGATTGTCGCTGTCAAATGTGTTTTCACTTTTAAATTTAGCGAAATTTAAACCGGCCTTTATGCCCATCTGAAAAGAAGGAACAACCTGTGCATGGGCATAAAAGCCAACGAATAAAGCAATAAGTGTTAATTTTAAAGATTTCATTATTTGATTAATTTGTTGCATTGTTAATAGCTTCTTGCTCTTTCAAAGCATCGATATTATTTTTATCGCCGAAGTTTTGTGTTTTTTCTGCAAAATACGCTAAAATTCCTACAATTGTTTCTAAATTATCCGATAATCTTTGATGCATATCAGGCAAATCTTTTTCTAAGCGTTTGTCGCTCAACTCGATATTATCTACCTCAATTTTGCCAATTTTTTGAACCAGTGCTTGTTGAGAATTTTGTAAATCTTCTAATTCACGCACGATCTTTTCCATCAATTCAAATTTCTTTAAAGTATTCATAGTTCCTGTTTTTTAAATTGTTCCAACTAATAAACCTCACAACATTTGTTTTGTTTTATTTCGACAAAAATTTGGAGTATAATTTTTCAACTAATAACTTAGTTTAAAATAAGTTTAATGAAAAACCTAGTCATCTTTACTATCTCTTTACTGATTAGCTATGCAGGATTTGCCCAAAACGCTGAATCAATTGATAAAGAAAAATTATTTGATTTATACCAAAATCAACGCTATGCGGATGCTATAATATACTTAAAAAAATTTGAAAGCGGACATACACCTCCTTTTACAGTAGTTACACAAATCGGATATTGTTATTTAATGGCTGGAAATACTGCCGAAGCCGAGAAACAATATCAAATTGCCCATCAGCAACAACCTAAAAATTTATCCATATTATTCAGTTTAGCAAATATTAGTGCAAGAAGAGGCAACACGAAAAATGCCAAAAGTTATTTTGGTGAAATAGTTAAAATAGACAGCAACAATTTTATGGCTTATAAAGCTTTAGCTAATTTATATATTCACACAAAAGATTCGGTAAAGCTTATGCTCTTAAAAAAAGCTAACCAAATAAATCCTACAGAAAGCGATGTTGCGAGTGATTTAGCAGATGAATATATGCTTTGGCAAAAGCCAGAAAATGCTTACAGCACATTAGATGTTGCTATAAAAGCTGATACGGGTAATTTAATCCTTCAAAAAGCGATACTTGATATTGCCCTTAAATTAAAAAAATATAAAGAAGTAATACGCTCGGGTACGCAAATATTAAAAACTGAATCGGATGCCAATGTCACTAAAAACGTAGCTATAGCCTATTATTTTACCAAGAACTATCAAAAGTCAATAGATCTATTTAAATTATTGGAAGGGATGGCCATGCAAAATGAAGGTACTTTATATTACACCTGTTTATGTTACCGAGGGTTAAAAAATTGGTCAATGGCAACTATTTATGCAAAGAAAACCATTGGTGAAGGAATTTCGCCAAATATCCCTAACTATTACGCTCTTTTGGGTCTGACTTACGAGGACAAAAATCAAAACGCCTCAGCAAAGGCAGCTTATTTGAAGGGTTTACAATTTAATGCCGAGCCTGTGTTATATTATCGTTTGGCCATTTTATATGATACAAAATACAAACAGGTAAAATCAGCAAAAAAATATTATCAACTTTATCTTAAAAGTAATCCTGATTTAGAAAAAGATGAGGAGGAGATTAACTTTACGAAAAAAAGAATTGAACAGTTAAATCTATCTAATTAACTTAAGGAAAGTTTATTAGCCTTATCTTTCTACCTGCAAACAACACCCTTTTTTAACCAAAAAAGCTATCTTACAGAATGGTCGCAAAGCGATAATAGAATAAATTCGGTATTTTAATTTAAAACGCTAGCTTTATTTTGATGAAACCCATTGATGCTAAAATTGAACTTATTGGTATTAACCCCTACATTCAGGTACCTGATACTATTTTAGCCAATATTTTTAAACAGGCCGGAAAAGATAAAGGGCCTATCCCAATTAAAGGCGAAATTAACAACCAAGCCTATACCCAAACTTTAGTAAAATTTTCAGGTGCTTGGCGCTTGTACATTAATGGTACAATGCTTAAAGATTCTCCTAAAAAAATTGGCGAAACCATCAAAATAACCATTGAATTTAATCCGATAGAAAAGCTTACTCCTGTTTCTCGACCATTTGAAGAGGCTTTACAAAAGCATCCCGAAGCCAAAGCCATTTTTGATGCGTTAACTCCTTCTTTACAACGAGAAATCGTCCGGTATATCGCTCGTTTAAAAACAGCAGAAAAGACTCAACGGAATATTAGTAAAGCACTTGCTTTTTTACTGGGTAAAGAGCGATTTATTGGTCGAGATCCTCTATCGAAGAGTAATTTGGAGTAATAATCTGACTTTCAAAAACATAACTCATTAAACCAAATCTTCGAAAACTGGTTTTACATTGTCCCAAAATTCATCTAGGGCGATTATTCTGGGTTTAAAAAACGATATTAAATCGGGCCAATGCTGCTGGTTAAAAATGCTTACTCCGGTTAAATCGATATAAACTTGACTGATGGTTTTGCCCAAATCATCTTCCATGTCGCGTACCCAAATCCACTCTTCGTTGAGCGTAGCATGCAGCATCGTTTTAAATTCTTCAAATTGTTCAAAAATCAAATGCCGAATATCCGTATCGGGATGTGTTAATTGAATCGCAATAAATGCCCGCTTATTGCTCACATCCATCTTAAAGAAAATATTTTTTAGCCCTGTACGGTAATTCACCCAATGTACCGTTGAACCACTTGCCGATGGTACAGGTTTCATATATTGCCCAAAGGAAATCCAAAATTGCTGGCGTAACCGTGCTGCTTCTACTTTACTATACATGTAGGGGTTTTAGTTTTTTAGTTGGGGGACTGGAGTTGAGAGTGTAAAGCAAAAAGAGAAGGATGGTGATAACCTTTAACTAATTGACCAATTCACTATTGACTATTCACTATTGACTATTCACTATTTCGCCATTAACCGGGCCACATATTTACCAATGATATCAAACTCGAGGTTAACCAAATCGCCTACTTGCACCTCTTGCAAATTCGTATGTTCAAACGTATAAGGAATAATAAATACCGAAAACTCATCATCAGCAGAGTTAACCACCGTTAAACTAATGCCGTTTACACATGCGGAACCTTTTTCTACCGTTACATTGCCTGCGGAAGGATCGTATTTAAACCTGAACTCCCAACTTCCATCCAATTCTTCTTTTTTTACGCAGATAGCCGTTTGATCGACATGTCCTTGCACAATGTGTCCGTCTAAACGTGCATTCATTTGCATGCAGCGTTCCAAATTCACTTTGCTTCCTACTTTTAAATGGCCTAGATTGGTTTTGTTAAGCGTTTCATCTATGGCTGTTACGGTGTGCGTACCGTTATTCAGTTCCACCACCGTTAAACAAACGCCATTATGCGCCACACTTTGGTCAATCTTTAATTCTTGACTAATTTTGGATGCAATGGTAAAATGTATATTAGTGTTTTCGTTTTTGATGGCGGTTATTTCGCCCAATGTTTCTATTATTCCTGTAAACATGTATTTTTTCTTTTAGCGCATGTGCGCGCTAATTTTTTATTCTATTTTTCCGCCAGTCGGAAACCGCTATCTGGTTCGTATTTGTTGACTGGCTTGGTGTTTCTTGCTTAAAAAATTGTGCTGCTACAATTGCCGCCATCATGGCTTCCGTTTCGTCTTCTTGAACTAACAAATTTGGTTTAAAATACTTTGCGACAAAGTGCGTATCAAAATTACCTGTTCTAAAAGCTTCGTGCTGCATCACAAAATTACCAAAACCCAACGTAGTTTCTATCCCCGTAATCTCATATTCTTCAATCGCTCTACGCATTCTGTCCATGGCTTCTTCCCTATCCTTTCCAAAAGTGATCAGTTTTGCAATCATTGGATCGTAATAAATCGGAATTTCCATCCCTTGTTCAAATCCATCATCTACGCGAACACCGTTTCCCTTTGGGGTTTTATAGGTTTTAAGTGTTCCAATATCCGGCAGGAAATTATTTTTTGGATCTTCTGCATATACCCTCAACTCCATGGCGTGACCTTTAATTTTTAAATCGCTTTGCGTAAAACCCAATGCTTCGCCTTGTGCGATTTTAATTTGTTCTTTTACCAAATCGACTCCGGTAATGAGCTCCGTTACGGGATGTTCTACTTGCAAGCGGGTATTCATCTCGAGGAAAAAGAAATCAAGATTTTCATCTAAAATAAACTCGACGGTTCCAGCACCAGTGTAGTTTACCGATCGGGCAACATCGATGGCGCATTTACCCATTTTTTCGCGAATTTCTGCTGTTAAAACAGATGATGGCGCTTCCTCTACTACTTTTTGGTGCCTACGTTGGATAGAACATTCGCGTTCAAAAAGATGCACGATGTTACCGTGTGTATCGCCTAAAATTTGTATTTCGATGTGACGCGGTGAGGTAACATACCGCTCGATGAAAACCGCGCCATCGCCAAAAGCAGAAGTTGCTTCACTTACCGCCAACTGCATTTGCTCTTCAAAATCACCTGGTTGTTCTACAATGCGCATGCCTTTTCCACCACCACCCGCAGCGGCCTTTATCAAAATAGGGAAACCAACTTCCAATGCACGTTGTTTGGCTTCGGCTACATCTTTGATGGCTTCATCCGTTCCGGGCACCATGGGTATTTGGTACTTAAGGGCGGCGGCTTTGGCCGATAATTTATTTCCCATCACCTCCATGGCTTCGGGTGAAGGCCCTACTAAAATGAATCCCGCATCGGCCACCATCTTGGCAAATGCAGCATTTTCAGATAAAAATCCGTAACCGGGATGAATGGCCTCAGCCTGGGTTTGCCTACATGCCTCCAAAATATTTTCTCCTACCAAATAACTTTGACTGGAGGGTGCCGGACCAATACAAATCGCTTCGTCGGCATAGCGTACATGCAGGGCATCTCTATCGGCTTCTGAAAAAACAGCAACGGTTTTAATGCCCATTTCTTTTGCCGAACGCATAATGCGCAAGGCAATTTCGCCCCGATTAGCTATTAATAATTTGGAAATCTTCATCGTTTTTGTTCTACTACATGCATGGATAGAAAATTTATCACTTTATAAATGTACAAGTATTTCAATTGCTTTATCGATCATGTCGGCACTTAAATCGAGGTGCGTAACCAAACGTATGGTGCTATTGCTGGTGGCATTGCACAGCATACCTTTCTCCTTTAATTGTTCAACCAACTTATTGGCTGTGCCGGGTTGTACTTCGAAAACCACGATATTGGTTTCTACCGGGAGTACCGATACCACATCCTTTCTTCTTAACAAAGCGTCGGCAAGGGCTTTCGCATGGCGATGATCATCGACTAATCGTTCTACATGATGATCGAGTGCATATATGCCAGCAGCAGCTAAAAAACCTGCTTGACGCATGCCTCCGCCAAATGCTTTCCTAATTTTGCGTGCCTTGCGAATGGTTTCCTTGCTACCCAACAAAACGGAACCAACTGGAGCGCCCAAGCCTTTAGATAAACAAACGGAAATACCATCAAAATACTGACCATACTGCTCCGCTTTATCGCCTTTTGCTACCAAGGCATTAAAAATTCGAGCGCCATCTAAATGTAATTTCAGCCCTTTTATATTGCACAAGTGATGAATGGGCGCTATTTGATCAAGCGTATAACAACTGCCGCCTCCTTTATTTACCGTATTTTCTAAAACTACTAATGTAGAATCGGGATAATGAATGTTATCCTCGTTTATTTCAGGTTCGATTAGCTCAGGTGTTAAAATACCTCGATTGCCATGCAACAAACGAACAGAAGCACCGGAGTGAAAAGCAATCCCACCTATTTCGTAGCGGTATACATGAGCGGTTTGATCGCAAATAACCTCTTGCATGGGCTGGGTAAAGCACTTAATGGCAATTTGATTCGTCATGGTTCCGGAAGGGCAAAATAAACCCGCCTCCATATCAAAAGTTTTTGCCAGTTTAAGTTCCAATTTTTGCACTGTTTCATCCTCGCCAAAAACATCATCGCCTACCTTAGCCGTCATCATCGCTTCAAGCATTCCCGCGGTGGGTTTCGTTACCGTATCGCTTCTAAAATCTAAAAAATCACGTGTCATTTTATGGTATTTTCTTAAAATTTATTTTTCGCATAAAAAAAAGACCAAGGCCTAATTTGGTATGATAATAAGGTTTTTAGCCTTTTTAAACGCGTATATAGTGTATTTTTTACACACTTAATTTTTCATGAAAAGAAATTGTTAAAAAATTATTAAAAAAAATCATTCAAAATATAAGAGTTTTTATACTTTTATCGAGCTAAAACCAAAAATAAATAAAAATGATTGTAATTGCAGACGGCGGATCAACCAAAACCAATTGGTGTTTAATTAACGAGGCCGGCAGAAAAATCTACTTTAATACAGAGGGTTACAACCCTTACTTTTCTAAAGGAGATTACATTGTAAAATCGTTAAAAGAATCTTTACCAGACCATCTTGACAAGGAAAAATTAACCGGAGTTTATTACTACGGCGCCGGATGTTCTACACCTGGCAATGTTAAAATTGTACACGATGCCATGAAGCAAGTGTTTGTGAATGCCGATATTTTTATCGGTCACGATTTACTAGCCTCTTGTCGTGCACTTTTAGGAAACAAACCCGGCTTTGCAGCAATTTTAGGTACAGGAACCAACTCGTGTTTATACGATGGATCTGACATTACCTTAAATATCGACTCTTTAGGTTATTTCTTAGGCGATGAAGGTAGTGGTTCTTTCATTGGCAAACGTATTTTAAGCGACTACATGAAAGGCTATATGCCAAAAGGGTTGCGCGAAGCGTTTTACGATAACTATGCCTTAACGAACGAAGATATTTTCGAAAATATTTACAACAAACCTTTGCCAAACCGTTTCTGTGCAAGTTTTAGTAAATTCTTATACGACTTTAAAGATAGCTACGAAGATTATACGTTTAACACCATCGATTATGCTTTTACGGCGTTTTTCGAAAACTTGGTGACACATTATCCAAATTATAAAGACTACAAATTAAACTGTGTAGGCTCTGTTGGCTATAGTTTCCGTGATATTTTAAGTATTGTGGCCGATCGCTATGAAATGGGCGTTGGAAAAATTATCCGTTCACCAATAGATGATTTAGTGCATTATCACTTAGAATTGGCAGGAAAGTAGGGAAAGTTTGAAGTCCGAAGTGGAAAGTGAAACACTTAAAGTCAAACGAAAGCTATTCGACACAAAAAACTCCGATTGAAAAATCAATCGGAGTTTTTTTATGCTTATTTGTTGCTGAATCGCTGAACTGTAGGAATTGCTAAACTGCGGAAACCGCCTAATTAGTTCATTAGTCAATAGTGAGTAGTCAATAGTAAATAGTAGCTTAGCAGACTAAATTGATACTACATACACACGACTTTATACTCTTTGTTCATTAATCTTTGTTCCTACTCAAATAGATTGCTTCAACTCGCGCTGAGCCTGTTTCGCGATGACGATTTTTCCAAGTATTGCTTCCGACACTTTTAGCTTTCAACTCTTTATCCCTTGCGACTCGAGGCTAACGACTTTGGACTCCAGACTTTAGCACCCATGCCGTCTTAATACTAACTACTTAATACTCTCCACTAAAATGAGATCTCTTTTCCAAACAGTTTAGCATAACGACGTTTATCAAACTTGTACAAAGTTGCAGCGCGGTATGAAACTCCTTTTTGTTTCTCGTCTAATTCTTTAAGCACACCAAAACTCACAATCTTTTTGCGGAAGTTTCTTTTATCCAGCTTTTTGCCCAAAATTAGTTCATACACATGCTGTAATTGCGTCAGGGTAAACTTTTCTGGCAATAACTCAAATGCTATTGGTTGGTGCTTAATCCGTCTTTTTATTTTTTCTAATCCTTTATCATAAATTTCACGGTGATCGAAGGCCAGTTTAGGCAAATCGGAAATTGGTAACCAATTGGCACGCTTTGCATAGGTACTCACCGGGCGCAATTCCTTCTCTCCTCCCAAACGAATTAACGCGTAATAGGCCAAGGTAATTACACGGCCTTGGGGATGCCGCTTCGGATCACCAAAAGCATAATACTGCTCCATATAAATTCCGCGCAAACCCGTCAACTCATACAAAATACGGGAAGCCGATTGATCTAAACTTTCATCGGGTCCAACAATATTTCCGGGTAAAGCCCACCAATCTCTAAAGGGCTCTTCATTCCTTTCAATAAGCAAGATTTTTAATTCCTTACCATCAAATCCGAAAAGGACACAATCTATTGAAAATACTGAATCTAAGTGCGGTAAAATTTGTTCCAAGGCAAATATTTCTTAATTTGAGCTGATAAAGGTATGACTTTCAAGTATAAGTAAAAAAAATAAAAAAAATTACTTAGTGTAATAATTACACACTATATTCGTAATCTAAAATATGAAGCCAAATATTAAAAATATAGCAGTCTTAACATCGGGAGGTGATGCGCCAGGAATGAATGCGGCCATCCGAGCGGTGATTAGAACCGGCGTTTACCACAACATTAATATGTTTGGTGTGATGCAGGGTTATCAAGGTTTGCTTACGAATAACATTGTACCCATGGGCGCCCGCTCAGTAAGCAACATTTTGCATTTAGGCGGGACCATTTTGAAAACTGCACGTTGCTTAGATTTCAAAACAGATGAAGGTCAACAGATTGCCTATAACAATTTAAAAAGCAACGATATTGATGGTCTTGTGGTTATTGGTGGCGATGGCACTTTTACCGGTGCGAAACGCTTTGCAGAAAACTTTGGTGTTAAAGTTATTGGCATACCAGGAACTATCGACAATGATTTGGCTGGCTCAGATTTTACCTTAGGTTTCGATACCGCGATTAATACCGTGATTGAAGCGGTTGATAAAATTAGAGATACCGCTGATGCGCACGACCGTTTATTCTTTATTGAAGTGATGGGGCGTGATTCGGGTTGCATTGCTTTACGCAGCGCAATTGCCAGCGGCGCAGAAGCCGTATTGCTTCCGGAAAAGGAAACCAGCGTAAAAGAACTAATTGATAAGTTAGCCTTAGGTGCTGCCACCAAGAAAACATCCAGCATTGTAATTGTGGCCGAAGGGCATAAACAAGGAGGTGCTTACGATATTGCCAAACAAGTAAAAGAAACTTTTAATCATTATGATACAAAAGTGACTATCTTAGGCCATTTACAACGCGGCGGTAGCCCAAGCAGTTTCGACCGTATTTTGGGTAGCAGGTTAGGATTTGCGGCCGTTAACGGATTAATTGCCGGTCGTTCGCAAGAAATGGTAGGCCTAATTGGAAACGAAATTAAATTTACAAGCATTACAGATGCTTTAACTGGACATAATTTTAAACTAGAGCCCGATTTATTAGAAATGGCAGAGGTTTTATCAATTTAATATATGGTAGCAGTAGTTTATAGTGGATCGAGAACGGCTTTTTGGAAATTAACCCAAAATGGTCAAGTGGTAGCACACTGCAACACTTCGGGTTTAAACCCTTATTTCGTGGATGCGAAAACCATCCTTCAGATACTAAACAAAAAAACTGTTTTAGTAAACCATGCAGAAAATATAAAGAAAATTTATTTCTTTGCAGCTGGAGCCTCAACGGCAGAAAAAAAAGAAGAACTCAGAAATGCGCTTTCATCGTTCTTTAAATACAGTAAAATTGTGGTCGAAAACGACTTATTTGGTGCAGCCAAAGCAGCGTGTTACGACAAAAGCGGGATTGTATGCGTGATAGGCAGCGGCGCAAATAGTGCCTATTTCGACGGAAAAAAGCCTGTAGCCAACAACTTTGGATTGGGTTACATTTTGGGCGATGAGGGATCGGCAAACTATTTAGGAAAAATGTTACTCAAGAATTTCCTAAGCAAAAAACTCCCCGCTGATTTAGAAGCAAAATTTATCCGAAATTACGGACTTGAACGAGCCGAAATCTTCGAAAAAATATACAACCGACCTCAAGCAAATATCTTTTTAAGTTCTTTCTTCGAATTTTTTACACAAAATCACAATCATGGGTATATTATCAAAATGGTTGACGAAAGCTTTGAAAAGCATATCCTCACCTACACCCTACCCCTCTTAGCGCAACACACAGGAGAAGATATACATTTTGTGGGGACCGTTGCTGCTGAATTTGAAGATCGATTACAACTTGCTGCTGAAAAACACAACCTTAAAATAAAAACAATTATTAAAGAACCCATACTAAATTTATTAAAACATTACACTAATTAACAACAAAATGAGCAAAATTGGAATAAACGGCTTTGGCCGTATTGGTAGACTCGTTTTCAGAGCTGCCTTAAAAAGAGGATTAGACATTGTAGCTATAAACGACTTAATTGAGCCAGATTATATGGCTTATATGTTAAAATATGACTCTACTCACGGTAAATTTGATGGAACGATTGAAGTTGTAGACGGAAATCTTGTAATCAACGGAAAAACAATCCGCGTTACTGCCGAGCGAAATCCTGCCGACTTAAAATGGGGTGATGTAGGTGTTGATGTTGTAATTGAATCAACTGGTATTTTCTTAACCCGTGCCGATGCTGAAAAACACATCGCTGCTGGTGCTAAAAAAGTTGTTTTCTCTGCTCCTGCAAAAGACAGCGACATCCCTACGTATGTAATGGGTGTTAACCACGATAAATTAACAGCAGATCAAACAATCGTTTCAAATGCTTCTTGTACTACGAACTGCTTAGCACCAATTGCAAAAGTATTAAACGACAACTTCGGTATTGTTGAAGGTTTAATGAGCACCATTCACGCGGTAACTGCTACACAAAAAACAGTAGATAGTCCTTCGGCTAAAGACTGGAGAGGTGGCCGTGGTGGTTTCTCTAACATCATTCCTTCTTCTACTGGTGCTGCAAAAGCGGTAGGTATGGTTCTTCCTGAATTAAAAGGAAAATTAACAGGTATGTCATTCCGCGTTCCTGTTGCAGATGTTTCTGTAGTAGATTTAACTGCACGTTTAGAAAAACCAGCTACTTATGAGCAAATCAAAGCTGCTATGAAAGCTGCTTCAGAAGGCGAATTAGCAGGTGTATTAGGATACACTGAAGACGAAGTAGTGTCAACCGACTTCATCGGTGATAGCCACGCGTCTATTTTTGATGCAAAAGCAGGTATCTCGTTAAACGATAACTTCGTAAAAGTAGTTTCTTGGTACGATAACGAGTGGGGTTATTCTTCAGCTTTAGCAAAATTTGTTGAATACTACGCAAGTTTATAAGACAAAAACAGTTAAAAGAATATTTAACCGTAAAAAAAGGCGATATCCCGAAAGGATATCGCCTTTTTGCTTATGAAAAAATCATTCAAATATAAATAACGATTTAAAAAAATTATTTTCACACGAATTATATCAGAAAATCAACCACAAAAAACAAAAAACAAACTTAAAAACATAATTTTTATCATTATTAAGCTTCAAAAAAAGACTAAACAACCAAAAACAAACACCTGATTTAAAAAAAATAGTAAAATTTATTAAAATTTAACATTTATTTAACGAAATAATCCCGTATATTTGAACTATGGTTGTTTTAAGTATGAAAACACCTAGAAAACGTTCTTAAAGCAAAAAATGACAAAAAAAATACGTAAAAATATCTTAGTGTATTTTTGACACTAACAAAAATTTTGTTATATTTGTATCGTAATAAACGGAACGAAGTTTATTACACTTAAAAAAGATAAATCATTTTCTCGCTAAACTTCGGTTTAAAGAGAGAATTAAAGACAAAGCCTGGCTCATAACAGGTTTATATTTGGTTAGAAAAAAGAGACAAGTCTGGATGGATTGTCTCTTTTCTTATTTTAGGGCAAATATGACTGGTAATCAACACGTTAAGAAAGAGCTAGATGAAAGGATTAGTTAATTAATCTGTTAATTGTTGAGTGTTAATTTAGAAGCTAAGATAGGCATTTAGGGCGTTATTCTAGTACTTTGTCCCTCGTTTGTCCCTGTGTTGTCCCTATAACTTTACTGTTTGACTGCCTACTTTAAGTATTTTTCATATCTCTTGTTGAAAGCGTTGTCCCTATAGAGTGATAGAGCTACTAATTTCATATCCATTTTTTTTTCTAAAACCTATTTTTAAGGGGAAGGTATTTTTTTTGGATATGAACTAAACAACTCATGCCAACCACTTATGTCTTAAAAGTTAACACGTTCTAAACTGCAATGTAAAAAGTATAGCCTGGGGGATAAGCCCAAGCTAACTTCATATTATATCATGCCATCATCTGCAAAACTAAAGTAGCTGTCTTCACTTATAATAATGTGGTCGAATACTGTTATATCAAATAGCTTACCGCACTCTACCAATCGCTTTGTTAACTTGATATCAGCCTCACTTGGTCTTAATGCTCCACTTGGATGGTTATGACTGAGTAATATTCCAGACGCATTACCTTTTAAAGCGATAGCAAACACTACCTTAGGATCAACATAAGTTCCATTCACACCACCCATTGATATATC
The DNA here is from genome assembly GCF_052344095.1 of Pedobacter paludisoli. GTDB lineage: Bacteria > Bacteroidota > Bacteroidia > Sphingobacteriales > Sphingobacteriaceae > Pedobacter. The sequence goes on along the minus strand of NZ_CP179926.1, from coordinate 4,592,267 downwards.
TACCACTCCTAAAACTCGGTTACTCCTGTTCAGTAGCACCACTTTAAATTCTTCGAGAAAGTTGATCTTACCTAAATCCCACTGTTGCTTTAAAAGTTGAAATGTTTGTTCAGATGAGGTAAGCTTAGGACGCTCACTAGCTTTGTAATCGGGTTTGTAGCTTACTTCTACTTCAGCTACTTTGTAATTCTGTGTTTCTTGTACCATAGTTGTATCTATTTAAATATGGCACTTGTATCAAGCTTTCAAACCAATTAAGTAAAGGAGGAACGGAATAAATGGACTGTGTGGAGGCTATGTGGGTTTATGCCGGAAATTCCTTTAAACGTATTGGGAGGACAAGCTTAAATTTGTGTGATAGTTAGATAGATACACTACTCTACTACACATCAATATCCAACTTTTAAACCATTTCTTTCTTTTAAGGGGAAGGTTTTTATTCTGGATATTCAACTAGTATGGGTACTGGACAACCGTACTTGTTTTTATAAACGTGTACGCTTTTAAAGAAGAAGGATGGATTGGCACTTCCCTTAATTGCTCACTGGCATTTCACACTAGTAGCTGACTGGATTATAATCTCCGAGTAGGCACTCCTCAGATTTCAATATCCACAATCCTTACCGATTCTTTACTTTAAGGGGAAGGTTTAAATCTTGGATATTGTAGCTAGTTGAACTTATCATCCAACACTTACTTTTATAAAAGTGTAAACTTTTAAAGAAGAAGGATGAGTAGGCATTTTTACCCATTAGCTAACTAAAACTCGTGTTATGTGGCGTTTTTTATTTCGCATTTGTCGAATCTGTTGCTGGATTAAAGATAATGTCAAAACCAACTTTCCAGTCAGCAGAGTCAGGATTATATTTCTTATTCTCAATTTTCGCCTTCGTAACAAACTGCTCTTCTTCTGTCCAGTTGCGAATATTATATCGCATTATTTTTTTGGATTTAAAAAAGTCAGTAATTGTTTTAAATGCTCTGTTTCTAATCGTATCTGTCGGTGAGGATATAGATGCAAAAAAATGTCGGTCTGATGCTAATGAGTCGGTAATTGAAGTCGCCAAAAATTGAGGCAAGTCGTTAATACTTAATTTAGTCAAGCTGTCTGGAGTTAGGAAAACCCTTGGTGGTTTTGTATCGTCAATTCCAGTCCCACAAAAACGGTAAATGTGTTGGCTATGAAAATAAATTGTCGAACTGTCGAGAAGTATGAAGTTTAAATTTCCATAATAGGTTGGCGGTGGTGGGGGTGGGACATCATCTGTGTCTTGTGTTGTTGCCGTTGGATGTTTAACAACATAATAAACTTCGCCTACTTTGTCTTGCCTTGTCGAGCAACCAAACAGTAGAAAGATAAATATCAATATGGTTAAAATCTTTGTCAAGGTTGTCTTTTTAAAATACCACATAACGGTTTGGGTATTGCCGAAGGCGGGGATTTTTAGCACAAAAGTTCAATCGAAGAACGAAAGTTGAACCTTGCACAAACGTCCAATCGAAGCCGTTTCGCCCCGCTTTTGGCAATACCTTGTTATGCGACCGCCCCTTTTTCGGGTTTGAGATGTTTGTTCACTTTGTCTATCTGTTTTGCGTTGGCTTAGTAGCTCTTTTGCATTTTTTTGTGGATTTGTGTGTTGGCTAAAAATGCAAATGTGCTACTAAAAACGTTGGCTATATTCTTGTCATTCGTTGCGATTCGATTTTGTTAATGTCTTGTATTGTTATATTATTTTCAGTTACTAAATTTTCAAGATATCTGCGGTTTAGTAATGTTATTTCGTTAGAATTTGCTAAAATTGTTGCTGATGAACTGTAATCATTATTGGTTATTGTCAGCAGTTTGAATTTTTCTTTAAATCTGTCCTCGTAATATTTTTTTGCTGTGCAAATTTCTTGTATTGCTTCATTTCCAACTAAGGATTTTGTCTGTTTAGCTTGAATAAGATAATTTTCTCCGTTCTTTAAAACCACAACATCAACTCCCTTGTCATTGGAATATGGTGTTAGATATACTTCAAAACCTTGTTTTTTATATAATGCTCCAATTGTTGCTTCAAACAAGTTGGGGTTCAAACGGTCTATGTCAGTAAGAGTTTGAACCTTCGGTTTACTTTCGGTTTTTGTTCCAAAAATATTTCCAAATAGTTCATCAGGTGTGATTTCAGCTTGTTCTGTTGGAAACAAAGTATTACTTGCCAAAGATTTTTTGTTATTCAATAAGGTGTCAAGAATTTCATCAAAAGATTTCATTCTATTACCTTCTTCATCTTTCATATCGTCAGAAAATATTGCCATTGGATAATATACAAAAACATCTTTCTGCTGTCCAATTCTATACGCTCTGTCAGTTGCTTGTTCTTCTTTTGCAGGATTCCAATGCCGTGTGTAATGAACGATATGATTGGCTTTTGTTACATTCAACCCAACACCTGCTGCAATAGGCGACATAACGATTACATTGAATCCTTCTTCTTCTTGAAAACGGTCAATGGTTTGTTGTCGGCTTTGTTTGGATTTCCCTCCAAGTTGTTTTGTTGTAGGCGTATCTCCGTTTATAATGCTCGTGAAAATTCCAAAAGTATCGTAAACAACTTTCTGCAACATCTTTTGAGTCTCTCGTCTGTCAGCAAATACAATTACTTTTTCATTTTTGGATTTTATATTTGCTAAAATCCCAACGGTAGTTTGCAATTTAGACGAACTGTTTATAAGTTCATCGCTGGAAAACTTCAAAATTTGACTTTCCAATAAATACGGATGGTCTGAAATGTCTCTAACTGCCCAAAGTGATTTCAATTTTTGATTTCTTTTTTCTACACCTTCCAAGTCTGAATCATTTGCCATTTCAATTTCCTGCTTGTATCGGTCTAATTGAACGGTCGGCATCGCTTTTTTGATTCTTGAATTTTGATTATCGTGTTTTTTTGGCAAATCTTTTGCGACATCACTTTTTAACCTTCTTTTAATAAATACTCCAATGTTGTTGCGAAGTTGTTCCGTTAATGCTTTTATATCTGTATTCTCATCGCTCAAAGGTTTTTGATATTCTTTTGCAAAATCTTTGGCGTTGCCTAAAAGTCCCGGAACTGCAAAATCCATTAAACACCAAATATCAACCAAGGTGTTTTCTACTGGCGTTCCTGTAATTGCAATTTTAAAATCGGCTTTTAGTGCTTTACTTGCATTGGTTATAAGTGTCCCTGGTGTTTTTATTTTTTGTGCTTCATCTAATGCAATAACAGCAAAATCAACTAAACCCAAACTAATTTGGTATGACCTTAGTGTTTCATAATTGGTCAAAATTATTTGCTTGAATTGTAGTCGTTTTGCATCTTGCTGGTTTTGAGCAGGGTTGTTTTCTTTTGTTAACGAAACGCCTCCGTATAATTTGCATAACGGTAAATTTTGAGGACTGAAAAACTTTTGATATTCATTCTCCCAATTTTCAAGTAAACTAACGGGTGCTACAATCAAATACGGTTTATTACCATCGCAGTTTTGACAATGCCATTCAATAAAATATAGTAATTGTAATGTTTTCCCCAACCCCATATCATCTGCAAGTAGGCCTCCTGCAAAATTTTGTTTGAATAACGATTGTAACCACGAAACACCTTCTTTTTGGTGTTCTTTTAAAGCAATTCCGTTTTCTAAATTGGAAATGCTATAAAAATTGTGTTTTAAGTTTTCAGGTAATTCATTTCCATTTGAAAATTCCGTTATTTCTGCATTTTCTTTAATGATAAGTACTTCGTGGTCTGTTTTCTTTTCTTGCTTTACAGGTTTGTTTGGGGTTTCAAATTGTTTTTTAGCGGTTCTAATAAATTTTTCTGCTTCTTCAATCGGAATTTCTGTATATTCCCACTCAATTGTTTGCTTCTTTTCTTTTACTGCTTTTTCTTTTTGCTCAATAAAGTCATCGAGTTTTTCAGGCGTTTTGAAATAGATTTTCTTCACTCCGTGAACTTTATCTTTTATTACAATTCCGGGAATCCATTGTGATTTATACGGACTTGCAAAAGGATAAAACTTCGGACTATAAACGCCAATTTCTTTTACCCTGTCGCTATAAAAAACGGTAAAATCAACTTCGTCATCATTAAAAAATAATTCGGGATGCTCAATGATTTCTTGGATTGTTTCCTTGTCTGAAACTTTTCTATTTGTTTTGATTTTTTGTAGTTCTGTTTTCTGATTTTCAGAAATCACAACTCTCGTTGTTTCGCCATTATTTCCCGATACTGGATAAACATCCCGAATCATCGGCAATTTATCAAACGTATTGGTAAAGCCAATCGCATTATCAATTTCTACGGTTGGGATAATTTCAAAGATGCCGTTGTTGAAATCAACATCTAATTTGATTTTTTCGGGAACGAATAATTCTTGATTGTTTAAAAATTGTTCTAAAGTCAATCCACTTTCTTTGGATAGCGTTTTTAATTCAGATAGCTTTTTAAGATTGGTTACATTGCCTTTCTCATCAACAGATAACTTATTGAACTCGTCAATAGCTTCGGAAAGTAAAAATTGGTTTTCAGATAGTAGATACTCGTTTTCTTCTACTTTTAGTAACGCTCCGTTTCGGGATGTTCTTAGTCTTGTGCCATTTGGTGCAAAATCATAAAATCCATATTTGAATTTAAATGAATTATGTGTTAAAGTTCCATCGGATTCAATAAAAATTTCATAAGGATAACCATTTGGCAAATCCAATATTTGCTTATCAATATCGTTTAGTCTTAAAACTTCAATACTGTCAATTTCGCAAGAGTTGTCCGTATAATCTGCTAAACCATTATCGTGTAATTCGGTTAGAATTGCAAGTTGAGATAAAAATTCTGATTGTAGTTTTTCCCATTCAGAAACAGGGATTTTGCTTCCTGATTCGTTTAGGAAGTAAAAAGAAAATTTATTGTCGTCTTGTATATATTTTAAAATCATCCAAATACTTTTTTGTTCATCCAACTATTAAACCTTGTTTCCCAAATTTGATTACCGTCTCTGTGTATTAGTCTTCCCTCATCGTTAAAATAATCGTAGTAATTATCGCTTTGAATAGCCATCGGCATTGACGCATTACGCAAATCGTCCACACTATTTAATTGATAACTCAAACTTGGTTTATATGGACTGTTGATTTTATAGGCGTAAAAGGCGTAGCCTTCGTTGCTAAATTCAATCAACATATAATCTCCAATGTATAATATAAATGCTGAAACATCTCTTTTGCTTGAAACTGTTTCAAATCTTGCATCCACATATTCGGCTATTCTTTCATCACGTTTAAGTATGCTTTTTGTGTGAAGCGGTCCATAAACTTTAAAGGATGATATTTTTGAAGCAAAACGAAGCCAAAATTTCGTTCGTCTTACATCATTTATACAAACATTGAAAAATACATTGATAAATTGTTGTGTAATCCATTCATTTAGAATATTTCTTGCTTCAATGATTTCTCTCCGTTCAATTTCTGTTGCATTCTCAAAAGCTGTCCAATTAGCAAAATTACTTGGGTCGCCAATTTGTGTGAAGGCTATTTTTTTTATTTTATCTTGTACTGTTGCAAATTGAGGTTGGTTTGCTTGGATGATAATTTTACTAATCAATCTTTTGTTAGTAATCGAACTATTATGTGTTAGCAATACTTCATTCAGATTTTCAATTTCGTCTGATATTCTGTTTTTATTTCTTTCGTAATAAGTTACAATGACCTTTGAAAAATAAGTGTATGCCGACCACGATTCAGGAACACCTAATATTTTAGTAGCGTCTTGAATGGGTTTATTGAGTTTAGCGATGGTGTCACCCAAAATCAAATCTCCATTTTTTGAGTTGAAAAATCTTTTGTTATTTTTAAAAGAAATTAGTGTGCTTCTGTTTCCTGAATAATTCTCCAATTTATTAGCAATGAATTGTTCTAATTGCTCTAATGATTTCGGATTTTTAGTTTCCCAATTCCTTAAAAAACAATCTATCAAACCAACTAAAAATGAATCTCGCCAATTTGAATCTAACAGCTTCAAAGCATATTTCAAATCATTCTCATTGCTGAATACAGTTAATGAATTTTGTTCTGAATAATTTAAAGAATAAGTAAGTGTTCTTAATTCTCTACGTTCAAAACTTGTATTATTGTTATTGATGGATTTTTTGAATTTTCTAAAAACATGTGGAATGAGATTGTCTCCCGAGAATGAAAATGAGCTTGTACCAACCTCTTCTGTTATTTTTTGAAGTTTATCAATTCTATGGTCGTTCAGCGATGTAAGAGTAATCGGAATAATCTTTTCTGCCGACTGCTGGAATGTAATCGGTGAAAAATGAAATTGTAATATGTCTTGCGTTGTAGGCATATTAGTTTCTTCTTCCGTTTAATTTGCTAAGCTGTTCGGTAAGTTCTTCCAAAATATCTTCTTGTTTTGAAGAAGCTCCTGCAAGTGATTCTGCGGTTTTGGTCAAAGCATCGGTGTATTTTCCTAAATAGGTTTCAAGACTTTCTCTAACTGTTGTTTGATAGCCTCTTAGTCCTGTGTCAAGGTCGGCAAATACTTTTGACAATCCTTTTTCAATTATTTCAAACTTTTGTGCGTAGTCGGCAGAAACTCCTTTTGCAGTTTCTAATGATTTTTGTATTTCTGTAATTGTGTTTGAGTTGTTTTGGAGGAATTGATTTGAGTGTTTTGAAAATTCATTTTGCGATTCTCCAAATCTACTTGATGATGTATTGATTTCCTGCGACACGTTTCTGAACACGGAAATAACTTTTTCCAATTCTGATTGAGCTTGATTAAGTTTAGAAATACTTCCGTTTACTTCTGTAGAAAGTCCGTTCATTTTTTCAATACTTGTATTGAAAGCACTCAAAAGATTTTCAGAAACTTGAAGATTTTTAGATTGTTCGGTTAATAGTGTTTGTTGTCCTGATTGCAAATCTCCAACTTTGCTTCGCAGAATTTCGCTCATATCCTCAACTTGTTTTCTCATTTGGTTGGTAGATTCTTCTGATTGAGAAAGTGTTTGTTTTGAAATTTGCTGTACCACCTCTTGCAGTCCTCTGAAATTTTCATTGAGGTTATCCGTCATATTTTGCAACTTGGTAGGGAAATCAGTCAATGAACCGCCTGCTTGTCCAAGCAATCCTGCTAGACGTTCCATTTCGTTTTTAGTATCTCCACTCATTGAAGTTTTAAATTCTTCAATCATTTTACCCATTGATTCCTGCAATTCCTTTACAATGTTTTGGGTCATATCCGTTGCAGGGTCTTTGAGTTTGTTACCCAAGTTTTCAATTTCGGTTTTTACCAATTTCAATTCAGCTACAACTCCTTCTGTTGGATTATTCAAAATTTGCTCAAAACCTGCCGAAATAGTCAATGCTAAATCAGACGAAAATGTTTGTAAAGAAGTCGATTGCTTTTGAGATTCCTTATAAATATCACGAAATACATTTCCTGGTTTTATTGTATTTCCGTTTTCGTCTGTTGAGACAAAATCATTTCTTAGTTCAGTAATAGCTTCAATTAAACTGTTGATTGCTTGTGTCTCTTGGCTTAATGCTCCTTTTTCATATTTGTTACGAATAAAGGAAATTCTTTTTGAAAAGATAATCGATAATGCGATACCGAAAATTGAAGCAAAAAAAGCAGTCTTCAAACCTTTCAACAAAGTAGGAATACTTTTTTCAATATCTTCTGGATTAAAAAACCAAAGTCCATAAGCAATACCTCCAAATGTTCCAAGAATCCCAATAGTCGTGAACATTGATGGAATTAATTCTAAATCGTTGATGTTTACTTTGGCATAATCCTTTTTGGTGATGTTAAGGACAATGATTCCATATATCAGGTATGAAACCAAACCGACTGCAACAAGTATTTCTATGATGTTCATTATTCGTTTATGTTTTTAAGAGCCTCGTTAATGATGGCTTCACTTGTGGTTACTATTCTAAATTCAACTCTTCTTGATTTATCATTGTCAATTGGCTGTTTACTGTCAAAGGAAATTTTGTAATCTTTATCTACTGTACGACCGTAAGAGAGTCCGTTAGCTGTAAGCCAATATTGCAATCTTTCTTTTTCGGTTGGTTGTAAGTTTATAAAGCAGTTTTGTAAACGCAAAAAAGCTAAAACATTTCTTCCTCTGTCTTGCGAGAGTTTCATATTGTCAATGTATGGGTCTCCTGTCAATCCGATTGGTTTTGTGTCTGTATGACCCTCAATTCTAATCTCAGCAATTTTGTCTTTGTATTTTTCCTGCAATACAACGGAAAGATATTTTGGGAGAAAGTCGGTTAAGATGGCTTGAAAATGAGGAGTTATATCCGATTTTCCTGTTGGAAAAAGCACCTGCGGATTAGTAAACTTGATTGATAAATCATTATCAAGTTTTAAGTCCCATTTTGCAAAATCATTTTTAAATGCTTCGTTGAGCTCATTGTATAACGCAACTTTTGATTCTTCGTAGTCCTTAAATATTTGGTTTTGTTCTTTCTGCCTCTTTTCTACCAATGCCATATATGAAATTGACATAAATAGAAAAATTACCATTAAAACCGTCATAAGGTCGGCTAACGGAATCCAATGGCTTTCTTTCTTCGTTCCTGACATTGATTTCTATACACTAATTGGGGTTTGTCAAATGGTGGTTGTGCGTTGGGGGCAAAAGCAAATGTGCTGCAAAGCGTTGGCTTTGTGCGTTGGGTTGCAGCTCTTTTGATTTTGCCGAAGCGTTGGCTTGTCTGGTCATTTGTCCGTCTGTTTAATTTTTGCACTGTCGCTGGTTTAGGGTGACAGCTAACTCATATATATACGCAACTCCAAAACCAAAAAACACCCATTAAATCCATTAGGACAGCTTTTTAATTGCGTAGAATGTGTATAGTGTAATGTTTTTTAAACGTTTATAAACGCTTACACTCGGATAGTATGTTGCAAAATAAAGAGAATTTCGGGCGTAAGCATTTAGTTTTCCTAAAGTATAAATTTAATTTCTAAACCTAATACGAAAAACTGTAAATACTAACATTTAAGTACGCTCACCGCCTTGCGAACAGAGAAAATGTGTGAGAATCAGCAGTTGCAAAGCAACGGGATTCGATCTATGTTTTAACACAAGCGTAAGCGCAGCATTTTCGATTACGCAGGTGAGCAAGACTAGGAATGCGTGTAGACTTATCCAGGATAAAGCGTTAGCAAATCCTAGATAAGGATAGAGAAAGCATTCACGGAGCAACCGAAGACCAAAAACAAAAACCATGACAGAACGAATGTTATGGCGTGTGTTTTTTTACGGGCTTAGCTTTGCGTAGTACCTTTCTTCCTAATCATATTAGCACTGTCTGTTGCTATGCCCTACAGGCTGCAAAGTGTATGCATTTAGCTTATAAGAATGCAGCACAGAACCACCTAACCATAGAATAAAGACTAATCCATTCCTTTCTCGCCTTAAGCCACTATTGGGAGAGAGGAATGGAATTAGGATTGCTATGATCCGCTTAATCGATTTGGCAACACTATAATAGCCGCTGTAATAACTCCGTAACCAAGTGCTACTCTCGTCCATAACTTTGTTTTTTCAGTTGGGACTTTAGAATCGGTAATCCCCCACAAGAGCCAGAACAAGGGTGTAACCGATAGTAATAGCGTAATGTAAGCTAAGATATTGCCATGGTCTTTTAATTTAAGTAGTCTATAGCCAAAGTAAACATGTGGTGCTAAAAAGAATCTTTAATACTAAAAATACATGAAAAGAAAAACGTGGTTTTAATTTCTTCGTTTGGGAGAATTAGCGAATGTCATCTGAAATTAGGCCTATTTTCTTTGAATGTGCTATCGCCTCTTGGCTGTTTTTAAACAAACAAGTTTTTACGCGTTGTTTTTCCATTAGATTCAATAAATATGCGGTATCAGGTTCTTTCTCTGGCCTTATGTTGCGAATATAAACCGCTGCTATATTTTTAGGATATTTAGTAATAATGCTATTATAAATTGCTGGATCCTGCTGCGAATTATCGCCAAAGAAAACAAATTTCTGATTGGGGAATGCATCCAGAATACGCATTACCCGAAGCAATTTGCCTTCATGAGCAGTTTTTCCTGTTCTTAGCAAATCCTTCCATTGTTTAATGGTATTCAAAAGAAATGCCCCATCAGGCAATTTATTAAACTTAAAGGTTTCAATCAGGTAATCGTATAAATTCCACTCGCTACTGCTTACATAAAAAAAAGGATTGGGCTGATCGGGTGAGGTGTGTGATAAAGCCAGTTGCTGATAATGATTTGCTGCATCTGGAAAGGTTCTTCTAGTACGAGGGTTTTTAATAAAAAGCTCTCTAAGTCGGCGACCAATCGTTGCCGAATGAGAAACCATTACCGTATCATCGACATCAGAAATGAAAGCATATTGCGTAATGTGTGGTACATAAATTTTTCCTTTCCCCGAGGCTAACAGTTCATCATACTCATTTAAGGCCTCTACTTTCACCTCGTGCCAACCAGCCGATATGTTTTGTTTGGCCTCCCACTCAAATTTAAAAAAACCATCCCTTTCAGTTTTATTGTAAAGTGTTTGTCCCAAGAAACTGAGTTTTATTTTAACGAATGGATAAGGTTTCAAGATAAAAAGCTTAATTAAGTGCAGAATATTCACAAAAATATTATTGCTATACACTTGCTCCGATTTGGCATTTTGCTTAAAAACGTGACCATAAACCACTAAGTTATGGGTATGACCATACCCATGATATATTTTTACGCTCACAGACTTATCCATACTAATTAAAACAGATTTTATTGATTGTTGTTTGTGAATACATAGACATGAACGTTAATGACTTTACTTTTCATCATAAATCCAAAATCAGGAAACAAGAATACAAATTTAGCAGAACTTATCTCTAAGCATTTTTCTGGCAGTAAAAACGAAATAAAATTATATGAACTGCCCGAAAAATGCTCCAAAGATGCCTTACTATTGGAAATTAAAAATGCTAAGGCAGATCGGGTAATTGCCGTTGGTGGCGATGGCACACTAAAATTAGTTGCAGAATGTTTGTTGAACTCAGAAACACCAATTGGTATTATCCCTGCTGGTTCTGCAAATGGTATGGCAAAAGAATTGGGCATTCCTTCAGAAATTGAAAAAGCGTTGGATGTTATTGAACAGGGAAAATCAAAAAAAATCCATGTGGTTAAAATAAACAACGAGATCTGCATTCATTTGGCTGACTTAGGTTTTAATGCATATTTGGTGAAACGATTTGATGCTTTATCGGAGCGTGGCATGTGGGGCTATGCCAAAGCTACTTGGCACGCACTGTGGAACCACAAACGAATGGAGGTAGAATTAAAACTGAAGAATGAAATCATAAAATCAAGCGCCGCCATGGTAGCCATAGCCAATGCAACTATGTATGGCTCGGGACTTAAAATTAATCCAGATGGCAAGTTAGATGATAATCTTTTTGAATTGGTGCTTGTAAAAGATTATTCGTACTTGGAAATTTTGAAAATATGGTTTACAAAACTCCCTTTTAATCCGAAAAAAATAGAAGTTTTTCAATCGAATGAGGTCAAAATTACAGCCAAAAAACAGGTTCATTTTCAAATAGATGGAGAATATTTGGGGAAAGTAACTACTGTTTCTGCTAAAATACTTCCTGGGGCGATTAGGGTCATTCAATAATCTCGCGAAAACCTCATCTAGCCATTAGGTTTTGTGAAGGCTCAGATTACAAAGTGGCAGATTACAACAACAACAACAGTTATTTGTCGTATTATTTTGGTTCAAGATATATTCTTTCAGTTACGTTAAATATGTTTTTGTTTTCAGAAGATATTCCATAATCATAGCGATAAAGTTTTTCAACAATACAAGTACAATTATTGTTTGTCATAGTTGTCCGAATAATTTTTGATTCTCCAATCCAATCTAAATACATTGAATTTTTTATTGTGAAACCCTTTTGCTTCATTTTCTCAACAATACCAATCGGATTCTCTTTATCTTCTGAATAGGCAACTAAACTGTCGTAAACATCAACAAAAACAATGGGTTCAGTTTGGCAAAAGTCTTTATTTGTAAAATCAAATGTTTTATAAGCTGTTTTTTTGAAGTCATCTTCATTAATGGCTCCAAATTCGTAGTTGAAATTTTTATCTTTTCCTTGAAATGTGCTTGTAACTTTAAAAGTTGCAACGTCAGCTCCGTATAATATTTGATTGTTATTAATTATGTGATTTTTAGTCTTTCCCCAATCATCGTCAATGGGAATAAAATCGTTGATGTCGTCAAGATAAACTGTGTCGTGTCCGTGAATTAAAATGTTGCCGGCTTTCGCCCAAGGATATTTAATCAATTCAATTTTGTCTGGTTTAATTCCTTTTATTGCACAATCGTTCAAGTTATTATAGAAACCAAAAAAATATGCGTTGTCTTTGTCGGAAAATACATAATTGCCTACGAATTTAAAGGTGTTTGGGTCAATCTCGTTTATTAGTTCTCCGTCTATGAATAAATGATTTTTGTCTTTACCAAAATCAAAACTACAATCACAATCAAATTCTAATGTTTGAAAAGTCGCAGCGTCTGCTTGTTTAATTAGACGTTTCCCTTGTCCGCTACCTTCGTTCCAATATTCATAATAAACTTCATCGTTTTCAACTTTGTAGCCTTGTCTGCAACTTGTCAAAAACAAAATTGTCAAAATTGTAAAGAATATTTGTCTTGTTGTCATTCTACGGTGTCGTTCTAAAATAGCCGCTAACGGTTCTGGGCTTGCCGAAGGCGGGGATTTTTAATACAAAAATTCAATAGAATTACTATTGTTGAACCTTGTACAAATGACCAATCGAAGCCATTCAGCCCCGCTTTTGGCAATACCTTGTTATCTGCTGTTATTTTTTTTATCGTCATTTTCTTTCAAGTATTTTGTCGGCACACTGTCTGTCAACCAAACACCATTGTCCGAAATGAAAAACTGGAAATTGTCGTTATACATTTGTTCAGCAAATACTTTAAATACAAAAGGTTTTCCGTGTCGTTGTCCAACCTTTAAGGCTGTTCCTATGTCGCTACTCAAATGAACGTGTAGTCTACTTTGTTTTTCAAGTCCTGTCTCTAAAATTGATTGAACAGATTTCTCTCCTGTTCCGTGAAATAAAATTTCTGGTGGTTTTTGGTTTGTATAGCCTAATTCAATTTCTATGGAATGTCCTTGACTTGCTCTTATTTTGTCAAGTGTTTTATTAAACGCAAATCTCTTTTTGGAATTAGTTTCTACAATGTGATTAAGTGTTTTTCTGTCAAACTTAATTCCATAATTATTCGCCTTTTCAATTAACTCGTTTACGTCTGTCCAACCATTTTGGTCAAGTTGAATAGAAATGGTTTCAGGTTGGTGTCTCAATACCAAACTTAAAAATTTGCTTATATGTGTCAGTTGCTTGTCGCTTGTCATAATTATTTCCAATAGCTCATTAAATATTCTTTGATTTGATTTCTGTCAGCTAAATCTATTAGTTCCGAACTGTTCCAATTAATTAATACCAATTCACAACTTTCGCCTAATTCGTAAAGTGATTCTAAAATTTTATTGAAGTGGTCATTTGAAGTAATAAGAGAAGTTGAAATCCAAATATTATTTATAAACTCATCATTGCAGTCATAAAAGAAATTGAAACAAGGCAAACTAAATGCGTTTGAAGTAGTTTTTGAGCAGTCGATTATCGTATATCCATCGTAACGAATTTTAGTCGCTTTTTCAAAACCATTTTCAATGAGTAATTTCTCAAAGTAATCCGTTCTTAATTCTTCATCTATCGTTGGAAACGGCATATCTTCTCTCATAAAAATGTCTGTGAACCCATATTCGGTTTTCGTCTTTTCTGTGAACTCGTCAATTTGCTTTATTGATTTTTCAATGTGCTTAATGTTTTTTCTTGGAACAATTTCAATTTGACAATAGTCGTCTTCCCAAAATGAAGGCAAATTTTCGTCTTCGATTTTAAGGATCGTTTTTCGTCTAAATATTTTGTCAAATAGTCCCATTGTTTGTTTTGGTGTGTCGTTCTATAATAGCAGGTAACGTTTTGCAGCTTGCCGAAGGCGGGGGTTTTTAGCTCAAAAGTTCAATAGAATTACTACTGTTGAACCTCGTACAAATGCCCAATCGAAGAACTTTAGCCCCGCTTTTGGCAAACCCTTGTTAGCGGTTCGTTCTTCTTCCTGTCGCATATTACATTGTATTAAAGTCACCCGAATATTTTGTCGGATAGATAACTTCATAAAACCAGTCGTCTTTATCAACCAGAACTCGTCTGCCGATTAGAACATTTTTGTCTAATTTATTCTGCTGCAAAACGTCAAGAATTATTTGCAATGATTTGTCAATGTCCGAAACAGTATAAAGCATATTTCCACCGCCAGGTCCTAAGTCGCCAGCGAACCATTCCCCAAGTTTTTCATTCTCAAGAGCCTTGCTTAATTTATCTTCGATTTCTTGTCGTTTGTCAAGAAGTTGCATTTCATCTTTAAAACCTGTCGGCTGAATTTGAACAAATAAAACTTCATTGCCTTTAAAAGGCGCCCAGTTGTGACTGCTTTGTAATTCAGTTTTTTTATTTTCAAGTTCTTGTTGTGTCAACTGTTGAACAGAAGTAAAAGTCTGTTTAGCACCTTCGGGGGTTGATATGTTTAACTCATATAAATGCAAGTCAAACTTGTCATTGCCTGTTGTCAGTGCTCTTGCAACATAAATAATACTGTCTGACTTTTTGTATAAACTGAAAACTTCTTTGTCAGCCAACAAAGTTGAGTTCGGTTGTCCGTCAGTTTGCTTGTTTGAGTTTTGGTTGCAACTCGTCAAGCCTAAAAATGTTAGAAGTCCCAATGTGAGCGTTTTAAATGTCATTTTTTATTTCTGTCGTTTATGTTCTGTTGGTCTTCCTTAGAATGACCGCTAACGGTTCGGGGGTTTGCGATGGCGGGGCAATCGAAGCACATATCTTGAATTTTGTAAAAAATTTGAATCGAAGAACTACCGTTGAACTTTGCAGTTTCACCCCACTATCGCAAAGCACTCATGTAAAAGCAGTAATCCTGCTCCATCCAAAAAAGGTGTAGACTTACGTTAATAAGCTACCAAAAAAATTGAATTATGGCAACAGAAACTACTGCTTTACCAAAGCTATTCATTGGTATTGACATTCACAAGAAAAGTTGGTCAGTTCATATCCGTAGTGATATCAGTGACCATAAAAATTTCACTATTCCTGCAGATCCTGCATTACTTTATAATTACGTGATAGGTAATTTTGCAGAACATGAAATTAGTCTAACTTATGAGGCTGGCTGCTGTGGCTTTAGTGCGGCACGTTATTTTATGCAGTTGGGCTGGGAAGTAACGGTTGTAAATCCTGCAGATGTGCCCACCAACAACAAACAATATTATCAGAAAACCGATGCATTGGACTGTAGGAACCTCAGTAGGCAATTGTCCTTAGGCGAATTGAAGGGCATCTTTGTGCCGGATGAGCGTGAAGACGAACTGAAAAGTTTGTTACGCCAACGTGCTGCCATTACTCGACAACTTCGTAGAGCAAAAACACAGATTAAAAGTTTTTTGCTCTACCAGGGCATCAAAATCCCACAAGAACACGATAATCCGAACTGGACAAAATCATTCATAAGTTGGCTGAAGGATATCAAATGGAATTTCCAAACAGGTAAGTTGTGCCTAGATAGCAAGTTAAGGGTCTATGAATTTATTTATGGTGAATACCTGCAACTGGCCAATGAACTTCGTGCCTATTGCAGAAAGCATCATAAAAAGGATTACTATCTATTGAAGAGTATCCCAGGGGTTGGTGGCTATCTTGCCTCGGCACTGATTGCCGAGCTTGGAGATATCAGACGTTTCAATAACGAAGCACGTTTTGCCAGTTATGTGGGGTTTATACCGATGATGCGCAACAGTGGGGCTGTTGAAAACGTTTTCGGGGTAACGCCACGTTGCCGAGGGCTTTTGCGGAGCTACATTATAGAAGCAGCATGGGTAGCGCTTCGCCTTGATCCACAAATGCAGGCTTACTACCGTACCCATATCGGTAAAAACCCCAAAAGTATTGTGGTTAAATTAGCAAGAAAACTATTAAATCGTATCCTCTCAGTAATCAAGACAGAAAATCCCTATCAGATAAATTATCAAAAACCAACTAGTATGACATAAAAAAAAGATATATATCAGGAAAAATAATTGTTAAAAGCTCATTAAAAAACAAAATTTCAGACTACAAAACACGGGTTGTGAAGTATCTCGCTGTCACACCGCAAAGCACGTAGCTGTTTTTAATCAATAAACCATAGGGGTGCAGGTGGTGTCTTGAAAATAGGCAGCCACACATAGGAGCCTGAGCTTAATGATTATCGAGGTGTTTGAGGAGCATTAATTTAGCCCCCAATACCCATTGTATTGGAATATTTAAACGGAATAATTAACTTGGTTCAAGGAAAACTACTTTACATAGGAACCCGTGTTAGCGGTAGCCGTTCTTTCTGTCTGAATGTCAAAAGTCTGCAAACCATTCATAGCTTTCAATATTTTGATATTCTTTTGGAACAGCCTTCAAAACAATTCCTTCTTTTTCAGTTGGTTTGTATGCTCCTTTTTTTGTTTTAATAAATTGTTCTTTCACTAACGCGTCTGGATATATGAACTCAATAGTGTCAACTTGAAGTCCATTCCATTTATATTTATAAAGTCCTACTTCTCCCGGATGTCCATATTCTACTCCACGAATTATTCTCTCTTTCGCTGAAAATGTCGGATTGATAAATTCATAGTCTTGAGTGAAATTGCCTTTGTCGGGTTGGTTCAAATAAACATTATAAACATTCCGCCTGCAACAGCCTGATGAAGGATACCAATGAACAAGAAAGTCTTTATGTCCGTCACCATTTACGTCTAATATTGTGTCACGGATGTAAGTCATTCCGCCTTGTTCTCGTTCAATTAATTTTTCCGCTTTGTCGCCATTAATTTTGTATAAGTCGAGATAAGTCGCCCAAGGAACGTTTCTGCGTAACAGAAAATATTTTTGATTGTCTTTGAAAAGTCTGCCGATTAAAATTTCAATGTGGATTGTATAAGAACTGTCGTCAGGTTGCAATTCGTATTGCTTTGTGAAACTATCCGTTTTGAAGGCTGTCTGTGCAATTTTGAAAGCGTCTTTTAACGAAATGTCAAGTCGTAAACTATCAATTAAGTTTTCTTCGGCTATTTGTTTTTGCCTTTCTTCTTTCGTCAGTTCATTATTGACGGACGTCTTATGAATAGTGTCATTTTTAACAATAGAATTTTTGTCTTGGTTTGTAGTCTGCCCACAACCCAAAATTATCGTCAAAATTACTAATGTTAATATGTTCGTTGTCGTCTTCATACGGTTACCGCTAACGGTTCAGGTATTGCCGAATGCGGGGATTATTAGCACTAAAGATCAATCGAAGAACGAAAGTTGAATCTTGCACAAATGCCCAATCGAAGCCGTTCAGCCCCGCTTTTGGCAATACCTTGTTATGTGGCGTTTTCATTTGTCCGTCAAGCATCTCCGTTTACCATTAGTTCATAATATTTTCCCGTTGTCAAGTTTATTTTTAAGTTGAAATAACAGTTGCCACCATCTTTAACAAAGTTCAAATTCTTTCTCCAATCTGTATCCCAAGTGTCGCAAAAACAATTTACCCAAACTTCCTTTTCTCCTTTGGAGTTAGTTGTTGCTACATATTGTCTTTTGTATCGTGTCAAGTCAATAATAAAATGGTTCTTGTTGAGTTTGTATTCAGGGTGTTTGTCGTTAATTTTTTTAAATTGTTTTTCTTGGTAGGGATTATAGTCGTTTATACACTTGGTCAGTACCGTTTCGATTTTTTGAAAGTCGTCAGTTGTCAAGTCAGTTGGTTTGCCGTCCTTAAAAATCCAATGTTGTGTAGTGTCAAACGGCAAAACAACAATGATTGAAGTGTCTATCTCATAAATATTGGTTTGCTTCTCTTGATTTTTATTTTCGGTTTTTGTCTGTCCGCAACTGATCAAACAGATTGTCAAAACGAAAGTTAATATTGTTAGTTCTCTTGTCATTAGAGTCGGTCTTTTAAAATGCCACATAACTCATATATATACGCAACTCCAAAACCCAAAAGCCTCCATTAAATCCATTATGACAGCTTTTTAATTGCGTAGAATGTGTATAGTGTAATGTTTTTTAAACGTTTACAAACGCTTACAATCGGATAGTCTATTTCAAAATAAAGAGAAGTTCGAGCGTAAGCATTTAGTTCCCTAAGATATTAATTTAATTTCTAAGCCCAATAAGGAAAATCCTAAATACTAGCATTTAAGTACGCTCACCGCCTGCGAACGGACAAAATACCTGAGGAATGGTAACTATAAAGCATCGGGATATTAAGTATACTCTGCACGCAAGAATCTCCTCTCCTAAAATCCAAAATTTTTATATCTTAGCATTAAATAATGCTGTTTATAAGCAGGTTATTCATCAAACAAAATCTGGTTAAGAACAAAATTTCAACTGTTTTTAACTATTTGGGGACAAGTGAGTGGTTTTATAGTTAAATTCTATCAGTCTAATTGTATCAAAAGAAAAACGCTTATGCAAGCTCTAAACTCATTAAAAAAAAGAACAATCTTTTCACAAAGCATCTTTAATATAGCAAAAGTTATTGCGTGTCTTGTTGTCCTTTCCCTTTTTCCGAAACTAGCGAAAAGCCAAACCGATTCCATTACGTTTAAAAATGGGAATATGATTGTAGGTGAAATTAAATCGCTAAGTAATGGGGTACTTACCATTGAAACTCCCTATTCAAAAAACGATTTTACCATAAAATGGTCGGAAATCAAGAAAATATCATCTAAATCACGCTTTTTATTAACCTTGCAAGATGGCCGACGGGTAAATGGAAAAATTGAAAGTACTGCGGATAGCAACCAAGTGATGATAAAAGATGATGGTGCTGCCGATATTTCAAGCGCTATTTCGGACATTGTATACATTCAAGTCATTAAAAACCAATTTTGGAGTCGGCTAAAAGCAAGTGTTGACATTGGTTTCAACATTACAAAAGCGAATAATTTAAAGCAATTAACCGTTCGTAGTTCATTGGGATACATTGCAGAACGTTGGCAAGCGGATGCCAATTATAATGGTATACATTCGAGTCAGGATAGCGTTGCTTCAACCAAGCGTACGGATGCAGCCTTAAATTATAAATACTTTTTACCGGGCGATTTATATATATCGAGTTCTTTGAGTTTTCTATCAAATACCGAACAGGCCTTAAAACTGAGAACAACCGGAAAAGTAGGATTCGGAAAACTTTTCACACATACCAATAAAGCCTATTGGGGTGCTGCTGGTGGTCTATCGTTTAACAACGAGAATTTTTCCAATAACACTTCATCAAGAAGAAGTATGGAGGTGTATGCTGGAACCGAACTCAATTTATTTGATATTGGCGACTTATCACTCTTGACAAATTGGTATGTGTATCGCTCCTTAACCGAATCGAAACGCTGGCGTTCTGATTTTCAATTTGATGCGAAATACGAATTCCTACAGGATTTCTACTTTAAAGCAGGAACCACCATCAACTACGATAACCGCCCAGCTGTTTCAGGCAAAGATTTTGATTATGTGTTTCAATTTACCGTTGGTTGGGAACTATAGCACTTAAGTGATCTTTACAGCGCTTTAAAGATAAAATTGCACAGTTTCACTGGGTATTTATACTAAACGTTAAATTTAGTGGAATAGCTTTTTTAGGGATTATTCAAGTTCTATTTTAATAGGACTTTTTGACTTAAATTGTCTATTCCAATAAATAATGTAACCGGTTCCTAAGATGGTTGGCATCATCCAAACTAAAGTTGTCCCGATATGTAATCCAGCAACCAAAAATGCCGTCACGGATGCAATTAAAGCACCAATCATTCGCCCTAAATGGCTAATTAACCAAGCATTTTTCTTTTCGTTAAAAATTTTGAACGTTTGAAAATCTTTTAAAGTCATAAATGCTCCAAATCCACCAAAGAAAAGGTACAAAACGCTATTTTCTACTTTCTGAACCATTCCAATCAGGCCAAGAATTAACATCGCAATTGAAACCAAGAACATGATTCCTGATACCGATTTATCAATCAAGTCTGCCTTGGTTTTAATTTTGCTTTTTAATGTCAAAGCACGGTTTCCTGCTAAGATTAAATAAATGGTAAATATCCCAATTAGAAATAAAAATAAATTTTCGTGATTTGGCATTCTGGCAACAAACAGTGAAATAATTGAACTTATTAGCATGGAATACGAGAATATTTTCCCTGTTCTTTTGTGATTAAGTCCGCCCTTTTTTACGAAAATGCTGATCATGCCTGTTATCAAACCCAGTCCTCCGAAAAAAGCATGAATATAAATTAGTGTCTTAACTGTCTGCTCCATCATTTATTAACTATTTGTCTATCTTTTTTTATGTTTTTCAGCATATAGCGCTTTGAACGGCTATTAATCTAAAAATCTACCTTAATTCTTAAGCTTAACTGATTTTAGCGCGAATATAATCGATTATAGACATAAAAAAACTCGATTTTGAGTAAAATATCATCTAGTTTAAAAAACAAAGAACAATAAAGCCTTAAAATAAGCGACAAATGATTAGATACATTTACTTTTTAACCCGCATAATAGGCGTCGTTTCTATTCACCCCTGTTTTGTTCTATCAAGTTTACCATTGTTAGGTTGAATAGTGCCTGTTTATCTCCAATGGCTGAAAAGAAATCAATATCAGCATTTTCAATCACGGTCAATGCTTTTTGTAGGACTTTTGCACCTTCATCAGTCAATTTAATGACTTTGGCTCTTGTATCTGTTTGGTGTTCTTGTCTGCTAATAAAATTCTTTTCTTCCAATGTTCTTAGCACTTTGGAAACCATCATTCTATCGGAATTACTTTGATTCGCAATATCAACTTGTGTTACGTTTTCGTTTTCTTTAGAAAGCCAACCTAACGCAGTTAAAAGAACAAATTGCGTTTGGGTCAAATTCAAAGGATCTAAAACTTTTTTGTGTTTTCTTTGCCAAAGCATCGTTACTTGTCCAAGCAAGTAACCTGGACTTTCGTTCGGCGATTTGAACTTAAATTCTATATTCTGAGCCATAAAAATTTTATGCGTTTGGTTGTAAAAAAGTCAAAACATAGCCGTCTGGGTCTTTCACAATTATTGTTTTTCCAAATGGTGTATTGTTGATTGTTCCTAAAATTGCAACTCCTTTTGC
Organism: Pedobacter paludisoli; assembly: GCF_052344095.1. GTDB lineage: Bacteria > Bacteroidota > Bacteroidia > Sphingobacteriales > Sphingobacteriaceae > Pedobacter. Next base: position 4,570,919 of record NZ_CP179926.1, on the reverse strand, counting down.
GGTTAAGTCTGCCAGAAAATCTTCAATAGTACCATCAATAGCAAACCAAAGTGAAGCTCCAACGCCAAGTTCTTTTCCGTCTAAGTTTGTCATTGGTGTTCTAATTGCAAAACTTGCTTCGCCTTTGTTGAATTTAAAAACGTAGGCATATGGATTTGACATTTCAGATACTTCAAATCCTAATTTTGTTGTGTAGAACTCTTTTGAAACTTCTAAATCTCCCACTTGAAGAGATGCAAATTCTAATCTTCTCATTTTTTATATTTTTTGTTGTCGCAAATATAATATATACGACTACAAAATACAAATAATTTTATAATTTACTTTGTTTTGGGAATTACCTAATCGCTACTGCCTTTCCTAAAATTAGTTATTATACTGTGGTTGAAAGTTTATCATAAACACAAAAACTTACCATGATATTGTAGAACCATGGTAAGTTTTTAGACGTTTTGCAGATTTGCGTTCGTATTATTTCGAGATCTCTTTACTTTTAGTAACTTTTGGAAAATAAATAAGATAGTCATAACCTTTTATCACTCTAGACAAATAAACATCATTTACTTGTAGCTTATTTTCTAAAATAGACTTCTTTAAAGGCCTTAAATCAAAACAGTGCCATTGGTCATCGTTTACCAGCTTTAGAAAAGATTTAAAACTATTGGTATCGTTTTCATCCTCTTCTTTTCCAACAAGCATGATATGTAAGGATTTTCTAAAGCTTGCTTCTTCAATATTGCAAACTAAACTGCCTATATCGTATATATCAGTTTTTGTTAAGATGGTTTCACCTTTTGGCACGTGAACTGCACCAAATTTGAAAAGATTCTTTTTGTTCCTCCAATCGGCCATTTGATTTACCAGGATATTTTTCATCAGTTGAATCCTTAAGGGATGATTTCTGTTCGTATAAATCTCTCTACTTAGTTTTAAATCTTCCATTTGTTTCCGCTCTTTGTCAGAAAGTTTTAGCTTCAATAGCGCGTCTATTTTCTGAAGGCAGTCTTCGGATAATAAATAATATTTTTCCATGCCCTCTTTAGATGCGGCTAGCTTGGAATTCTGAAGCATTTGTTCATAGATTGCAATTGCTTCTTTATTTTTTGATGTTTCTTTTAAACTTGAAATGATCATCTGATCAGCAAAAATGCTGATTTGTTCGACGCCATAAATTTTGGTGTTACTTTTAACCAAACGCTTAAACAACGCGAACTCAGGTTCATACTCCAAAAAAGAAAAGTTTGTACTATATGTTTTAACAAAAGAATTAAGCTGTTCGTTTGATAGCGATTTAATTTTTCTTTCGATGATATCTACAGAATATGGATCAACCTCAATAAAATAATTATCGAACTTAACCTCATTAACAATCGCATTGGTAAAATAGGGAATTTCGTTTGTAAAGTGAGTTTCTCCCAGCAAAACAGCATTCGATTGTTTTATTTCGTTTAGCAAAACCTCCCATCCTTTTCCCTGAAAGGAACTGTCTTGATTATTTTTAAAGGAAAAACCATTCTTTTGAACCAAACTATCAAGCAATACAGTTTGTGCATAGTTAAATTTTGTAATGAATAGTATAAGAAGTAACAGTATTATTTTTTTCATTTTTATAATTGAATTTGTTTTTGATTTAATTTTAGCCAACACATTGAAAGAAAGCTATTTTCATAACTACCTCTGTTTATTCCTTGATTTTCTCTAATGGCTGGATTTGTTTACAGGATCAGAGCGATAATTTAGTGGATAACGGACTATCTATTCGCAATGGTGCAATCGGAAGAATCCATCAGCAGATTTTTGCACTAAAGTTAAAAAGAATTATCGAAATTGAACATTTAACACCAAGCTGCAGTAATGTTCACATAAATATACTAGTACCTTTATTATTATTCGATAGATTTGTATAAGATCAACTAAACTAAAAATTAGAAAACAACCTCCGAAACGAATTCAAATTAACGTATGGATAAAAACTGTAACAATTGCAACACGGCACTAGCAGGAAAATTTTGTTCTAATTGTGGGCAACCTGCAGAACTTAAAAGAATTGACGCACACTACATCAAACACGAAATTGAACATGTTCTCCATTTTGAAAAAGGAATCCTCTATACCATTAAAGAACTTTTTATACGGCCGGGTAAAAGTGTACGAGAGTTTTTAACAGACAATAGAAATAGATTGGTTAAACCCATCATTTTTATTATTATAACTTCCCTATTGTATTCGATTCTAACGCACTATTTCCATATTGAAGAACAGTATCTTCAACAAAATGGGTTTGAAAAATCTGCGATAGGAAAAATCATGACCTGGATTCAAGGCCATTACGGCTATGCAAATATTTTAATGGGCATATTCATCGCGTTTTTCATCAAACTATTCTTTAAAAAATATGATTTCAATCTGTATGAAATTATTATCCTCTTGTGTTTTACAATAGGAATAGGCATGCTCATTTTTGCTCTTTTCTCTATTCTAGAAGGAATCTTCCATGTAAAGATGATGCCAGTAGCAGGAATTTTAGCCATTTTATATATAACCTTCGCCATTGCCAATTTTTTTGACAAGAAAGACGTACGTAGTTACTTGAAGGCTTTGGCAGCGTATATTTTAGGTTGCATTTCTTTTTATATAGTCGTAATTATTATTGGCCTTGCGATCGATTTGCTGCTCAAGAAATGATAAACAGATATTACTTGTGACCTGAATACTTACCTTCTATTAACAAGCTAGTATTCATCAAAATAATATCTTCTGTTATTTTCTTTTCTATTTTTGCTTCGTATTCATAGGCCTTCATTTCTTTTCCAACACGATCCGCAACATCGATTAAGTTGTTGGAACGTGTTGGACTTTCACGAGAAAAAAATAGTGTATACAAATCAATAAAACTTTCTGTTACACTGGAGGTATAATCAGCCATTCGGCAGTCCAATAAACTGAAAAGAACTTCTAACGCATAAGAAACTTCTTGTAAATCGCTCATGGCTTTAATCTCTTCATAAAGTTCCGCAAACGAAATATTTAGCTGTTGTAATCCAAGGTACGTATAACGCAATGTTCCGGTTGAAGTTGAATTGGCTTCCCAATTCGGATTGAACAACATTTTCCTGAAATACGTTCTACCTTCATCCCCGCAAAGGGAAAATCCCAAAACCATCCCGGCATTACAATCGGTTGATGCGATGCTCTCCCCAGATTCGTACAATTCTTCAAGCAACGAACTGGGATTCGGAATTTTGCTGACCAGCGCAGGCACAAATTCCGAAAATAGATTTTTATGCAAACAATCCTCAATAGCTGTTTTAAGGGTGTCGATGTATTCAGAACAATCAAAATTTAACAAACACAAAACAGCATATTTTTGGAGGTAATAATCCGATTCTTGCAGCTGAAAGGCGTATTCAAAAGCAATGCTTTTGATTGGTTCGAACTTCAACACGCCTAATACTTCCAATAAGTAGGGGTCCGCACCTTCAACCAATTGATTATCGATAAAAACGCGTGAAAAAATTTTTTCAGCAAAAGAGTTATCGCCAAATTGAACAAACAGGGTTACTAAATCGCTGTAGCGAAAATCATCGAAATTATCCAAATACACGGGTAACAGAGCCAAAGCATCTTCCTTTGTCCCTAATTTTAGGATAGACTTCACATAAGAATCAACCACAGCAGCCTGCTGTTCTTTTTCATCACATGTTAAGTACGTTATCAGTGCTTGCGTTGATGGAATCATTTTGAAAATGGAAATTATAGCAATATTGATGTAGAATTTTGAATTTCTAATACACTTGAATGCTTATTCGTTATGCTGTGGAGTCCACATTCTTAAAAACTTGAAAGGTTTTGGATATTCCTCCCTTGGGCAAAAAGCTACACAAACTTCTTGATCATTCAACGCTGATTCCGTCAAAACCACTACATTCTCTTCGGCTTTTAATCTTTCAAACTCTGCGTCATTAACCAAACAAACCACCTTTTTAAATATTCCGTTTATCCATGTATTCATATCAGGGTTTGTCTCATACTTCTTATAACACGCTAAAGAAGCATGTGCAGCTATCACAGGAACAAGCTTATCAGGAATGGAGTCTTTCATCAGAATGTACATTTTCATAGGGAAAACAAGGTAAATAATTCGTTTATGGAACTCAATAATTAAGCGACGAATGTCGAAGTTAATTATTTTTTCTTTGTATTGACATCCCCTTTCTCGACAATTTTTGATACGTGTACACTTTGTAAAAATAATTACCTTAATTTGCAGCAACTAAAGATAGTTTACTCGCTAATCTAACTTAAATTTAGGAATCCTTATTCTTCTATTCACATGATGAAATTTAAAGCTTATCTCACAAGCTCCCTATTCCTGAGCTTGGGTGTTGTTTTGGTAAAAGCGCAGACCACCAAAGACAAAGAAACCGTGAAGGCGGAACATGGTATGATTAACATGGCCAATAACAAAACCGTCAATGCTCAAATACGTCCGAATACCTTGTGGTATCCCGAAGCCAAACTAGGTCTCTTCATTCACTGGGGAGTGTCTTCCGTAAAAAATCTGGATCTTTCCTGGCCCATGATTCCGGGAAGAGGCTTAGCCGGAAAAACGTTATCAGATGACGAAATTCAAGAAATTGTTACCAAAAAAGAATACAATCGATACACGGAACGACCAAACTTAACCCCTAATCAATATTGGGAAATGGCACGTGATTTTAATCCACAATCCTTCGAACCAGAAAAATGGATTAAAGAAGCCAAAAAAGCAGGCTTTACCTATGCGGTATTAACCGCCAGACACCACGAAGGTTTTTCACTTTGGCCTTCAGCCTACGGAAATTTTAACACCAAAACATATGGCGATGGCCAAGATTTCGTGAAAAAATTTGTTGATGCTTGCAGGAAGTATGGTTTAAAAGTAGGTTTATATTACTCGCCACCAGATTGGTATTTCGACAAAGAATTCATGAACTTTTTGTATTACAAGGCTGCTGCCTCGCAACCTAAAATTAAGCCTCTTGATGCAGACTTAAACCCAAGAACTACAAAAAAAACAGAGGAGGAACGTCAACAACATTATGCTGATTTTAAAACGTATATCCGTGGTCAAATAACTGAATTACTGACAAACTATGGTAAAATTGATTTATTATGGTTTGACGGACAGCCAAACATTCCCAATGGTGGTAAAGTAATGACCCGTGAAGAAATACTTCAGTTACAACCCGATATTGTGATTAACCCGCGCTTACACGGCAAAGGTGATTTTGTAACTTTTGAAAGAGAAGCCCCTACAAAACCGGCAGCTGGATGGGCCGAATTTTGCAACACTTGGACAACCAGCTGGACCAACAGCACAACCCTCCCATTTAAAGCGCCAGCTTATGTAGAAGGACAATTAGCGGCCATGAGTAGCTTAAACATGAATTACTTATTGGGCATTGGCCCTGATGCTACCGGCAAAATGTCTGATAAAGTGTATAAAAATCTAGCTATTTTACAAAAATGGATGGTCATAAACGGAGAAGCGATTAAAGGTACAAGTCCCTTGCCTGCTACTGAAATAGCCAGTGTTCCGGCAACCGCAAACAAAAACCTACGCTATTTGTTTTTAATCCCTAGTTTTGATAAAGATGGCGCATATCCTGAACAACAATTGCCTGCTAAGGACATGGAAATCACCCTCACTTGCCCGAACAAACCAAAATCAGTAAAAACACTAGAAAAAAACCAAGCTTTAACCTTTACCTATGCCAACGGAAAATTAACCATTTCATGCCCGGCAAACAAGCGTTCTACACAGGTAGATGTGGTAAAAGTGGTGTTTTAAATAAATCTTTCTCCCCAATTAAATTTACAATCATGGGTAACGAAGCAGTCCTTAAAAAAGATGGATTGCTTCGCTCCACCCAAAACGGTCAAGTTAACCTATTCCTTTTTCAGCAAAAATTTCCATACGTGTATGCTTTGTAGAAATAATTACTTTGACTCAATCAAAGAGAGTTTACTTGATAAATCCATTTTAAAATTAGCATCCTTATTCTTCCATCCATATGATAAAATTTAGAACTTTTCTCACAAGTTCCCTATTCATGGGCTTGAGCGTTATTTTCGTAAAAGCGCAGACCACCAAAGACAAAGAAACCGTCAAAGCGGAACATGGTATGATTAACATGGCCAATAACAATACGGTAAATACTAAAATACGTCCCAATACCTTGTGGTATCCCGAAGCCAAACTAGGTCTGTTCGTTTGTTGGGGAATCTCTTCGGTAAAAAATCTGGATCTTTCCTGGCCGATGATTCCTGGAAGAGGCTTGGCCGGAAAAACGTTGTCAGATGATGAAATTCAAGAAATTATTACTAAAAAAGAGTACAATCGATACACGGATCGACCAAACTTAACCCCTAATCAATACTGGGAAATGGCACGCGATTTTAATCCGCAATCGTTCGAACCAGAAAAATGGATTAAAGAAGCCAAAAAAGCAGGCTTTACCTACGCTGTTTTCACTGTCCGACACCACGAGGGTTTTTCACTTTGGCCTTCAGCCTACGGAAATTTTAACACCAAAACATATGGCGACGGCAAAGATTTCGTGAAATTATTTGTTGATGCTTGCCGGAAGTATGATTTAAAAGTAGGCTTATATTACTCGCCACCAGATTGGTATTTCGACCAAGGATTCATGAACTTTTTGTATTACAAGGCCGTTGCCTCGCAACCTAAAATTAAGTCCTTGGATGCCGATTTAAACCCGAGAACAACTCAAAAAACAGATGCTGAACGTCAACAACATTATGCAGATTTCAAAACCTACATCCGCGGTCAAATAACCGAATTACTGACAAACTATGGTAAAATTGATTTATTATGGTTTGACGGACAGCCAAGCATCCCCAATGGTGGAAAAGTGATGACCCGTGAAGAAATTCTACAAATACAACCCGATATTGTGATTAACCCGCGTTTACATGGTAAAGGTGATTTTGTAACGTTTGAAAGAGAAGCCCCTACAAAACCAGCAGCTGGATGGGGTGAATTTTGCAACACCTGGACAACTAGCTGGACCAACAGCACAACCCTACCATTTAAAGCTCCGGCATACGTGGAAGGACAATTAGCGGCCATGAGTAGCTTAAACATAAACTACTTATTGAGTATTGGTCCCGATGCGACCGGCAAAATGTCTGATAAGACATATAAAAATCTAGCTATTTTACAAGAATGGATGGTCGTAAATGGAGAAGCGATTAAAGAAACCACAGCTCTACCTGCTACTGAAGCGGCGAGTGTTCCGGCAACGGCAAACAAAAACCAACGCTATTTATTTTTAATCCCTGAGTTTGGTAAAGATGGTGCATATCCTGAACAACAATTGCCTGCTAAGGACATGGAAATTACCCTCACTTGCCCGAACAAACCAAAATCAGTAAAAATATTAGAAAAAAACCAAGCTTTAACCTTTGCCCATGCCAACGGAAAATTAACCATTTCATGCCCGGCAAACAAGCGTTCTACACAAGTAGATGTGGTAAAAGTGGTGTTTTAAATAAATCTTTCTCCCCAATTAAATTTACAATCATGGGTAACGAAGCAGTCCTTAAAAAAGATGGATTGCTTCGCTCCACCCAAAACGGCCAAGTTAACCTATCCCCTTTTCAGCAAGAATTTTCAACAAACAAAGAAATTTTACTAGTTGAACAATTAAATCGATTTACTAATTATTTTTTGTATTTTGTCTTCCATCAATACATTAGCCAATTAGCATGCTTAAAAAAATCTTTACTAGCACAATCTTTTCGCTATTTATCATCGTAACCTATGCGCAATTAAAATTAATTCCTACCCCGCAGCACCTAAACCTAAGCGATGCTCATTTTAACCTGAACAACAAAACGCAAATCGTTGCAAAGTCAGTCGATCTTTTCTGTATTGAGGAATTAAATGCCTGCATTAAAAAGGAATTGAATTTTGTACTTCCAATAGCCAAACGGGGGAAAAAAAACAGCATTGAATTCATTCAACTAAAATCGGATAAGCAAACACAAAAACTATTAAGCGAAAACAACTTCAGTAATCCCGAAAAAATGGGTACGGAAGGATACTTTTTAAAGATATCGCCACAAAAAATAAGCATTTATGCAAAGAACCAAACGGGTTTTTTCTATGGCATGCAAACGCTTAAACAAGTTATAAAAGCCAATCGTTCAGGAAATCAGTTACCAACCGTATCCATTTTTGATTACCCAAATATTGCTGTAAGAGCTTGGCAAGATGATATCAGCAGAGGACCTATTCCAAGCATGGACATGCTAAAAAAGCAAATCATGACCATGGCCGAATTTAAGCTTAATTATTTCTCGCTTTACATTGAACATGTGTTTAAGCTCAAAAAAGATCCTTCCATCGCTCCTGCGGATGGAATTACACAAGAACAAGTAGCAGAACTCAGCCAATTTGCTAAAAAATATCATATTGAACTGATTGGAAGTTATCAATCTTTTGGACACATGGCTAAAACCTTAGCCAATCCCAAATACGAATATTTGCGCGAAAACAACCACATTATATCTCCCGCATTTGAAGATTCCTATACCTTTTTGAAAGATGTTTATTCAGAAATTGTACCTGCTTTCAGTGGCGAATATTTTAATATCAATTGCGATGAAACATTCGGACTAGGCGAAGGGAAATCGAAAAAAATGATGGATAGCATAGGCCTGGGTGGAATTTATGCGTATCACATCAACCGACTGAACACCATCCTCACGCCCTTTAACAAAAAAATAATCATGTGGGGCGATATTGCAGTCAGTCATCCTGAAATCATCCCGCAGCTACCCAAAGACATCACAGTCATTCCTTGGGCCTACCAGCCTGCCGATAATTTTGACTATGCTATTAAACCCATTGCTGCGCAAGGACTCAATTTTTGGGTAGCTCCCGGCATCAACTGTTGGAGTAACATCTTCCCAAATTACGAGGCGGCCAAAACCAATATTTACAATTTTATTCGCGATGGTTATGCGCTAGGAGCCAAAGGTGTTTTTAACACTTCGTGGGACGATGGCGGCTTAAATTTCTTTGAAAACAACTGGCATGGATTTGTTTGGGGGGCTCAAAATAGTTGGAAAGCACCAAACAATCCCGGCAATTTAGACATCTCGAAGCAAGAAAAAGAAACGTTGTTTAACCAGTTTAATACTGCATATGATGCCCTATTTTATGGTTTAACGGCTGATTCCTTAACCAAAACAATGACCGCTTTCTCCAAATTGCATCAATCGGACGTTCGCGAAATTTTAAAAAACAATCGCCTCTTTGAACCTATTTTCCCCATTTACAAAGATTACATCGGTGAAAAACAAAAAACAAAAAACCTTGCGCTAAAAAACCAATTAGCAGCACTTGTAAATAACGTAAAAGCAATAGTACCGCGCGTTAAAGAAAATAAAATTACACTCGATTATCTTCTTTTTGCGATGAAAGAGGCCGATTTTACCTTGGATAAAAATCTTTTGCGCGTAGAAATCGATCAGTATTTAAACACCAAAAATCAAAATGATTCTGCTGTAACGGCTATCCAAACCAACACCGCTAATTTAATTGAACGCGCAAGACAACTTAAAACAGAATATGCGCGCTTATGGCATTTAGAAAACCGCGATTCATGGTTAGATGTGAACATGAAACAATATGATCAATTGATTCAAAGCCTCATCGACTTGGAAGGATATACCATCATCACACCATCTGAAAAACTTTATCCTAAAGGCCGTATGATTAGCATGCGCTCATTATTTGGAACTTTACCGGTTCATTATTCCTTGAATCAGGATACCGTAACATCCCAATCAAATTTATACACCAAGCCTATTTACATCAACAAAGATGTCCAAATCAAGGCGCGCGTCATCAAACAGGAGAAAGCCTATTCTATTTCAAAAGTCGATCTCATCTATCACAAAGCAATTGGAAAACTAGCTAAATTAAATTCAAACTATTCACCCTACCATCCAAGTTACGATGGCGGCGGAAAGTACGGTTTATTGGATGGTAAACTCGGTTCGGACAATGACATCAGAAGCGGTCTTTGGCAAGCCTATTCCGGTCAAGATATCAATATCGAATTGGATTTAGATTCCGTTCAAAACATCCATACATTCTCAATGGCTTTCTTCCAAAATACTACTTCATGGGTTATTTTGCCTAAAAAGGTAGAGATTTTTGCGAAAAAGAACCTTCAAGATGAATACACATTGGTACAAACCATTCAAAATACCATCGCACCTGAAGTTAAAGGCAATTTAAGACACCCATTCGAAGCCTCATTTAAAAACCTCAAAACACGGTATATTAAAGTAGTAGCGCAATACTATGGTAAGCTTCCAGAATGGCACCCGGCAGGATCAAAATTCGATTGCATGACCTTTGCCGATGAAATCATTTTAAAATAGCAGCTTGCTGAAAAGACAATATTGCTTATTTTTATCTTGCCCCTGCAACACAGTAATGGTTGCAGGGGTTAACTTTTTTTTAAAAATACGGCAGATGACAACTGAAATACTCCAAACCACACCCGAAAGCGAAATCGTGAATACACGAGTTTTAATGTTCCAAGAGAACTTCTCTTTCGTGCTTGGTCTGACCCCGAACACTTAAAAAATTGGTGGGGACCTAAAGGCTTTAGCAATAGCTTTCATGAATTTGATTTTCGCGTAGGCGGAAAATGGAGCTTCACTATGCATGGGCCTGATACAGGTAACTACCCCAATGAATGCGAATTTATTAAAATTGAAGCACCCGCTTTAATTGCTTGGAAACGACATTCAAAGCCGCTTTTCCAGATTTTAGCCACCTTCGATTCCTTAACCGAAAGCCAAACCAAACTAACCTTCAAAATGTTGTTTGAAACCGCTGAAGCGTGTGCAAAACTTAGACCCTATGTGGTGGACAAAAATGAAGAGAACTTTGACCGTCTGGAGACAGAATTAACGAAAATGATGTCGTAAATAATCCTATTTTTATACGCAATACACATATCCATCTATTAAAAAACCTTACTATGAAAGCCGTTGGATTTAAAACTTCGAAACCTCTTACTGATACAGACTGTTTTATTGACTTTGAACTGGAGATACCGCATCCGCAGGGAAAAGATCTCTTGGTAAAAATTGATGCTATCTCGGTTAATCCGGTTGATTATAAAGTTCGCCAGAGCAGTTTAAAAGACCAACAACAAGAGCAGCCAAAAATAATTGGCTGGGATGCAGTAGGCACGGTTGAAGCCATAGGCGATCAGGTTACACTTTTTAAAAAAGGTGATAAAGTTTTTTATGCCGGCGATCTTACCCGTAGTGGAAGCAATCAGGAATATCAATTGGTGGATGAACGCATAGTTGGCTTTGCACCCAATATCCCGGTAGATGCTGCCGCTGCTGTGCCTTTAACCGCGCTAACAGCCTACGAAATTTTAGCCGATCGAATGCGCTTACATCCTGAGAAAGACAAAGGTAAATCCATTCTCATTATCGGTGGAGCTGGTGGCGTAGGTTCCATCGCCATACAAATTGCCAAAAAGATTTTTGGGTTAACCACCTTGGCAACCGCTTCGCGCCCGGATTCTGTAGATTGGTGCAAAAAAATGGGCGCCGATCATGTTGTTAATCATGCCAATTTAGTGCACAATGTGAAAGAAATTGGTTTTCAAAACATTGATTTTATCCTCGATTTTGTCGATTTAAATCAATATTGGGAGGCCATCGTCGAACTTATTAAACCGCAAGGACAAATCGGTACCATCAGCGACCCTACACAGCCTGTGAACATCCGCCAGTTAAAAAGCAAAAGCGCAAGTTTGCATTGGGAATTGATGTTTACCCGATCGATGTTTCAAACCGATGACATGATTGAACAGCACCATATTTTAAATAAAATGGCAAATTGGTTGAATGACAACACACTGCAATCTACTGTAAACACCATTTTAAAAGGCTTATCAGCTGAAAATTTAAAGGCTGCTCACCAACAATTAGAATCAGGTAGCACCATCGGTAAACTGGTTATTACGTTTTAATTTCAGAAATAACGCGTATTATGGAAACGAAACAAGCATTTAAATCGGTTGATGAATATATCGAAACATTCCCCGTCCAGGTTCAGCTAATTTTACAAGAAATACGCAAAGCGATAAAAAACGCGGCACCGGAGGCTGCTGAGAGTATTTCGTACGGAATGCCGGCTTATAAAACGCATGGCAAAGCCTTGGTTTATTTTGCCGGATACAAAAAACACATTGGTTTCTACGCCACTCCTACCGGACACCAAGAATTCGCCCAAGAGCTTTCCCATTACAAACAAGGAAAGGGTTCTGTTCAATTTCCGTTGAACCAAGCCATGCCTTTTGAACTGATAAAACAAATTGTGCACTTTCGTGCACGGGAAAACGAATCGAAATACGCATCTAAATAAACGGGATACCAATGGACACCACACAGCAAGGATTGCATGCAACGCCATTTGCACAAACGTATTTTCACGGGACCAAAGCTGATTTACGCATGGGCGATTTCATTTCACCAGGCTTTAACTCCAATTATGGTCAACAAAAAATCGCTGCATATATCTTTTTATCGGCTACCTTAGATGCTGCCATTTGGGGTGCAGAACTTGCATTAGGTGATGGAAAAGAAAGAATTTACCTGGTTGAACCTTGTGGCAAAATAGAAGATGACCCGGATTTAACGGATAAGAAATTTCCTGGCAACCCAAGCAAATCGTATCGATCGGTACATCCCTTTCGCGTGGTTGGCGAAATTACGGTTTGGGAAAGCCATCCAGCCGAGCAAATTGCCAACATGAAAGCAGCCTTGGAAAAACTAAAAGCAGCTAGCATTGATTCTTTAAATGATCAATAACCTAGTGCTGTAATAATCTGTTTGAGCCATTCAAAAAATAGTGTTATCTTTGTAAGCAAATCATTTAGTGTAAATAAACATGTAAAATCCCAGTTCTTTCAAGCAAAATAAGACCGGCAAAATCAATCGATTGGCCGCATTGTTTAATCTTTAGCGAAAGAAATCATGTTACATTTACACAACCTTTCATACATACACCCTAACGGGGATTTAGTATTTAGCACCCTTCATTTAGCGCTTGATAAACACGAAAAAATTGCGTTAATTGGCAACAACGGAGTAGGAAAATCTACTTTATTAAAACTCGTTGCACAAGAATTACTCCCTTCAGAAGGCTTCATAAGTCTGGAGGCCGAACCCTACTATGTGCCCCAGATTTTCGGGCAATACAATCATTTAACCATCTCAGAAGCCTTGGGCATTGCTGAAAAAATAAACGCCCTAACGGAAATTTTACAAGGAAATACAGCCGAAGAAAATTTCACAGCTCTTAACGATGATTGGACCATTCAGGAACGCAGCGCAGAAGCCCTCGATTTTTGGGGACTGGCTCATTTCGATTTATCCACGCAGATGAGCAGCTTAAGTGGCGGACAAAAAACAAAAGTTTTTCTAGCGGGGATGAACATCCATCAACCCAGGTTAATCCTATTGGACGAGCCCAGTAACCATCTGGATTTAGAAGGAAGAGCTATGCTGTACGCCTACATTCAAGCGAGCAAAAGTGCCATGATTTTGGTTAGCCACGATTTAAAATTGCTCAACATTTTAAACAAAGTTTGCGAGTTAAACAAACAGGAAATCAAGGTGTATGGTGGCAATTTCGATTTTTACCGCAGCCAAAAGAAAATCGAAAACATGGCTTTAAACAAGGATATCCAACATCAAGAGAAGTCCCTACGCAAAGCGAAAGAAAAGGAAAGAGAAACCCTTGAGCGACAACAAAAGACGGATAGTCGAGGAAAAGGGAAACAAGAGAAAGCAGGTGTTGCAAGAATTATGATGAACACGTTACGCAACAAAGCAGAAAACAGTACATCAAAGCTTAAAAACCTCCACAACGAAAAAATAGAGAACCTTAATCAAAAACTTCAAAACCTGCGTTCAGACCTTCCCGACGTTGACAAAATGAAATTCGGATTCAGTCCTTCGCGTTTGCACACAGGAAAAATATTGGCTCAGGCTAAAGCTATTAACATTCGTTACGGCGATAATTACCTCTGGAAAGAACCTTTAAGTTTTCAAATTCTTAGCGGCGAAAGAATCGTTTTAAAAGGCAAAAATGGTGCTGGCAAAACCAGCTTAATTCAATTAATTTTAGGAAAAACCATTGTTCAATTCGGTAGCTTGAAGCTTGCGGAAAACAAATCCGTTTATGTAGACCAAGATTATTCTTTGCTCCAAGCGGATCTTACGGTGTACCAACAAGCTCAACAATTTAACAACTCAGCTTTGCAAGAACACGAGGTTAAAATTCGCCTCAATCGTTTTTTATTTGGCAAAGAAACCTGGGATAAACCTTGCATGCGCTTAAGTGGTGGTGAACGCATGCGTTTAATGCTGTGTTGCCTTACCATGAGCACACAAGCACCAGATTTAATTGTATTGGATGAACCCACCAATAACCTCGATATACAGAACATCGAGATATTAATTTCCGCTATAAATGAATACACAGGAACTTTAATTGTGGTTTCGCACGATGAAGCTTTTTTAGCACAAATCAACATTAATCGAACCCTAGAACTTTAAAAAACTGGTTTATAGATTCTTAATAAAAGATGTGTTTTAACAGAATTTATGGTGCAACTACTATTTCTCACGAGGGGAAAATTATCGTCATGATTTAGCCCTTGCCAATTTAATGCGACCTATTATTCTTTTATTTGAGAACAATTTGGTATATTCGAAAATACAAAGACCTGTAAATCAAATAAATATAATCATGAAAAATAAAGCAGGAACCATCACTGGATTTGTACTAGGTGCAGTCCTCAGTTTTTTAGGCATAGCGGTTTTGTCATATTTACATCCTGAAGAAGATCTTGCAGGCATAACCATTGGAACAGTTTTAATAGCCGGTGTATTTTCTGCAATTTTAGGCTCAAAAATTCAAAACACATTCCTAAAAAACAAATATTAAATCAAGCAGCTACGGCAACTTTTCGTACCAATCCACGATATACTCCGCCACCTTTTCCCAACCAGGTTCACCACAAATAAAGTGGCTTTTATCCGGAAAGATTTTTGTGTCTACGCTACTATTTTCATGCGTATAGCTGTTCGCAATCTTACGGGTTAACTCTGCGGGGAAAATGGTGTCTTTTCCTCCACCAACAAACAAAAGTGGCGCGTGTGCTTTTTTAAAATCGATTGCTGAAAAACTATTAAGCAGCAACTGTCGACTTACTTTAAAACTTTCGGGAACCGCGAACTTTAAAAAATTCTTTTTCCTTTCAGCAGGAGGTAATGTATTGAAGAAAGCAGCATTATACCAACTTTCGGAGCCCATAAAATACTTCTTGAAAGAAAAAAAACCGAACGCACCAAGTACCGTTTTAATGGTTTGAAAAGGAGGAAAAACATTCTTGGGTGGTGCTCCATCAATACTTACCCCGGCAACTGCTTTATCCAGTTCAATTAATTTCATCACGGCCATTCCAGCCATTGAATGCCCAATAATCAACGGTTTTTCGGGTAAGCCATCAATTAACTTAACGAGGTTTTCGACCACCTCTACAAAACCTGTTTCTATTAAATAGGGAGAAACTTCAGTGCGTAGGGCTGTAGGATTTCCTTCGTGACCGGGATTGGCAGGCGTATGCACTGTATATCCCTTTTCTTCATAAAAACTTTTCCAAGCATTCCAAGTAAGATTATTCACAAAATTTCCGTGAATAAGCACAATCGTTTTAGTTTTTGACATCGTTTTGCGTTATAATTAAATTTAGATTAACTAGAAAATGCTCGTCAAAATATTCTTGCGTGAGAAACAACTCAAATATCTCACATAAAGATACTAACCAAACCGAAATAAAACAACTGAAATACAACTAGTTAAATAAAAAAAAATAAAAATAGCGCAACACATCTTCAAAAAAACACATTATTTAGTTTCCAAGCCAAAAAAACAACTCTATCAAACCCTTTTACCCACAAAAACACACTTATACTATGATTTTAGTGAAAAAAATCAATGTATCCACCAAAAAAAAGAAGCACTATCGAAACAACAGCCTGTTTTTACGCATGTATTGCTCTCAAACATCTATACAACTTTCCAGTATCCTGTTTATCCTTCCACATGTATTGCTAAATGCACTTGCTGGAGACTATTCCTTTACCTTCACGGGTTATCCTTCCAGTATAATTTGTTCGAAACTGAAATCCTGTTGTAGATTGTGCAGTATATTGTTTTTAATAAAATTTTAAAAATAACATTTTGGTCTTCTGCTTTTTGCAGTATTGAGGTAATATCCAATAGATACTTCATGGGAGCCATAATCGGATGAACCTAACTTACTCAAATTATAATCGTAGCCATAGCCGATCCTTAAATTCTTTTGGATAAAGAATTCGGCAATAAAGCCCACTGCACTTTTAGTTGTTAAATCGGGCTGTAAATTAGCTTTGGGATATAGCTTAAGGGAACTTCGGTAAACCGCACCAAAGCCCAAACGTTCGCGAAGAAGAAAATAGGTATTTAAATCAATTGAGGTTGGTCCACCTAAATCATCCTTTATCAAAAAGGATGGTTTTAAGATCAAATCTTCATTCAATGGAAGTGCCAATCCAGCGGTTAAATACAGGTGGGGTTTGCTTGTAATGCTTAAAAGAAGATTTTCTTTAAATACCGAAAGGTATTGCGACAATAAGTTATTGATCGAAAATCCTATAAAAAACTTTTCGTTGGAATAGTGTATCCCTACCCTAATATCAGGCACAGTTCTCGACTCGGTTGAAGCTGAAATACGTGCATCGCCAGATTCGATTGGGTTTAATAAGCTTCCGTTTACACTCATTTGCATCACACCTAAACCCATACCAAAGGCTAACACATTGGTTTCTGTTTGATCAAGTTTAATGCGGTAAGCCAAATTACCTGAAAAATTGAGGGTACTTTGGGCTCCAATCTTATCTTTCGATACCAAAAGGCCAATGCCAAGAGCTTCATCATCAATCGCCTCATCAACTGAAATGGATAACGTTTGTGGCGCCCCTTTTACGCCGGTCCATTGCGACCTTGCGAACACCTGCATATAAAGTTCTTCTTTATAGCCCGCGTATGCCGGATTTAAAAACAATCCGTTAAAAACGTATTGGCCAAATTGTGCGTTCTGTTGAGCAGAAGCTCCTAGAAAGTTTACGAAACACACGAAAAAAATCAAAATCCTTTTCATAACCACTCCTTTATCTTGTAACCGTAACATATCCTTTAAATTCTTTCCATTCTCCCGAATGGTTTTTCAGCCTTAAAACATAGAAATAGGTCCCATCTGATAAGCCATTTGCTGTCCAATCATTTAAATAGCCATCTTTTTCGTATACAGAACTTCCCCACCTATTTACAACCACTAATTTATTTTCAGGGTAATTTGCTAGTTGGCCTATAAAAAATACATCATTCTTACCATCGCCATTGGGTGTAAAAACATTTGGAATGGTTATGCCTACAATATCTTTACTATCACTAGAAGTATTATTCGCTAAATTCGGATCTGCTTCATCGCTCGTTACAGTAGCAATGTTTATCACTCTTTCAGCCCGAATTGCTTTTACACGAATAACCAATTCTAAAAACTGCTTGTTGGCTAAGCTGGCAATATTCCACAAAACGGTTCGCTTATTTTCATTGTAACTCGTTATTCCAGAAGCTGGTGTTTCTATCGCAACCAAAACCAAATTATCAGGCAACACATCTTTTACCTGTAAATTACTAGCAGTCTCAACACCATTATTTCGCACCAGCAAAGTATAAGTAAACTCCTCGTTATCTAGCACTTGTCTGGTTTCGGACTGCTTAACAATCGAAACATCGGCCGAGGTTAATGGCTGGGCAGTTAGAACTACAACATCATCGGATATCTCCGAGATACAACCTCCTGAACTAAAAGATAAAACGGAATAGGTTCCAACACTTGACACCAAATAAACGCGAGAAGTAGCACCATTAATTGGTTCGCCATTCTTAAACCATTGATAAAAATTCGCACCCGTTCCAGTTGCCTGTATCTTAATACTCGTTGATGGTTTTAAGTTGATAGTAGTTAAACTAGAGGATTGGGCAAAGCAGGTTGATAACCTAAAAAATAGCAAGGCAAAAAAAATAAATATCTTTAGTTTATTGAACACCCCTTAACCCTTAATTAATTATGATTTATGGAACAATGCTGATGCTTGGTTTACCTGGTTTGTCGCTTAACTTAATTGTTGCGTTTGCTGTAGCTGTACAAGACGAACCAATTAACGTGGTGGATCCAGTATTGTAGGTAGCAGTAGCCGTAAATACATAGGTTGCCGCAGCCGTATTGTTTGCCATGGTAAATACATTTGAACTTGAACTACCAATATCGGCGATTGTGCCTACCGCTACCCCATCTTTTGTAGCAGACCAAGAATAATCGAGACTTACCCCTGATGGTAATGTTATGCCAGCCCCCAATGTGGCAGTAACCGTTGCCGATGAAGCATTTGATGTACAATATTCGTTAGCAGAATTTGCAGCAGTGATTGCTAATGTTGGCAATTTATACAAATTGGTTGCATCCGAAGCATCGCTCGGACACAAATTTGAATTTGCAGGGGTAACGACAACTGAATAAGTATGATTATCAACAGCTAGAGAACTTCCGTTTACAGTAAATTCTGCATCTGCAGCTACTGCATAGGTTATGGCAGGCTGGGCAGTTCCATCTACAGTCCACACAATTTTATCGCCTGCAACCAAAGTATAACCCGTTGGTGCGGCCTTTAATTTAGCTGTAGAAGTTCCACATAAATATGCATTAACTGTTTGAGCAAATACGCCTAGTGGTAAAAGCATCATTAAAAGTGCAAAGGCACTCATTTTGAGATTAACAATAACTGTTTTCATAATTTTATTAAGTTGAAATCGTTTTTTTCTTTTTATTGAATTGAAATAATTGGTTTATGCGGTACATTTCTTACCCGAAAGCTAAAGGGTATTTCCTGTTCACAACCCAAAGCATTTTTGAGCGTTAAAACTCCTGCATAAACTGCCGGAGGTGTATTTGAAGGAATTGTTAACGAAATTGAATTAGCAGGCAAGGCCTGTTCAGAAACAGCCGGTAATGCATTTCCTACCCAAGCAATATTGTAAAGTGTAGGACTGTTGATTGCGTTTGAGTATGGTAAAGTGGTGGTAGCTTGGCCTTCACAAATTCCTAAATCAGGCCCTAATGTTAAATTGGGTTGCGGATTAACCGCGATGGTAAAGCCGATTGTTTTACCGCAATAAGTACCATCAGAGGCTACAGTATACTGAATTGTTACGTTTCCACCACTAAGCGCCATAACCTTTCCGGTTGCATCAACCGTAGCTATGGTTGCATCCGAAGTAGTCCAAATCCCACCTGAGTAACTGTTGCTTACTGTTTGATTGGTACCCGCGCACATCGTATTTGCTCCTACTATGGCTGGTACGGTGGCATAGGGTTTAACAAGCACCGTTACACTTTGTAATCCACCTGCATTTTTACAACCAGTAACACTGTTTATGGCCTCTACATAAAACGATGTATTTGAAGTTAAAGCGGCACTGGTATAACTTGTACCCGAATGAATAATTGTGCCTCCTAAAGAACTAGTGTACCAGTTATACGTAAAAGCCGCATCAGGCGAGGCAACGCTCAACGTGGCAGTTGAGCCTGCACAAATCGTTACGTTGGCAACCGATACGGTTGGCAAGGCATTTACCTTAAGTTTTACAGGTACTGTTTCGGCAGATTTGGTACAAAAATTACGACTGGCATGAATGTAAAAAGTATAATCACCTACTGCCAATGTATTACCCGTTGTATAACTTGCTCCTGTAGCAAGTAAATTTCCTCCTGTTTCAGCATCGAACCAATTGTAGGTGGTGCATGCTTGGGGGTTTTGAATCGTAAATTGGGTAGTATTTCCGTAGCATATACTTCGGTTATCTTCGGCTGCAATCCCCGTTTTTACTGAGGGAACAACCATCTTCCTGCTGATATCGAAAATATCTATCGAACTCAGTACACCCGCCAAACCTCCGGTTGTTATTTCAATCCGATCGTACGCATTATTTACGGGAAAGGTTAACTTGTATTTATTGGTACTTCCGTTTAATAAATTTAAGCTAAGGAAAGTTCCCGCATTGCTAAAAGCTGGTCCTGCTTTTGTAGCTCCTAAATACGGTTGTATAACAAATCCTGTCAATAAACTTAAATCTAATAATCCACCACCTGTTTTCCCTAAAATAATGTTTACAGAATCGCCGGCAACCGATTGTTTACTAAAAACGGGGGTTAAATAGGTTTTATTTAATACCGAAACTCCAATATTTAACCTTGCAAAAGAATTTTCACTACCATCTACAGCATTAAAAGGATTATCTACGCTGGCTGTGGTATTTAATACACCCCCTACTACAGAAGGCTGAACACCCGACAAAACGTCTATTATTTCATCGCAATTACTCACTGTTGAAACCTCTTCCATAATATAGGCATGAAAAACTTGAACAGACAAGTCAACGGAAAGTAGATTTCCTTTTACTTTCACATAAACTCCATTATATAACTCTGTTGGCGTTAATGTAATTTCCATTTCTCCTGCCCCACTCACTACCCCTGCTATATTACTACTGTTGTATAAAGCAGTAGTTGTTGCGTTATATCCATCGTAGTGCCCTAAACCTGCAGTTGGCCAATATTCACTTACGTGTTGCAAGTTTGTAAAGGTTCCAATTTCTAATCCACTTAATAAACTAAGCACTTCGGTTGGTAACGAAATTTTTAACGTTACTGGCTTGCTTATGGGCAAATTACGCGGACTTCCGCCTGAAGTAAATTGTAAAAATTGAGTTGTAGAAGCCAAGCCAATTAAACCCAGCTCCACGCTTAAGGTAGAAGCTTTACTCACATCCCCATCAGCAGCATTGCTAGCATTGCTAATACTGCCAGCAAAAAACGGAATGCCAAGTGCTCCTAATCCCTCTCTAAAACTTGCTTGAGTATCGGCATACGTACGTTTGGTATTGTCGCATTGGCCATACAAAAATACTGGTACAAGAAATAAAATAAGGCCCGAAAACGAAAAGATGAGCTTCTTTCTCACGTTAATTCAATATAGAGATGAGCGTTAATAATTTATTTGTTGCTCAAATGTAGAGGTCTTGTTGGGGTGTTTAGCCGTTCAATTTATTCATTAAACTCATTCTTCAAAAAAGATCTTGCCATTTTATTCAGTTTTGTGCTTGATGCATTTTCAGCAACAAATCATGAGATAAGCCCCAGTGAAACTCAATCATTTTAGCTTTTTTTTATGCGATTTTAACTATTAAATAGACCCACATTTTTTTAAGAAAATCCCCCACGAGACTATTGTTTAAAATTGGAAAGCAAACCAAAAAGAACTACAAATACATTTTCATGGAAGAAAAGAGTGACACTGAAAAGACAGGTTAATGAAGCGGTTAAAAAAGGACTTTCATTAAGAACAAAAAGTAATTACAACTAAACACGCCAAGATTAATATCCCAAATTGTACCCTAGAAACAAATTTCTTGACAAAATCAAATAAACCCTAAAAAAAAATATATTTTTAAAATCCAAAGGATTATTTATTACGTATATGTTCTTAACTAACAAATAACTAAATAACGAACATTTCTAAACAGGGAAATTTTAGGTCATTTTTATTTAAAATGGATTCTAAAATATTTAGCAACCTGCAGAAATACAACACAAACAAACCTATTGACAATTATCAACAAATAAGCAGAAATCACTTTATTTTGTCTTATTAAATTGATAAAAAATTAAATTTGTGTATGAAAAAGATAGAGCAAGTTCTATTACTCAATACCTTTTTAACGAAGGCTAAGCTTCTTAGAGGATACGGTGACATGGACTCATACTATTTAGCAAACCAACTTAGAAACTTCGAACAAACGACCAATACCCCATTTAAAGATCAAAAAATTGATGTATTGATTGAAGAAATGGCATCGCCAAATACTTGGGATCTTGCCAAACAAAATTTCATTAATACGATTGAATCACTGTTAAACGAAATACAAAATAATTACCAATAAATAAAGGAACTGTCTATCCCTTTATATAGCGAGGTTAGTTTGCTTTAAAAACTGTTACAGACAATGCGGGTAATGTAACCTGAATTGAAAAGCGCTGATTATTGCAACCTACCTCGCTACTTTTTATCCCGCCAGCATTTAAGATTCCACTTCCATAAAATTCTGTGGCATCCGAATTAAAAATTTCTTTCCATTCTTTTTCAAACGGCACGCCAATTTGGTATCCTGAACGAACAACCGGCGTAAAATTTAACGCGATAACTAAAGTATCTTGAGCTTTTGGTCCTTTACGCATATACACAAATATTGATTCATTTGCATTGTTAGCGTCAATCCACTCAAATCCTTCGTAGCTAAAGTTGAAATGATGCAAAGCCGGTTCTTTTCTCAAAAGAAAATTCAACGCTTTTACGGTTTCTTGCATGCCCTTGTGGGGTGCATATTCCAACAAATGCCAGTTTAAAGATTCGGTAAAATTCCATTCAGCAGTATCGCCAAATTCGCAACCCATGAAAAGGAGTTTAGCACCGGGGTGGGTAAACATATAACCATAGAGCGCTCTGAGGTTGGCAAATTTTTGCCATTCATCGCCTGGCATTTTGTAAATCATAGGCGATTTACCATGTACCACTTCGTCGTGCGAAAAGGGTAACATAAAATTCTCGGTAAAAGCATAGGTCATGCTAAAACTCAATTGATTTTGGTAATTTTTTCTTTCGATGGGATCCACTTTAAAATATTTCAGCGTATCGTTCATCCAACCCATCATCCATTTCATCCCAAAGCCCAAACCACCCGCAAACACCGGGCGTGTTACACCATCAAAAGTGCTACTTTCTTCGGCAATGGTTTGTACCCCTTTAAAATTTCCATAAAGCGTTTCATTTAGGTCTTTTAGAAACTGAATGGCTCCTAAATTTTCTGTCCCTCCGTGTTCATTTAAGCCAAATTGGCCTTCTGTACGTGAAAAATCAAAATACAGCATTGAGGCAACTGCATCTACGCGTAATCCATCAGCATGGTATTGCTCTATCCAAAAAATAGCGTTACTAATTAAAAATGAGCGTACTTCATTTCGATCATAATTAAATATATACGACTTCCAATCGGGATGAAAGCCCTTACGCATATCAGAATGTTCGTATAAATGTGTTCCATCAAACTCATACAAGCCATGTCGATCTCCCGGGAAATGCGAGGGTACCCAATCTAAAATGACCGCAATATTTGCCTGATGCAAGGCCTCAATTAAATACATCAAATCTTGCGGAGACCCATACCGAGAGCTAGCGGCAAAATAGCCCGTAATTTGATATCCCCAGCTGGGATAAAAAGGATATTCCATGACAGGCAAAAACTCTACATGGGTGAATCCCATCTCCTGAATGTAGGGCACTAGTGTTTTTGCAATTTCACGGCAATTCAATACACGCTCTGGATTACCAGGATCTCTTTGCCATGACCCCAAGTGCAATTCATAAACGGATATGGGTTGATCCAAAGCGTTTATTTTTTCGCGCTTTTTTAACCAGGTTTTGTCTTTCCATTTGTAATCGGTATCCCAAACGATTGATGCAGTTTGTGGTGGGTGCTCCCATCGTCTGGCAAAAGGATCACCTTTTTCATGCTCAGATTCATCGAAACCCTTTACAAAATATTTATAGACTTCGCCCTTCCCAACATGTGGGATAAAACCTTCCCAAATACCTGATTTATCCCATCTTTTGTATAAAATATGGGTACTGCGATTCCAATGATTAAAATTTCCAACCACACTTACCTTGCTTGCGTTTGGTGCCCAAACAGCAAAATAAACACCCGAAGCTTCCTCAATGGTTACCAAATGAGCACCCATTTTTTCGTACAAACGAAAATGTTTCCCCAACAGAAAAAGATCGATATCAAAATCTGTAAACAGGGAATAAACCCAAACTGCTTGACTTTTATCGATTGAGGCTACTGTGGGTTTATGCGTGGTAATGCTCTTTTTTGAGGACATGGCTTTAATTGGTTAGACGGTTTACTGTTGCCTATTCTAATCCATAGGAACTAGTAGGATTGCGTGCATAAATTCCGCTTGATACAAAAGAATGTTTTCATTCGTTTTGTTTTACTTATCTTCTTAAAAGCGGGTTCCCTGTTAAATGTTGAATTGAACAGAATAGCTGGCCCTAAACACCAAGGTATTTAGGGCCAGCTATTATTTACTGATTAATTGAATTTCGCCGAAATTTTTGGTACACTTGAAATTTAAACGATTTAAATCATCGGTGTAAAAATCAGTTATTTCGTGATTGTCGACAATAACCTTTCGCACTTGGAAATTGACACCCATTACTTTACAGACAAATATTTCATAATTTGGCGTATACAGTCCTTCGTGTATCTGCTTTATAGTTATCGTACTTTTATCACCTTTTACGGTAAACTTTCGTTCCAGATAAATGTCTTGTTCATATGCAAAAGTATCTCCATGATCTTCATACATGTATGAATTCACTTCGTACTCGCTGTTGTAAATATTTAAGAAAACTTCGGTAACCAAGCGATCATCTACATATTGCATCACCGGATACTCAGGTAATACAGTTCCTGCACGAACAAAAATTGGCATGCTGTCAATTTTAGCTTCAACGGTGTATTCTTGTTCACCGGCAAGTACTTCATTGGTCCAGAAATTATACCAATTTCCTTTAGGCAAGTACACTTGGCGTGAAATTGCGCCTTGCTCCAAAACAGGGCATATCAACAACTTATCGCCATAGGTAAACTCATCTTGACGGAAACTATTGCTAATATTTTCTTGTTCGAGCATGACCAAAGGACGCAGAATAGGGAAACCATACCGGTGATGTTCCCAAAAAACCGAGTACAGATATGGAAGCAATCGGTATCTGAGTTCTATAAACTTCCGGTTAATATCTTCAAAAAACTCACCAAAACTCCAAGGCTCTCGTTCAGCGGTATCGCCAGCAGAATGGGCTCTCATAAAAGGAGAAAATGTACCCATTTGAATCCAACGGGTAAACAATTCGCCATCTGGCTCAGCGCTAAAGCCACCGATATCGGTTCCACAAAAAGGCACTCCTGATACCGATAAACGTTGGCATTGAATGTTACCAATTTTCAAGTGTTCCCAAGTAGCCAAATTATCCCCCGTCCAAACGCTCGCATAGCGCTGCATTCCGGAATAACCAGCACGTGTAATTGTAAAAGGGCGTTTGTTGCGCATTAATTTTTTCAATCCCTCGTAGGTAGAACGTACCATTTGCATCCCATACACATTATGTGCTTTGCGGTGCGATCCACGATGGCCGTCAAAATTATGCCGTACATCGTTCGGGAATGTTCCGGAGCCAAAAACTGCCGGTTCGTTCATGTCATTCCAAAAGCCGGCTACGCCCATATCAACCAATTCTTTATACAAATCGCCCCACCAAGTTCGAACTGCGGGATTGGTAAAATCAGGAAACTGGCATCGGCCAGGCCATACATGCCCTTCCATATAATAATCGTCGCTTCTGCGACAGAAATACCTATTTTCTTTTCCTTCTTTGAACACCCAATAATCGTCATCAACCTTTATCCCTGGATCAATCATCACAACGGTTTTAAAACCATCATCCGCTAAATCTTTAATCATTTTAGCCGGATTCGGAAAATACTTCTTATTCCAGGTAAAACAGCGATAACCGTCCATGTAATCGATGTCCAAATAAATTGCATCGCATGGAATTTTACGTGTTCTAAATTGTGTCGCAATATCACGTACTTTGCTTTCCGGATAGTAACTCCAACGGCATTGTTGATACCCCAAGGTCCATTTTGGAGGCATTGGGTGCGTGCCTGTTAAGCTTGCATATCGTTTTACTACATCCATCATATGTGGTCCGTGAATGTAATAATATTGCAGTTCACCACCATCTGCCCAAAAACTGGTTTTACCCGAATCTTCCGCAGCAAAATCAAAGTATGACTTAAAAGTATTATCGAAAAAGATTCCGTATGTGACTTTGTTGTGTAAGCCAATGTAAAACGGAATGGTTCGGTACAAAGGATCCTGATTCCATCCGAATGAATAGGCGTCGGTATTCCAATTCACGAAACGACGTCCGCGCAAATTAAAATTACCTGATTTATCGCCCAAACCGAAAAAGTTCTCTTCGGCCATACATTTCTTCGTGGCAAAAATGTAGTATCCCCCAAAATCTTTATTTTCTTCCCAATGCATCGAGTTATGATCCTCTACCATTGTTAAATTGGTTACATTATCTAAAAAGGAAACATGAAAATTTGCTTTTTCAACTTTACAGGTTACTGCATGGGTGGAGATTAAATAGCAATCTTCCTGTTCTTGCATTTTAAAAACAGTGACCTTTTTATCGACCTCTGGAACAGCGTATGAAAAATCTTCTAAAAAAACACCGTGAGGAGCCAATCGCACTCGAATAATATGATCGCTTACAACTCTAATTTCAACCTTTGCATCTCCATCCGAAAAATAAAAACGATTTCCTTCTTTTTTTACTTTTTTAACCGAACCTAAATATTGTTTAACGATTGGTTTTACGGAAATATCGACCGGATTATTTAAGTGTTGAATTTCTTGAACCTTTTCTATTAGTTCCGTAACGTCTTTGGGCTTATCGTTGTTCGCTTCCATCCTATTTTATTCAAAATTTACAAAATATTTGTTCTCAAACTGGGATGCGCTTAAGAAAGTACTATAATACAAATATTTTATAAGAGCTGAGGCATATTTAACAAAAAAAACCCTCCTTAGTTTTACATAAGAAGGGTTTTAAACAAAGGTTTTACAAAAAGCTATGGATTAAACGTAAATGACAAATAATACAAGGCTCCTGCTTCCGGATTCCCGTATGAAGTGAAGTAATATTTATTTAAAATATTTGAACCTCCTAATTTAACTACAGACATAACAGAAGGGATTCTTAAACTAACTTGCGCATCCAACGAACTGTAGGCTGGTACTTGTCCGGCGGCGAAAGATGAGTTCCAATAAAATTGATCTTGCCAACGATAAGCGATATTGAATCCAAAGTTTTTAATAATTTCTTTGTTACCCAATCCTAAATTATAGCGGATTTTTGGCGTATTAAAATCGTTGATGTAATTAGCGGGTAAATCGCCTATTTCATTGTACGATACGTTACCGCTGATGTTGTATTTACCAATTAAATAATCAATACCCAAAGCGGCTCCGTAAGCCGTTACTTTCCCTTCTGCATTTACGGGAACACCATATTTCACAAAATTATTGCTGGTTCCTACTTGTTGATATACGTTCACCGCCGTGATGAAATCTTTATATTCATTGTAATAGGCATATGCATCGATTAAAAATTTAGGACCCAGCAATCCTCTATATCCAACTTCGTAGGCCTGTACGCTTTCCGGACGAACGCCTCTGCTGTCGAAAGTATATTTTTGCAATAAAGCAGGATTTGGCGTTCCGGCAATGGCCGATGCTAAAAACGCACGGTAGCTACTTTCGGTGTATCCTTTAGTTGCTTCTACATTTAAACCGTATTTAGCAATACTTTCTGGCAAACCGCCAATTAATCGTTGTACACCTCCTCCAACAGAAAGATCGATGTATTGATTTTGTGTGGTTGGATTGCGGTATCCAGTTTGAAAAGATAAGCGAATGTTGTTATCTTTTGCAACCGTAAACACTCCTGTTACACGTGGTGTAAAACGGCCTTCAAAATTGGTACTTTTATCGTAACGACCCGCCACCGTTAATTTAAAAATATCTCCGAACTTTTTACCCAATTGTCCGAATGCGCCATACTCGTTGATATCAATTTTACGGTTTAAATCGTCAAAAATAGTACCTCCTGAACGTAGTTGATATGTTCTTGAAGATGCACCCACTTGAAATTCAACCACGTTATTAAACAAATTGGTAAAATTATACATCCCTTCGTAGTGATACAAATTGGTTCTATCATCGAATTTTGCCCCATAAATGCCTTTGCTTGCATCTGTTGCGCTGATGGTTGTATTTTTAATTTGTTCTTTGGCCGTTTCAAAAGCTGGAGAACCCGGCATCGCCCTATTCACATCGGCTGCTGCTCTACCTGCTGCTTGTGCTTGCGCTTCGCTTAAGCCTTGTGAGCGTGCTGCCGAATAGGCGACGGTATAGGTTGGAAACCATGATGACGCCGAAGGACTTGTTTTTTCATTAATATAACTTCCTAATATAGAGGCTATATACGAATCGCCTGAACGCTCTTGTGTTGTATATCCTCTAACAAAAAAATCCTGACCTTTTAATTCTAATTTATACTGGCCAATATTGAAATTGCGTAACGAATAGCGATCTGATCCCGTATACACCGAAGTTCCAGTACCCCAATTTGCTTGCAAAGTCGCTTGAATCGTACTGGTCACATTGTAATACAAAGCACCAGAAGTTTTCATCGATTTGGTATTGTAATCAACTAAGTCGCCCTCGTTGTATCCAGTTCTCGAAACCGTTGAACTAGAAGTTGTTCCTTTGTTTAAACTGTACATCAAGCCTAAATACGGCAAAGCCGGACGCAATGCTGCATACGCTGGATTGGTGCTTACATTTTGTACAATTTGCGCATAAGTTGCTCCGCTTGCGATGAAAGAATTAAATGCGGCATAACCTGCTGGAGAAGATGCTTGAAAGGCCGATTGCACCGATCTGGCAGCACCTAGCAAGTTGGTGTTTACCTCATCACCATACACGTTAACCCCATCGTAGCCTGGATCAGAACTACGATCGCCTGGTTTTACACTATTTGCAACGCGGTCGAAATTTTGATAATTATTAGCAAACCAATCTTTTGCTTGCAAATACGAAAACGCCACCTTTACCCCAAACTTATTCTTCCATGATTTAGCCATGCGCACATCTAACTGGTTAAAGGGCTGCACACTGCTATTGGCATCGTTTACGTGGTTAACCCCCGTTTTGTACTGAAAACTTGCCCCTTGGTATCGAAATGGGTCTTTCGAGGTCATTAACAACGTACCATTCATCCCTCCTGCGCCGTACAATGCCGATGCTGCTCCAGGTAAAAGCTCCACATTATCAACATCGAGTTCGGTAATCCCAACAATATTCCCTACCGAAAAATTTAAACCCGGTGCTTGGTTATCCATTCCATCGATAAACTGATTGAAACGGGTATTTCCATTCGAATTAAATCCACGTGTATTGATTGATTTAAAGGTTAAACTTTGCATACTGGTTTCCACACCTTTTAAATTGCTAATCGCATCGTAAAAAGAAGGTGCTGCAACCTCTCTAAGGGCTGAAGCATTGAGTCGCTCAATAGAAACCGGTGATTCTAAAATCTTTTCAGGTGTTCTAGACGCAGCGATGACCACATCTCCTCCTAAAACTACCTGCGTTTCAATTTCAATGGTTATATCGCTGGTATTCCCGGTAATTTCTTGTTCTACCCTACTGTACCCCACGTACGAAGCTACCAAGGTAAAAGGCACTGCCCCTTTCGTGGTAAAAGAAAAGACCCCGTTGCTATTGGATGATCCACCTCCTGAACGACCTTTAATCGTTATACTTGCTCCGGAAATAGGTTCTTTGGATTGTTTGTCTTTTACAACACCGCTAACGGTGATATTCTGTGCCTGAGCCAACAAAGTTGTTGTACATAAAAACACAAGCGCACAGCAAAGGCTTGTAAAAATTCTTCTCATAAAGTTTATATTTAGTTATTTGTATCATAAACTTAATTGATTAAAATCAAAAAAACAAATTATGTTTGCATAATAATTTACACCCCATAAGTGCGCTAATCATCTCGTTGTAGGAAGTCTAAAACATTTCTTTATTCAAGATTTCTCAAAATCTATCCACTCAAAAAATAATTTGGCTAAAAACATACAAGCATACGAATGAATTGCTATTTTTATAAACCTTATTGTTTTCCGTTTATAAACAATTTTGTTGGAAAACCGCTTTATCGCTAACCATTATGAATAAAATCAAAGCTGTGCTTTGCATAATCGTGCCAATATGCATTGCATTTCTCTTTAATACTAAGTTTGGAAACACACCTCCGTTGCTCAAATTTTTAGATCCATTTGCAGGTTTTTGGCAGAATGCCGAGAACAATCACTTCATCATGAATCATAAAGTAAAAATTAAAGGAGCCATCGATGAAATCGAAATCAAATTCGACGAGCGAATGATCCCACATATTTTTGCAAAAAATAACCACGATTTATATTTAGCCCAAGGATATGTAACGGCCAAGCATCGCCTTTGGCAAATGGATTTTCAAACACGCTTTGCTGCCGGTCGTATTAGTGAAATTGTAGGGTCTAAAGCGATTGAAGTAGATCGGTATCAACGCCGGATGGGCATGGTTTACGGTGCCGAAAACTCCATAAAAGGGATGATGGAAGATCCCGATTCAAAAGAAATGCTCTTGGCCTACACCGATGGGATTAATGCCTACATTAAATCGCTATCAAAAGCCAATTACCCTATTGAATATAAATTGCTCGATTTTAAACCTGAGTTATGGGAACCCATTAAATGCGCCTTGTTATTGAAACAAATGTCGGCTGTTTTAGCCATGGGCTCTGATGAGTTTTACATGACTAATATTTTAAAGAAGTTTGGCCCAGAAATTACAAAAGATCTTTTTCCGGATTATCCATTTCGTGAAGACCCTATTATCCCGGTTGGAACAAAGTGGGATTTTAAACCCTTAGACATTCCAAAAAGCCCCAAAAGTTTTAGCGATGCTTTGACTGGAACCGTAAAAACGAAAGAAAAAGTGGAAGGTATCGGCAGCAACAACTGGGCTCTTTCGGGCGCAAAAACAGCTTCTGGCTTTCCTATTTTAGCCAACGACCCACATTTAGATTTAACCTTACCTTCTATTTGGTACCAAATACAGCTGCATGCGCCTGGAGTTAACGCCTATGGAGTATCCTTACCAGGCGCACCAGGAGTAATTATTGGCTTTAACCAGAAAATTGCGTGGGGCGTAACCAATGTTGCTGCGGATGTTTTGGATTTTTATCAAATTAAGTTTAAAGATGCATCACACAAAGAATATTGGTATAACAACCAGTGGAATCCGACTAAAACGCGTTTGGAGACCATCAAGATACGCGGTACAAAAGACGAAATTGATACCGTTTTTTATACGCATCATGGACCGGTGGTATATTTTCAAAAAGCAAAATATAGCAAAGCCAATAATGTTCCTTTGGGAGATGCGTTGCGTTGGATTGCCCATGAAAAATCGAACGAATTAAAAACATTTTTCTTGTTAAACCGTGGAAAAAATTATGTGGATTATCGTGAGGCTTTAACGTACTATACTGCTCCTGCACAAAACTTTATCTTTGCCAGTGTAGACAACGATATTGCCATCACCCCGAACGGAAAATTTCCTTTAAAATGGAAAGATCAAGGGAAATTTATTTTAGACGGAACCGATCCTGCGTATGATTGGCATGGTTGGATTCCAGCATCGCATAACCCTACTGTGAAAAATCCGCCTCGAGGCTTTGTAAGTTCGGCCAATCAATCGTCAACCGACCCCAATTACCCGTATTACATCAACTGGGAATTCTCTCCTTATGAACGTGGAAAACGCATTAACGACCGTTTAGCGGTTATGAAACATGCAACCGCCGATAGTATCCGCCTTATGCAAACCGATAATTACAGCATATTGGCACAAAATGTACTACCGAAATTCACCTCACTCCTGGAAACAGAAAAATTAAATGCCACGCAGAAAGAAGCGCTAACGTATATAAAAAAGTGGAACAAACGGTACGATGCGAACGAAATTGCAGCTAGTGTTTTTGAAATTTGGACAAAAAGATTGAGTAGTGACATTTGGGCGGATGAATTTGAAGTAAGCGACATTCCCATGCGCTATCCATCAAGAGACAGAACGGTTGAGATGATTTTGAATGAGCCAAATGCAAAATGGTACGACAATATTCAAACGCCTCAAAAAGAAACACTGAGCGATTTGGTGAATGAAGCGTTCAAATACAGTTGCGATAGTTTAGAAAGAAGGTTTGGCCCTATTAACAAAGATTGGAACTGGGCAAATGTAAAGCAAACAAATGTACCGCATTTGGCAAAGATTCCGGGTTTTGGCACCAAAACGTTGCTAATTGGAGGCGCAAAAAGCACTATAAATGCCTTGAGTGAAACAAACGGTCCATCGTGGCGCATGGTGATTGAATTAGGAAAAACGCCGAAAGGTCATGGTGTTTATCCTGGCGGTCAATCCGGAAACCCAGGAAGTAAATTTTACGACAACATGGTTGATACCTGGGCTAGTGGAAACCTGTACGACTTATTTTTTATGCAATCTTCAACCGACGCGAACAGTAAAATTATTTCAACGTTAAAAATCTCTAAATAATAGCAAAATGGTCTTCATAGTACTCTTAATCATCTGTTTTATATTGCAAATGTTTTTGCCATGGTGGATTATTTGTGTCATCGCATTTGCTACTTGTGGCCTCATTGGCAAAACAGGTAAAATTTCATTTTGGCAATCATTTTTAGCTATTTTTTGCCTATGGATTGGCTATGCCTTGTTTAAAAGCTTACCGAACGACAATCTACTTGCGGGTAGAGTAGCGGTGATGATTGGCGTTAAAATTTGGTGGGTTTTACTTTTATTAACGGGTATTCTGGCCGGTTTGGCTGCAGGTATTTGCGGATATTGTGGTTGCCAATTTAGAAAAGCCATGCTCAGCAAAAAAACTGACGAGAAATTAGCATAAGGCTTTGTATTTTTGCAGTGTGAATAGCTTATCCAGAGAAATTTTTACCATCGGCTCTGCCGATCAATTTAACGCCCTTGCTGTATCGATTTTTAACGTGCAGGCCCAAAAATGCGAAGTATATCAATCGTATATTCATCATTTAGGTGTTGATGTGGAGCAGGTAAAAAAAATTGAACAAATTCCGTTTTTACCGATTAGTTTCTTTAAAAGCCATTCCATTTTAAGCAGTAAAGAACCTGTGCAAGTTACGTTTAGTAGTTCTGGGACCACCGGCATGGTGCAAAGTAGTCACCATGTAACCAATGTAAGCCTTTACGAGCAAAGTTATTTACAAGCTTTTGAGCAATTTTATGGTCGGGTTGAAGACTATTGTTTTTTGGCTTTACTCCCCTCGTATCAACAACGTTCGGGTTCGTCGCTCATTTACATGGTGAACGATTTAATTGCGAAAAGCCAACATCCCGATAGTGGATATTTTCTATACAATCACGACGAACTTTTTAACAAATTATTGGAATTGAAGCAACGTAAACAAAAAACCGTATTAATCGGTGTGACGTATGCCTTGCTGGATTTCATTGAACAGTTTGACCTTCAATTTCCCGAACTTATT
This sequence comes from Pedobacter paludisoli, assembly GCF_052344095.1. Lineage (GTDB taxonomy): Bacteria > Bacteroidota > Bacteroidia > Sphingobacteriales > Sphingobacteriaceae > Pedobacter. The sequence goes on along the minus strand of NZ_CP179926.1, from coordinate 4,537,287 downwards.
GTAATGGAAACCGGTGGAATGAAAGGCAAACGCAAAGAAATGGTTCGCCAGGAATTGCATGAGCAATTAACAAAAGGATTTGGAATTCCGACGGTACACAGCGAATATGGCATGACCGAACTTCTATCGCAAGCTTATTCGTTAGGCGACGGGATTTTTCAATGCCCGAACTGGATGAAAGTTTTAATACGCGATACCAACGACCCTTTAAGCCTTATTGAGGATGGCAAAACGGGCGGGATTAATGTAATTGATTTAGCGAATATCAATTCTTGTTCTTTCATCGCTACGCAAGATTTAGGAAAAATCATTCGCGAAAATACTTTTGAAGTACTCGGTAGATTTGATAATGCAGACATTCGAGGCTGCAACTTATTGGTTCAATAAAATCCAATCCCTTTTATGAAAAAAGCTCCTTGAATCGTGCCATTCAAAGAGCTTTTCGGGTTGACTAGTTGGTCAGCTTCCCAACCTCTTTTTTCAATTTATCGGTACTCATGTTAATGAGTGATTCTGAATTATCAATTAATAACTGATTAACAAAAGTGTTTTTAGAGCTTTCGGTCACCTTAACGCCGATGGAATAAGCCGCTTGACTCCAAGATTCTTCCATTTGATTTGAATTGTTTAAATGATATCCGTATGAGCGCGGAACCAGAAAACTCCATCCTTCTAGCATTTTACCTTTCAACTTTTTATAAAACGCATCGTAATCGGGCTTGCTTTTATCTAAAGGAGCATTTCTTAATCGCAAATAAAACTTACCTAATTCAACATTTTTAAATAAATTTCCACTTTGATTTACGTACGAGGTATTAAAAGTAATTTCAATGTCGACATTGAGTGTATTTTTCGATGCCGGAACTTTGGCTTTTGAATAATTCAGCTGTAAGTCTTTTACTTTCAGTTTAAATACGGCGTTATTAAACATTTCATATACATTAGTCGTATCAGTTGCCAGCTCAACATCAAGCAACATTGCCAAGGTTGAATCGCCTTTTTTAGTCAGAATTTTTCTTTCTAATTTAAAGCCGTTAAACTGCAAACCCACTGGATCAAAAGGCCCTTGGGTAGACAACTGATCATAAAAATATAAATTGTTCAATCCGTTGTTCCATTCAGCTGTATATTTCTTTTTTTCCTTAGCAATCATTTGTTTAACTGCCGAAGCACCCAATCCGATTAAAGAAGTAGAAATATTGGTAGCGAGTCCGCGCCCTTTTGCCTGACCACGACTGGCTAAAGTAGGGGTTAATTGTTTTTTCAAAATACCTGCAAAATCAACCACATCGGGTTGGTTTTTAGCGGCCATTGTTACACGCTCTGGTACAGCTTTTCCGTTGGTGCCGTACTTTGATGCTGTACAAGAAAATAAAAGAACTGAAATAGTAGATAGTAGAAATGTGTGTTTGTAAATTTTAATCATAACGCGCTAAGGCAATTTTATATGAAGGGTTGTTTGGTTCGTATTTTTGGGCTAATTGATAATATTTTTTAGCCTCGTTTAGCAGGTTGTTTTCTTCTAACGTAAACGCTTTCATAAAGGCTATTTGCCCTTCGGATTCAGTGGTGATTTGGGACTTCAATTGCATGATTACTTGATTCACCTTAGCCGAATAAGCATCCTTAGTTAGCACATGAAGGTATTTTTTCGGGTCACATTTACCCGTGGTTGGATTGCAAAAAAACCAATTGTACTCCCCTGCTCCTACTTGATTTACAATGCTATCCAAGACTACTTTTTTAGACACCTTAAAACGCTTAACTACACTTTCACTATTCAAATGACTGAGGGTAAGCATGACTGGGTTACTGTGACTTTGAAAGGAAATTTGAAATACTTTTTCGTCAACAATCAAGCTATCCAATTTTAGTTCGAAACGGACCTCTTCAGTCCCTCTACTCACTGCACCCGTATTTTTCATAAACTTTTTCGGGTTTTTATCGGCATACTCGTGATGATGGCTCATTTGTTCCCAGATGTAATGAAAATAATTGGCCGAGAAAGAAGATTTTTCTTTCTCGCATTTAGCGGATAAAGATGCTCCTGTATACTTGCCACTTATCAAGTCAATTTTACTGTATTGCTTACAAATTAAACTTAATGTGGCTCCTTTGGCTACTTCTATGTCATTTTCAGTCAAAATTTTATCACCAATTTTAAGAAGTGTTTTCGTCCCATTTTTCAGCATGGATGCTCTTCCTTTTAAGCCATAAACTAAAAACAAGGGTTCATCGCCCTCATTGGCAAGGGCTATCGATTGAAAACCGATTAACAGGAACAGGAGCTTAATGATGATTTTCATGATAAAAGATTGTTTTGTACCAATTTTTAGTTTGAAGCCATACCACCAATGCTTCGTAAAAGTATAAAACATCGACCGCCAGAATCACGACGGCGAGCGTAGGTGCCATGCTAATTTGATAATTCCATTTAAAAAACAGCAACAAGCCCATGTACACAAAAAATATTGCTAAGAATAATTGCGCCGTTTTAGCTGCTAAATGAAACCAAATGTGTTTTTCAATATAAAAATGGATAAAAAACGTCATATGTAACCAGCATAGAATAAAGGCAATTAACCAACTTATCCAGCCTGCTGCTTTATTGATGTAATTACCATCTAAAATCATGCTGATGGTATTAGCATGAATAATTACGCCATTCATGTCTGGTACTCCTTTGCCTGTATCGGCATGGTTCATCGGTGTGTAATGCTTATCTAAAATATCAGTTGATGTTTCGGAAACGTAGCCTAGCAAAACAATCTTATCTTTCAATAGCAATGTTGGATTACTATCGGCTAAAAAATCATCCGCCTGCAGAATTTGATATTTATCTGCACTGCGGGTATAATTAATAACTTCTGCTTCTTTTTTTCGGTCGATTAATTTTTGATAAGCGCTTCCATCTGCCATTTTAGCAACCATTGGTGCGAACGCTATTTGTTGTTTGCCCTCGATAGTGATGCTAGGTTTTAGATGCCTAATAACTCCCGTTTCTTCTCCTACAAAATTGACATAGGCTGTTTGGCTTTTTGCGGTAGCGAAATAATTTTGCTGCAAAGTCTCTTTCTCATGATCGATGTTTAACTTATTGGCTAAAATTAAATTTGGATGGGCTTCTAACTGTTGCCGCAAAATACTATCGGTCATTGGTTCACGTGCTCCCTCGAAAAGAACATCTACGCCTACTACTTTAGGTTGACCGTCAAAAGCATGCGCGACAGTTTTGGCAATCCCAGCTCTGTCATAATTGCCAATGTTGATTACAACAATCCGATTATCAGTTTGTGATTGCGTTCCTTTTCCCATTTCAGACCATGCCAAGTCATTAAAATCGAAATCGCGAATGGCCATTTTGAAAGGATCAAGAATGTGTAGATTTAACGGAATTAGCGCTAGAAATCCATAAACGAGGAATACGGCGATTGTGGATAAAATAATATCCTTGTTAAAGAAATTTTTAAACATATGGATGATTGTTTCGGCTTATTTGGCCTGAGCTTTTAATACAATTTAGCTGTTTTTATTCGATTTTAAAATTCAATAAAAAGAACATTTCTTCATCCATTCTTAAGTTACGTTCGAAGGATTTGAGCGCTTTCTGCATAGCAATAAAAGCATTAAAATTAGGCAAAAATAATTCAAAACGAAAGAATTAACAATACTCAATAGTGGGTATTGCCGAGTGATTAAAAATATTTTATTTTAGTTATAAATCTCCATTCTAAACCAGGAGAAGTAAATCACCCGTAAACTAAAAAATGAAAAAAATGAAAAAGAAAATTACATCCCTACTCAGTGTAATTGCACTTGCGGTAATCATTTCATTACCCGCAGCTGCACAACAAACAGCAAAAGAGAAAAAAGAAGTAAAATCGAATGCGATCACTAAAAAGTCTGCAGAAATTGATAAGCTTGTTAAACCTAGCAATACCAAAACAGCAGCTGCACCGAAAACCAGAGGCGATGTATACGGCCCTAAATACTCTGATATTGTAGTTAAAAACTTTACTGGATATTACATTGACATTTATGTTGATGGAAATTACCGTACGACTGTTTCACCAGGTTATAGTATTACCACTTGGGCGATTCCAGGCACCACTAAACTTTATGCAAAAGCAGTATTTTCTGATGGAAGCTATAGCTATTGGGGGCCAGAATATCCAGTTACAGGCTACCAATATACATGGAGTTTGTATAAATAGAAGCAAAAAGACACAACTTAACAAGGGGCTGTCTCAAAAATGAAGTAACCCCAAAAGTTTTTGTCTAACTTTTGGGGTTCATTTCACTTCGTTGGGAATAGTAAAACACTTATTTTTTTATCCTTTTTTGTTAAGGACATTATTTCCCGCTTCATTATACCCTCCATAATTTTTAGTCTCATTAAGCGCAACTTCCATCCATGGCGCCCTTCCATCTAAATCTAGTAAAGCACTATGTGATGATGGATAACCATTCAGTATTTGGGCTTGTTGCTTTATTGAAAATCACTCCCAAATTTAGTAGCGGTTTTTAATTTTCCTTAGCGTTTTGTTCTCGCCATTCGTTCTCACCTAAAGGCCGATTAACAGTTCCCCAAAAGCCATTATACTCCCCTTCCATATAATATTCATCAAAATCAGCCTTATCCCACCATTCTTTAAATTTTGGAAGACCGAAATAATTATTCTTTTTTAGAATTGCTCTACTTTCATCATTAAAAAAATAACGAAGGCTACCCATTATTCTTAAATTGCTTTCATATTCTTTTTTATACTTGTATTGTTCCGCAAAATAAGCAAGGTTGGCCATTATTTTAATCTTTTCTAGCTGAGTAAGGTTTTCATATTTAGATGCTTCATTACTTCCGAGATACTCTAAATATCCTTTGATATTCTCTAAAATAAATTTGTTTTCAGATGGATCATTTGGCAATTGCAATTTTTGTAATATTTTAAAGGTATTGGAGTGGATTTTTAAAATACCATCGCACTGTTTCGTCCAAAATAAACTGCCGTAATCTTTTGGATTGTTTTTGTTAAATTTTGTTTTTTCTATTACCCATTTTAGTAAGTCTAAATCTTGGGTGTAGCCAAACGTTTTTACGAGCCTTCCCATAAAATACTCATCATGGAGAATAAGCCATTTGTATTGTGCTTTGTTATCATTAAATAGGTACATATTGCGAGCAACAAGAGTTTGGATTTTTCTTTTGCGAATTTCTTTTAAATTAGCAACGTCCTTCCATAGGTATTTATCTACTTGATAGCCATTGGCATCTTGATATGTTTTTGAAATGGCATTCTCTTTTTGAGCTTCATTGGGGTAAACCTTTTGATAATCAATAATGGCAGGCAAAGGATATAGTTCAGCTATAATGTTAAATTTTTTAATTACAAAAAAGCCAAAGTTTTCAGCATCATTAGGGAAATAATTTATTCGCTTATCACATTTGTCTAGAAAGTTTATGTAAAGAAAATTAGATTGAGAATTCCTATCAATAATCCGTTTAAAAATCAATTTTATTTTATCATTAAATTCATCATTTTTGATAACTTTATATCCATTTTCCATAAGTAATTGGTTTAATATTGGAGTTGTAATTTCCAAATCATCTTCAGAATATTCATATGGATTATCAAAAGAGGGTTTTCCATATTCTAATTGTTTTTTTAACATAACATTAACTTCCTTATTTAGTGGTTGTGAGATTGGTCTCTCATTTATATTGTTTTGAGTATTGATTTTCTTTTCCTGACATGAAACAGATAACCAAGTGATAAGACATAGACTAATTAAAATTAAATATTTCATTTTTGTATTGTTTAAAATTCAGAACTTTTTGCACCCGGATTTCCTTTGTATTCCGGCAAGTTATAATCACTTTCTGTAACTTCGTAGTTTTTAGGAACTAGATAGGCGAAATAATCTGATATTTCATAAGAAGTACATTGTAATTTATGCGATTGATTTCCTCCTAAAATAATTACTTTGTTTCCTTTTTTTCCAGCTACAAAACCAATATGACCACCTCCTTTTCTTCTTTTTACTGCAAGTGCCCCATAAACAGGTTTTCCAATATTCCTTCCTTCTGACCACTTTGCCCATTTTAACGCTCTTACAACATCATATTCATCTTTAGTTTCAAGACCCTGATAGCCATAATGCTTCATTATCCAGTTAACAAAAGCAGCACACCAGGCAACATCTTCTTCATTGGTTGTATTCGCTCTCATAGATTTTTCATATGGAGTTCCATCAAAATATTTTTGTATTTCTTCATTGAATCCTGTTTCCTTTAAATTTTTGGCCTCTTCTTCCCATACTAATTTCATCCATGGTGCCCTTCCATCAAGATTTAGCAGAACACTATCTCCATCACAAACGCTCTTATCGTATTTAAACCAAGTTTTTAGTTTTACGAGTGCTTTCTTTCGGTTTTCCCATCCATTGGGGTTTTTATCTAATCTGTGTTTGGGGCTATATCCATTCAGCATTTTTGCTTGTAACCAAAAGTACTTTTCTTCCTCTTCTTCCATTAATAATCCTAATTCAATTAAGTTTTTTCCTAATCCCTTCTTGAAGTAATTTTGTTTTTCAACTCTCAAAGAGTTGTATTGGGCAAATTTTCCTGTCCAAGGTGTATCCCAAGTCCCCGCTCTTTTTTGTTGAAATACCCATCCCCCTACATCTACAGCATATTTAAGATTAGTAGATATTAAATCAGCACTGCTTTCACCAATAAATTTATTTTCATCGTCAAAACGGTTTTTTCCGTATGTTTTATAAAGACCAGGGTACTCATAATATCCAGTACTCAAATTTTTATCACCTGTTATTTGTAATATTCCTCTGCCTTTGTATTTGCTTTGACTGGATAGAAATTTACTTTTTTCTTCCTTACTTTGAGCAAAAAAACCAGTTTCTTCCGCAACGTTTGCTAAAAAAGATATTTTTTGCATGCAGCGATTCATACCGTATTGTGAAAACATGGCGTTTAGCTCGGCAGTTAAACTTTTTATCGTTTTATCAGTAATATCACATGATTCCTGCATTCCTTGCCATATTTTATTTCCCCCGGTCATCGTTTTTATAAGATCTTCCATTTCCTCTTCCGTAAAACCACGGTTACAATAACAAGTCTTTTCCTTTCTAACCTCCGCAATCTCCACCATCACAGGCATCACATCATTTTCTATGGCTTCGGGTGCTACATTTTGCGAAACCTTTAGGCAGCCACTTTCGTAGAAAATGAATCGTTTTCGTAATTCCTGCATTTCATCTTTTGTAAAGGGAGTACCGTCTTTTTTATGTGCTTTGATGCCCAATTTTTCCATGTCCTCCGTTCTAACCAGTTCGGTGGGGAGCGTTTCGTTGAGGGTAAACTGGCTTTTTTCTATTTTCCATACTTTCTTGTTGAGGTCAGTAGCATCCTGCACTTGACGAGAAACCTGCGCTACGTAATAATCAAAATTCTTTGCTGGCTTATTCCAGTCTACGTTTACCGTGAAAGAAACCTCCAGTAAACCGTCTTTTCCGGGTTTTTCTTCTTTATAACTTTGCTTGCTTTCGTGCGTATATATAATGTGGTCGGTCTCATTCATACCCTCTTTGGGGATTTCTTTCAGCACGTCAACTTTCAACAGTTCCTCGGTCATATTCACGGTATGCACCCAAATTTTGTAGGTTTTTCCGTAGAAAGCCGGTGTACGCAGAATGTCTTTGCCATCTTCCGTTGAAAACATGATGGAGACTATTTTCTGCTCGGTAGTAATCACCAGTTCTTCATTGGCATCTAACACTTCCAGGTAGGTCGTTTTTTCGTCAACCTTTATACTACGCGTCCCTTCAATCGGCATATCTACTGGAAGAACAATATCAGGGGATGAATTTGGCTGCGGTTCAATGGTAAAAATCAAACTGTATTGCGGATTGGGGTTGTCTGTAGTTTTTGGGATCGCTGCCAGTATTTTTTTCTTATAATCGTCGTTGGTTGTAATACGAAAGGAAGTTTTCCCTTCGCTGTTTAGCGTAACATTTTTCTCCTCTAACAGGTACTTATCTTTCTCTTTATAGAAATCACTATCCTTTCCTTTTACCCATATTTTTACTTTCAAAGCTTGGTTTTGCAATCCATCTATCTCTAAAAATCCATACGTTTCCTCTTCATATCCGGTTTCAGCACGTTTAATTCCTGTTTTATAAGCCCAAAGGGCGCGTTTTACTACAGACGCCAGAACATTTACTTTTGCTTCAATTTTCTTCGGCTCGGTATGATCACCGATTAAGTAGGCTGAAAGGGTATATTCACCCAGCGCATTAAAGGTAAGGGTTCCATCTTGGTGATGCGTTACCTTATCCGGAACGTCTATTTTTATTGCTTCATTGCCCAGCAGTGGGGTAATTCTTGCTAAAGTCGTATATTTTAGAGTGGTTCCTTTGGGTACCCGTGTTAGCGGGAGGTTAAACTGATCTATTACATTTCGTATTACCTCAAATCGGAAACAGTCAGCACCCGTAAATTTGGGTTCTTTGAGGAGGCCCAATGGTTTGGCATACCCTTCCAGAATATAAGAGCCAAAATAAGCAGTGCTGGGTAAAGAGGCATCATCATAGAGCATATTTGCCACTATTTTATTGATGGCGACCGTTTTAAATACGTCTGATCCTTCAAACAAGGTTAATCGCCCTTTTCCTTCTTTTTTTAGATACCAATATACAGGGTTTTGGGCAGGAAGATAGTTTACATTAAATTTAGAAGCGCGAACGTTTAATACATCACTAAACCTAAGTAAACTTGGTTCACCTTGAACACCTAACACACTTAATGTACTTTCTATTTTAAGCGTTATTGATTCGGGTTTTGAATCCGAAGGATCTGTAAAAGCCTCAACAGTATACTTCCCAGCGTTCTTAAACGTTAGCACTACTTTTGCGCCTTGTTTGTTTACCTCAACAAGATGCGCTGCCGCTGTCTCCGTAAAGCTGTTATACAACACCGCTTTTTCTTGTTTTATTCTCCAGTGAACCGCATTTAAAACAGGCTGAAAGGCTGCATGATTTAAAATTCTCATTCGGTCGGTAATGCTGCTGAGTTTCGGCGTTATGCTTATAGGAAAAGGAACATTGACCAAAGTAGAATCTCCGGGGGATATAATTTCTTTAACATAATCTTTTACTACTTCTATGTGAACAGTGCATTTTTCATCTCCGGGCTCCACTCCATAGGCTTCTATTCGGTATTTACCTTCGTCCAAACCTTCAAATAGAGAGGACATTGATTGATTGAACATACCGCCTAAATCGATGAACGTTTTGATCTTATCTTTGACACCATCGCCTTTAAACAGCGCCCATACTATTTTGCTCGCGTCACCTTTAAATTGGGCAATAAGTGAAAGATTATCCACTTCCCTAAGATTTAGCCAGGGGTTGTATAAACTTTTGGATGATTGAATATAGTAATACGAACCCGAAGGTTTTTCCGCCACGAATGGTAATGTCATCGAAACGGAATTTACGGATGTTGTAGCAGCAGAAGCAGATGACGAGGGCCACTGCGGCGAAGTATTGGCGATAGAAAATTCGTCGGCATTTTTGACATCTATCTGCGAAACATTCTTAACCTGCCCGGTTGTTGCAAAAGCAATTGTACCAGGAGCTTTATATCCAGGGCAACTGCCGGTACTCACATCCAGCAGGATTTTCATGCTTTTATTTAAGGCTACATTTTCATAGTAATCTTTGAACTTGATTTTACATTTCGCTTTGCAGGGATATGTTTTTCCATCAGCTCCTATGCAATTCCCAAAGCCGTTTCCGCCACCAAAGCTTTCTGCTTTATTATCGAGATGTGTAGCTATGGGTTTTTCTTGCGCAAAATATTTGTTTTTGCTCAATTTTTCCTTCTGACTTTTCACTTCCATCGGAACGGCAGTTTCTTTGGAATTGTTTGTTGCAGATCTACTACAGTACGCTTTTGCTCCTTCTATAATGAGGTATCCTTTGTTCGCCATATCATGTATTTAAGGTTAAGTCATCGTAATCCTTTCATGGTATGCTGTTTTTGCTTCGTTTGACAATAGGAAATTGGCTTCCTTGGATGAATAGTGTTTTTCTTTGGAGTTGTACTCCATTTTTATCGTTAATTCCAGCTGATATTGATCTAGCTGATAAGGGTATTTATTCTTTAATGCAATCGCTAGTTCCTCAGGAACTTGTATGGTTGACACAAAAAGGGCTTCAAAACCATAGGCTTTTTGTTCAGCACTGATAATGCCTGTACATACTACATCGCCTATTCCTTTGATGTTCCATACGATTGATTCTTGGGTTTTATCTCCAGTGTTTAAATAGGATGGAGCAAATAAAAGTAGATTCCATAAAGGTTCTTTTCGTTTATTTGCATAAAAATTGGTTTCATCTTCAAGAGCCAATAAATACTGGTTTCTGAAAACAGCAATATTTTGGTATTCATATTGAAGGTTAGCGGTTTTACGTTTCCAGTTTTCGATATTTTTTTGGTGGTTTACAGCCCCTAAAAAACATCCCTTTTCATCCACCTTTACTTCTAGTGGATAAGAATTTTGCTCCAACACATGCAGTATCTCGATAAATTTATTTTCAGATGAAAAAGAAGAAATTTCTACTTTGTTTATCAACCAATTTTTTGTTTGATCTTCATTTATCTTTTCCTGAAGCGTAACGTTAAAAGATGAATGAAATTCTTCTGTTCCTTCAAACGATATCTCAAGTATGTTTTCTACCTGATATTGATGGAATCCTAATGTATATTTCTGAAAAGGTTTTACTCTATTTTCTTTCATAAGTAGATAATAAGAATTACTGGTAGTAATCAGGTAGTTACACTTATTTGTTTTTCATAGGATTTACTTTTTTGTATATCATACCCCCCTTGTCATATACACGCCCTAAACCTACAATGCCAACAATTCCTATTATTATGTATTTTTTCATTACTGTTCAGAAATAATATCCCCGATAATCTTCTCAGATTTTATTAATATGTTATCGTTTCTTAATACGCTGAATAATTAAACATGAGAAAATGAAAACCATTATGCTATTCAGGAGATATGCGGCAGTAGAAGTAACTAAGATATCATTATAGCAATCTACTTCATATACTTTATCACCGAGAGCAATACCTTTTATCAAATTCTTTATAAAATCAACTTCTAATATCTGATAGTTAAGCCAAGCAAAAAATAATGGTAAACCAAATAAAACCACCACACAGTAAACAATTCTTTTGCTTTTAGAAAGTTCTCTTGCCACTCCATTGTATAAATAAAAAAATAAGAGCACAAGAATAAACGCAGCTATGAATATCATATCAGAAAACTCTGTGGAAGGTGTTGAAGCACATGGATCTATAACTTCGTAGGAATTTTCAAATACAAATTCTAAAAATAAAAACCAAAAAATTGAATATATAAAAAGGCCAATCCATTTATTTTTAATCAAACTCATAAATTATAATGGTTTAAATGTTTTCATGTCGCCTGGTACCCCTTCCGGACTTGGGGCAGCTTTTACATTATTTCTAGCTCCATCTGGATCAAACCAAGCATCATCAATATTTTTCATGTTGGATTCTATAGCTTTCCAATCTTCCCATCTTTTTGTTTCGGCAGAATTTAATTTATATTTTTTATCAAGAAGATAACTGTATCTACTACATTTATTAGAAGGCTTAATACTATTATTGCCCTGTCTTATTTTCATATAATCTGAAAAACATAATTCATCAGTAGTAAAAAGAGTTTCTTCATAATCTGTTCTCCGTAAATAAGCATGCACTGTAGCTTTTGTACTATTTGCAAATTTTTGCGCTATACTTTCGGTAGACAAAATATTATATCTATTATTAGCATCAGTTTTACTGCCCTTTGGATTAATATAAATCGTTCGACTTATGTTTGAGTTACCTATACCAGATCTGCATGAGAACAAGTAAATATTGGCTTCATCTGAAAAGGATTCTTTTTTCAATTTTGCTACCTCTTCTTTTTCAAAGGAATAAGCAGTGATGTCCATCCCCGCAGGCGCTAGGCCTAATGATATTTCACCGACTACACCATGACTGTAGAATATAAGTTGTTTGATAGGTCGTAAATTCCTGTTTGTGTCATTGTTGATATAGTTTATCACGTCCTGAGCACTTGAAACTTCAACATATTTTCCTTTAAACTTATTCTCTACGGCCTCTTTTATTGCATTTCGCTGTGCACTCGAATAATCTCTTATACATAAAAGATACTCAAACTTTATATGAGGATTCAATCTCATCCTTCTTAGCCCCTGATGTACAAACATTAGTTTACTACCTGGCCCTACATCCTGAAGAAGCCAATTTCTAGCTTGACTGCTACTATGACTTTGGGTTCCTATAACAATTATATAACTTCCATTTTTCAGATCTGCCTGTGCACTTACATTTTTAAGTGGCCCTTTAAAGAAAGCATAAACTCTTAGCGTGGATATTTTCCGCTCTTCTGGTACAGCAAAAGAAATTTTCTCTTCTCCGGTTACTTGAGGCGCATTAACTAAAGGATTACCATCATATTGAATTGCCCATTTCAGGGTTTTAAGCTCTGCTTTGGAAGGTGTTCTACTATACTGAGTTGCTTTAAAATAATATTTAACTTCTTTTTTTATAATTTTAACTTCTTTAGTACACGCAAAATCTTCGTAACATTTTACCTCCTTTACTAGTAGTGACTGTGTTTCTTTTTTTGCCTGGTATTCATCAAATTTCTTACCTCCCTTTTTTCCATAAAATGTATTTTCGTGTGGAGATTTAAAATCCAGTGGACCATTCGAAGCATCTTTCATGATGCTTTCAGCTTCTTTGTAAGACTTTCCAAAAACATTCCGTACGATATTTCCGCCTTCACCTGCCATACTATTGCATTTTTACCTGTTTACCACTATTGATAAGGACGTCCGTTGCGCTTTCCACATTGATGGCATCTTTTGTACTGACATAAGAGCCAGACTCCATGTTTTCTGTAATACTCTTTGCTTTGGAGCTTCTTCCTGCTTCTGCAGTTTCGGTAATATTACTTGCTGTCAGGTTATAATCGCCATTGGCTGTTTCCATAATATCTTCTTCGGCCATAATATTCACATTCCTCCGGGCAGAAGCAATGATATTTTTACCGGCATCAATTAGTACATTCTCCCCAGCCTTAAACGTCATATTCTTCGGCGCAGTCACCTGAATATTTCCTGCTCCATCCATAAAATACGTATTCCCACTGGGGTCGGTAATGGTTAGGCTTCCTTCGTTCTCCTCGTCGTCTATTTGTATTTTAACTCCGCTTCGGGTGATGATGGTTTTCAGGTGGTTCTTCTGTGCACCTCCGGCCGCAATTTGCCCATGAAAGGCCGAGCCCGTTACAAAAGGCCGATCGGGATTGCCGTTTTCAAAATCAACCATCACTTGGTCATTTAACTCGGGTATAAACACAAAGCCACGGTTTTTCCCCACCAGATTACTGCTTCCCGCATCCGGACTCAACACCCGAATCCAGTCTGTTTCCTGTCGCTCCATGCGGTAACTTAAATCGTGCGCCCAACCAATGAATTCTACTTTTACCCGGCCTTGATTCAAGGGGTCTTTGTTATCTACCACTGTGGCCAGCATCGGGAAGGTAACCGGCTGCTCAAATTCCAGCTTTGGTGGACTTTCTGCCCCCGAGGATACGCCTTTGAAACGATTGGTGTACAGACCGTTAATCAGCAGCTCATGCTCCGAATATACAATCCGCATTTGCGGATGAATGGAACTCGCACCTTGTCTTTTAAATTCAAAATCAACCAAAGCACCAATGCCCATTCTAAAGTTATTGGTTTCGGCCTCCATTACATACGACTCGGCTACTTTGCCTGTGGCCATGGCCTTGCCTTTTGTCATCAACAGTTCCTGATCGGATTGAAAGGTTTGCATGGGAACCGCGCTTTCAAAAGAATACAACTTTTTAGAGCGGCTATACGCTTGTTGCGCTGTAGAACCAATATTTCCATTGTAATCTTTGGCACTTTGCTTCGCTTTTCGGTTCTCGCTGGTGTTGTAATCAAAAACAGCCGATTGCACCGGAACGGTTAACAACGAAAGGCTTACTTTGGTACAATCGCTACCGTAAATCAGGGGAACGGGCGTTTCATTTTTGGCTGCGCCAAACACCAATCCTCTTCCGTTGCAATAAATCCAATTGCCGGTTGCATCGGCTAAACGTTTTAAATAATTCCAAGAACTTTCGTTGTAGCGCGAGCTATACCAGATAACCGGATTGCTGCGTAGCGTATTGATGAAATAGGTGCGCATGCCCTCCATCGGCTTACATAAGGTATTGATGATGGTGGCCAAATTTTGCGAAGCGAAACTCTCAAAGTGTTTCGCTCCATCGAGCAGTATAGTGGGCGAGAGACCTTTTAATTCCAATACCCCTTCGGCCAATCCATCGTTTACCAGTTTTACCTCGGTAATGATGAATTTATTTTCCAAAGGGTTTTTATACGGATCGCTGATGTCGAAAATGGACACCTCCGTTAATCGCCCCAACAAGTGATGGGCGTTATCGATGGTAAACAAACCCACTTCTTGTATCACTTCGTGTTTGAAATGTAGCACCAGTTCGTTGTGTTCGCCGATATATTGTTTGATATTGACTTTTAAAATCGGTGATATTTTTATATTGTCGATATACACCCAACAGCCCATACGTTGGGGTTTCTTTAAAATCTCTGCCCCAGCAAATCCTGCAAATCCTGTAATAGCCATAAGCATTTTTTTATAGCGTACACAAACTCAAAAGCAGCAGAATAGCTTTCGAATGGATGTACGAAAACGGTAAATACTAAAAATGGGATGAATTATTTCCGGAAAAGGGAGGGAATGTCCGGTTGTGGGATGAATAAGGGCAGCGACCCTTAGGCTCTTTGTGGGCTGGCGGGATGCGCTGCCCTTAGGATTGCTTCGATACTGAAGCAGAACGGTTTAGGTGTTCTGATCAAAAGTTAGCTCAGCATTTCCTTCAACGGTTGATTTTGGAGATAAAACAACCACCAATTTGTAGGGTACTTCATTTGCCGAATTGTAAACAGAAGAGTAATACGTAATTGAACAATCTTTGTACGATGTTTCAACCAGTTTACCTTCGCCATGCGTACTGTACAAAGTTAATTTTGCATCAAAACGCTTGCGGCTGTTCGCAAATTTCTCGAAAATAGAAGTGGTGTCGTCTTTTCCTTCAATCACAAACCGGGCATCTGCTTTGGTGGCAAAGGCCGTTACACGGTTCCATTGATCTACCGGTTTAATGGATTCGAAATTTGCTTCAAATACATTGTACTCTTTACCATCGATGGTAAGTCTCGCTAGTTTTCCAGCATTGGTCGCCATAATCTTAAAATTAGGTATATAAATATTTAATTATGACAATTATATATAATTAATCTTACAAATTAAAATTTGTTTATTTTATTTACTAAAAATAAAATAAATACAAAAAAATCAAATTAAACATCTATATAAATACAATACAAATATACAAAAAGAACAAAAGTAATAAAATCGCCTTACTAAAAAGACGCGTCATTTTCAGCAACTCAACACACAATTGTATTACCATAAAGAATGCAAAAACCATATTCCCTTCATAGCAAATGCTATTTTTTAAGCTTACTTATTAGGCCTAATTTCGAAGATTAAACTCGAAACGCTTCCATCGGCACTGCTCACATTTGAGGTTCCTCCACCACGTTTTCCATCAAAGGATTTTTTCACCAATTTTTCTAAGCTATTAAAACTTCCCCGTCCTTGTACCGTAGCAGCATCTCGTTTTGTGGCAATGTTCTCCATGTCAATGGCTTCGTCCGAAATAAATATTTTAAATACTTCTGAGCCATACGGTGGATAAAGCGTAATCACAAACTTATCAAACAAACGCTCTTGTTGCCCCACAATCATTAAATCGCGGGGATAAATAGGTTTAGGAATGCTTGTGTTAGGCAAAATAGCATTTACAATTCCATCGGGCTGTAAATCGAGTATATTCAAATACAAGGGGGCATTGGTTTTATTTTTTGCATAAATCACAAATTTATCTCCTTCATGAAACACATACCTCCCGTTCTCGATATAGTTGTTTACTTTAGACGTATCGGGTTTACCATTAATTACCGGCACCAATTTAATATCCATTTTTGCCGCATCGTTTTGAATGGTAATATTCCGAAGCAATTTGTATTGTTGGTATTGTACGATAGCCTCTTTTAAGGATGTTGCATTGGAAACCATAGATGGAATTGCTTTAAACAAATATCCACTTGCAGCGATAATAATTGAATCGGTTTCCATTCCTTTAACAAGTATTAATTCGGGTGTTCCCGTGAAGCTTAGCATAGGAAAAGTAGCCAACGTTTTTTTAATTTCTGCGGCCTCTGTGGCAGAGAACACTTTGGTGGCCGACTTTCCTCTTGCTTGCGTAACAACTTCTACGGCAATTAAGCCTTCACGGTACACAGGTTGATCACAAAAGGCCCAAATAGCCTTTGGATTACTGAACTTACTCGTTTTTTTCAGTTTAACGGTTGCTGAATAATTGCTTGCGCTTACCACGATTCCCGTATCTAAAGGTTTTGTTTTTTTATTATCCATCGTTCCTGCCGGATAAAAAGTGATAATCGCGCCGGCATCAAGCCCCATAAATAAGCCTCCATTTAAAGTCAACTCTTTTGGGTCGCGTCCCTTATCCACCGTAAAGTATTTAGATTGTTCAACTACCTCGCCTCCGAAAAGCTTATAATCAATACCGTTCCCTTCTAAAACAGGATGCTGACCAGGCACCTTTTGAAACATAATATCTTCTATTTTAGCAAACAGCGATCGATAAGATGTTTCTTTATCTAAATTTTCAAAGGTTTTGCTGATGGCGTAGGTTAATGAACCCATGCTTTCTTTTCCTTCATCGTCAACGGTTTCATAATTTACCTCTTCCGCGCGTGCTGCTGAAAAAACCACATATGTTGCCCAATCTTTCTCATCTTGACTACCTCCTTCTTTAAACACATCGTTAACGGCTGTTAGCTTTTGCTCAGGTTTATATCCGCGTGGTTGTAGGGCTGGTTTTCCTCCCCTTATTTTGGCTAAACCTCTTGTTCCGGAACCGGAATGACAATTATCCAAGGTTACCACAATATTTCCCTTCGGACCTAATTTTGCGCGTAGCTGATTCATGTATTTTCCAAAATCGTCGTCTCTAAAATATCCTGCTTGTAATTTTTGAAACTCCTCTTCACTTACTTTCGTATCGCCATCAGGCAATTTTGCATCGTAAGCCACAATGGTTTCATCAAAACCATCCGATTCATCTCCATTATCGTCGGCTATTTGTTCGCCATGCGAAGAAACATGAATCAATAGCACATCGCCTTTTTTAATTGTGGGGTCTTTCACTAATGCTGCCAAGGATTCGCCAATGCCTTTAGCCGTTGCTTGCGCATCGGTAATCATGCGTATATCCTTAAAATCCTGCTTAGTAAGTGCGGTTTTAATATAACCTACATCTTTCAAGCTAGAAATAACTTGCCATCCGTTCTCTTTTGGGTAGTTTCCAATGGCGATTATTAAAGCGTGCTTGGTTGGCGCACTTTGCGATAAAACAGGTTTAGCTCCTAATAAAAGACCTAAAATTGATAGATAAATTATTTTGTTACGCATGATATACTTGTTTGGATTTATACTTTGGTTTTTTTCTGCTTTATTTTATTGATTTCCATTCAGGCTATAGGCATAATAGGTATAACTAAATGCTTCCAATAAACTTTTAATATCGGCTTTATATCCTTTAAGGTCGTTCTGAAAATCAGTGATTGGTAGTTTAACTTCGGTTCCATCTTCGGCAACAAACTTCTCAATTACTTCTTTATTAAAAACAGCAGTGTAAGCATGTTTTGATGTTTTCATATGGTTCAATTTGTCTTCTTTTGGTACGATAGAAACGAGTATTTTACCATTTTTTACTATGTGTGTTACAGCACCATCTTTGTTGTAGGTAAAAGCATAAAATGTATCCTTATTTCTATAAACGGTATCGGGCATTTCAAATTTTTCATTATTCACATACACCGTACTATCGCCATTAATAACGTTGCTTTCTTTATATCGCCAACTACTCCCTAATTCGTTAGTTTTCATCACATACCAATTAGATTCTGTGCGAATTTTCTTTCCTAATGAATCGAATGAACAAATTACGGTTCCGTATTCATCTTCTGATTTTCTGGGATATTGGTATACTTTTTTAGTTCCATCTTTTCGTGTTACAGATGTTGCATAATACGTTTGTGGGTCGTAGGTAATTAAGGCAAATCGGCCGTCGGTATAACGAATAGCCGTCATGTTATAATCGTTATCGTATTCGTGTTTATATTGGTTGTTCTCCACATCAGTACTTTCAATGAGTGTCGAACTTTTAACATCGTACTTATAACTAGTTTTTGCTTTGTTGCCTTTCTGGTATTGTACCTCTATTCTACTGAGTAAATCGTTTTCGAAACTAAGCTTAGTTGAATTTCCTTTGGTATCTTTTATTAAAAAAGGATGTACATCCTCTCCTTGATAGCTTAAAATTATTTCGGATTCTTTGCCATCTGTCTCCTTTATCAAACGTCCCTTTGCGTCAAAAAATTGAATGGAGTTCAGCTCATAGGATACTTTAAAGCCATTTTCCAACACTTCTATAAAGGCATCTCCACCCAATTTCGAATTTAATTTTAAACCAGTTTCTAATTTCAGATTTTGGTTTGGATATTTTTTTAAATATTTAACCCATTTCCGCATTCGCTTTTGATCGCTTTCGAGTAATTCCTTTTTAAAAGCAGATTTATCTTCTACAGTTTCTATTCGTAATTCAGCTAGTTCATATTGAGCCAATACCTCAACCTTCTCTGCAATTTGCTGGGTATCCCAATCTGGTGGTTCGTAAACATATGGAGAATCGCCGCCCCATGCGTATAATGCAATTCCACCTCCTGGTATAGCCACCAAATACGTTTCATAATTGCTAGACCAACCCATGCCAAACCAACCTTTTGATGTCCCTTTAGAATTGTATGTTCTTTTTATCTCAAAATCTAAGGGATGCTCGTCAAAAACTACATCAGAATACGTTACCATCATAGCGCCACTATTTGGATAAACATTTTGAGAAAACCCCTTATACGCAAACACCAAAACAGCTATTAAAGCCCTAAAAAAATGTTTTTTCATACCTATAACTTTACTAATTTATGGATGATATTGAGTAAATATTCATTGTAATTCTTTTTTAAATAGGCTGCTTGCAAAAGTGTTTTACTTTCCTTTTGTTCTAACAAAACGTTTGCTTTTGCCTGTACCAAATCGCCTTTTAAATAGAAATACAGTGCCTTGCCTAAATAACTTGGAAATTTATCATCCTCAAATTCTTCATCAATTAATTGTTTTGCCTGAACAAGCTGATTCTTTTGAAGCAAGATTTTCCAAGATAAATTTTGGAAACTTTTCTTTATTATTAAAGACTTATTGGTTTGCAGCAACTGTAAATACGACGTTGCTTTTGATAATTCGTTGTTTAAATAATAGGTTCTTGCTAGCGAAATGGTATAATCAGCGTTTGTACTATCAAGCGAATACGCAATTAAATAATACGCAATTAATTGCTGATAACCCACCGAATCTATTGGCAATGCTCTCGATTTATTAAAGATCAGTTTTGCAAAAACCTTTGGATTGTGCTGAAAAGGATTTAACTTTTCTGCTTGCTGAAATGCGTATTTCGCACTATTAATTTCATGCGTAAAATCCAATTTAGCATATGCCAAAGCCGACCAAGCATAGGCATATGAAGGATCGTATTTTAGCGCCAACTCAAAATACCGTATGGCTTCAACGTACTTTCCTCTTCGTAAATAAAAATTACCAATTTTATACACATCTTCTGGAGAATTTGGAAAGATCAATGGCACTTTTAGCAATACGTGCGCTGCCTCTTCCAGCTGTCTATCTTTTTCTAATAAGGATGCCAGCGCGTAATACGAAAGTCTATAATAAGGATCTAATTTTATTGCTTGACGATAGGATTCTGCTGCAATTTTGTTTTTATTAATCGATTCTTGGTAAGCGGCAAAAAAGTAATTTGCTTTGGCATTTTTCTTATTTCCCTGCATCATTTTTGCAATTAGCTTGTTTGCAGTAATGGTATCTTTAGCCTTTAACTTTAGCAAAGCGATAGAATAATATCCGTAGTGATTATCGGGATTTAACGAAATGGCCATTCGATACAAACTATCGGCCTTTTTAACTGCATGATTTTCGTTGCTAAATTTATAGTAATAATCGCCTAAATTGTTGTAATTTAAATAATAGTAAGGCTGAATGGCCTTTGCTTTATTAAAAAAAACTAAGGCTTTTTCGGCCTGTTCTAAATCTTTGTTTTCGTTTAGGTAATATTCTCCCAAATGTTTATAGGCATCGAAAAAATTACTATCTAAATACAAGGATTTAGTTAGCATTTTTTCAGCTTCGTTAATACGGCCTTGCCGCAGAAACACTAAGCCTAAATTACTTGTGTAAATAGCGGTGTTTGGAACAATTGAATCGGCTTTCAAAAACAAGCGCTCGCTTTCGGCCAATCGGCCTTGATCCATACTAATTCT
This sequence comes from Pedobacter paludisoli, assembly GCF_052344095.1. GTDB lineage: Bacteria > Bacteroidota > Bacteroidia > Sphingobacteriales > Sphingobacteriaceae > Pedobacter. The sequence continues at coordinate 4,516,569 of NZ_CP179926.1, read as the reverse complement.
AGCCGTATTGTTGTAAATCCGTGCTAAGTTGGCATCTAGTTTTAAGGCATCATCAAATTGTTTTCTTGCCGCTTTCCAATTACCCATATCGAAATATGTATTTCCTAAATCGCTTTTAGGATAGGTCCATCGGGGGGCTAAAGCGATCGCCTTCAACAAATACTTTTCAGACCTCCTATAATCTTCCAACTCGTTATACAACCTACCAAAAGCCTGATTAATGTAGGCAGATTTTTTATTGTTTTTTTGAGCCTTGTTTAGTAACGCTTTAGCCTCGTTATATTTTTCATATCGGCGTTGAATGATGTACACATAGGCCTGCAAAAAAAGTTTTTTAGACTCCCATTGTTTGCTCAGGGCATTTTTTTTTGCATACAGCTTTATTGCTAAGGCAAACAGGTTTGAAGCGTTTTGAAACGCTTGGTCTGAAGGCATATCGTTTCCTCCTTCCAAGTATTTATCCAAAACTTTTTGAGCTTCAGAGAGCGATGAAAGGATCAATTCATTTTTTACCAATTCCGTTTGCTCGTCATTTTTTATTAAAACAATGGCTTGATAATCGCTGAATGCGCTATCTGCTATTTTTCCATTTTTAAGGTGTTTCTTAAAATCGGCATATAATTTTATGGATTCATCTGTTTTAAATTCTGTTGATTCATTTACGGAACGTGCCGCCAGCATGGTTTTTAGCTGAGGCAATTGATCTTTAGAATTGAAAAAATAATTGGGTATTACTTTTGCAAAAACACTTCGTGCATCGCCACCAATTTTTATTGGATTTTGCGTAAAATTGGTTGCTTCAGGCACCATTTGGTCTAAATAGAGCCCCAATTCTCTTAAACTGATGAGGCTATCAGCAGGGCTTTTATCCGCCTCGTAACTCAGTCCTTTCACCAAATAATAGGTAAAAACACCATGTCCGTTTCCCCATTTAACATCCTCGTATGAAAGTTCATTTGACTGGCAAGATGCCAGTTTAACGACACGATCCCATTCTTTAATGAGCAAGGTAGCAACGGAGTTGGCTGCAGCTTCTGAACTAGCTACTTTCCCCGAATGACAGGCATCCGTGATTAAGGTTACCGAGATACCTTTTTTTGCACTCTCAGCAATTATTTGCTGAAGAACAGATAAACTAATGGCATCTGTTATGCTATAATCAGCATTGGTACTTGCCAAATTACACAGCAAATACGCATCGTCTTGATTTTTTGTTTGATCTTTTGCAACGTCTCCATGACCCGCAAAATAAATGATTACCTTATCGTTGGGTACCGATTTTCTCAAAACTGCATCAATCTGCAGTAATACATTGCTGGCACTTGCCTCTTTATTGATAATTAATTTTGACTCAGAAACAAGCTTAGAAACCAAAAGATATTCATTAAAAAGTTCGGCATCCTTATCGGCATAAACCAATTGTTTTTCCTTCGATAACCGGGGATATGAAGATATTCCCACGACTACCGCCCGCGTTTGGCCAACTGTAGTCGTCTGATTTTTGACCACTCCACCTCTAGCATTTTCCTGTGCCACACTATCTTTTATAAAAGCACATAAAATGAAAATAAGTAAAACTACCTGTTTCATTAAGAGAGAATACGGATGACGATTAACCAAAAACTGTAGCTGAAATTTTGTTGACCATGAAATTAAACTAAAAAAATAAATGGAACAATACCCATTAGTAGGTAATATGTCCATCCTCCGCAGGAGAATTATTCTTTACTTATAAAATTTTAACCGAAGAAAGCAGTCAGGAGTATTGTGAAATCTCCACCCATAGATAGATTGAATTTCATTGTTTGCCTGGACGATAAACCTTCCAATAACCTATTAGAAAGTCCTTTTAAAAAAAAAGCAACCTCTTTTAAAAAGGTTGCTTTAGTTGGTTCGCAATAACGAACATCGTTTTTTTTATGTTTCGCTAAATGCCGTATATTCTTTATTCAGCAATGAGCAGGAAATAATTCTTCTTACCACGCTGAACCACAATAAATGTGTCGTTAATTAAATTTTCAGCGGTAAACACTTGTGTAGCGTCGGCAACTTTTTCTTTATTTACCGAAACACCACCACCTTGTATTAATTTTTTGGTTTCTCCTTTTGATGGGAAAATAGCCGATTTTTCAGCGAATAAGGTTGCGGCATCAATTCCCGCAGCCAATTCAGCTTTTGAAATGGTAAATTGAGGAATTCCTTCGAACATTTCTAAAACTTGAGCTACCGAAAGGCTTTTTAAAAATTCTAATGAACCATTTCCGAATAAAAATTCTGAAGTTTTAATCGCGGTTTCTAAGGCTTCAACAGAATGCGTTTTTACGGTAATATCTTCGGCTAAAGCTTTTTGAAGAATGCGCAAATGTGGTGCGGCATCGTGTTCTTTTTCTAGGCCTTCAATTTCCTCTTTGGTTTTTAAGGTAAAAATTCGGATCCATTTCTTCACATCATCATCCGAGGCATTTAGCCAAAACTGATAAAATTTATATGGCGAGGTTTTCTCCGGATCTAACCAAACCGCACCGCTTTCCGTTTTTCCAAATTTGGTTCCGTCTGCCTTTTTAATTAACTGCGTGGTAATCGCATAAGCAGTTCCTGCATCTTTTCTTCTAATTAACTCGGTTCCGGTTACAATATTCCCCCATTGGTCCGATCCACCCATTTGAACGATACAATTGTGATTTTTCCATAAGTAATAAAAATCATAACCTTGCACCAATTGATAGCTAAACTCAGTAAACGACATTCCTGTATCGCCTTCTAAACGTTTTTTCACGCTATCTTTGGCCATCATGTAGTTTACGGTAATGTGTTTACCCACATCGCGGATAAAATCCAAAAAGCTAAAATTCTTAAACCAATCGCCGTTATTTACCATTACAGCGCCATTACCAGCATCTTCAAAGGTTAAGAATTTGGCCAATTGTTTCTTCAATTGAGCAACATTGTACTCCAATATATCTTGTGTAAGCAAATTACGTTCAGCCGACTTACCAGAAGGATCGCCTACCATTCCAGTGGCACCACCAACCAAGGCAAAAGGTTTATGTCCTGCATTTTGAAAATGAATCAGGGTCATGATTTGCGTTAAGTGTCCAACGTGTAACGAATCTGCTGTAGGATCAAAACCGATATAACCAGCCGTCATGCCTTCGTTTAACTTCTCTTCCGTATTGGGCATAATATCATGCAACATGCCGCGCCATCTTAACTCTTCAACAAAATTCGTCATTGTAATAAACACTTTTATAATTGTGCCTGCAAATATAAAATTTTAGCTTAGTTTACAGCAAATTACTTGCTACAGATGCACACATTTTGAAAGGTTGCTATCTAGCACAAAACCGCAGCCTTTTTTATCTGCTTAATTTTGAATTTGAAATAAAATATTACCTTGCAGCATGAACTTTTTATCCCATTATTATTTCGATCGATTGACCACCGACTCCACTGTGGTAATGGGAACGGTATTGCCCGATTTAATTAAAAACGCATCGAAAGAGGCTAATTTATATCCCCAAAAGAATGATTTTTTGTTTTTGGGCAATGCCGATGAGGAAAACCTTTTAAAAGGTTGGAAACGGCATTTAGCGGTGGATTTACATTTCCACTCTTCTGCATTTTTTATCCAAAAAACGGCCGATTTAAAACCCTTAATTAGCTCTGCCATTGTTGGTACCAGCATTCGTCCTTCCTTTTTAGCGCACATTTCCTTAGAACTATTGCTCGATCATTTATTAGTTGATCAGAATTTGATTCAGGTGCACACGTTTTACGATCATTTAATCGCTGTAAAAAAAGAATCCTTAAGTAATTTTTTAGCTCATTGTGGCATGAAAAACGAACATGTTTTCAACTCGTTTTTAGAAAATTTTATCAGCAGTAAATACCTGTTGAGTTACCAAAAACTCGAGAATATCAGCTATGCACTTAACCGAATTTGTATGCGTTTGTGGCCTGAAAGTTTGCGTGATGATCAAAAAGAAATTTTAACGGAGCAACTAGCAATCTACAAAGAAAAACTAAAAGGTGATTTCATGGATATTTTTACTGAAATTGAATCAAAACTCCGCACATAAAATACGAAGGCTTTAAACGTAAATCGGGCAACTTTTTCAAAAGTTGCCCGATTTAGATCTTATTTTACCACCCTTTATTTTGGGGTAGCAAATTGGCGTTAATGGTTACCTGCGCTTGCGGAACCGGCCACAATAACAATTTATCTTCGTATGTACGAACATCATTCGGAACATCGTTACTTACTGCATCCATGGCTGCTTTATAATCAACTGCACCCCATCTCAATAAATCGAAAAAATGCTGTCCTTCAAAAGCAAACTCCAGTCTTCTTTCCTTTTTTATCGCGGTAAGCATTTGTTCTTTAGTTAAACCTGATAAAGGCAACAATCCGGCACGCGCGCGTACTTTATTTATGGCATTGTATACCGACTGGTCAGGCGCCGATAATAATTCATTTTGGGCCTCTGCATAGGTTAACAAAATTTCAGCATACCGAAATACAACAAAATTTGCTCCCCCATCACCCGTCACGGTTGCATCAGCAATAATTGATTTTCTTACAGCCAAACCTGTTGGTGAATTGGTTCCTGTATAATTTACCCCTCCAAACGATTGGCCTGGCTTTAAAATAGTAGCAGCCAAACGAATATCGCCAGTGGTATAGGCATCTGCTAAATCTTTTTCAGGATTGTATGTATTCGAGAAATTAGCCAAAGCACCTGAATTTGAATTGAATCCGCTACCTACTCCGGAACCTGTACCGCCTAAATATTGCACTTCAAAAATCGATTCTTTGTTTGTATTTTCTTTTGTTGGTAAGAAAATATCTGCATAATCTGCGGCTGGAGCCAAGTCGTAACCCATTGTCATTAATTGATTTGCAGCATCGCGTGCGCCTGCATAATCTTTGTTATACAATTTAACTCTCGATTTTAGAGCAATTGCTGCTCCTTTAGTAGCTCTGCCCACGTTTGCCCCTGTAAAAGTTGGTGGCAGATTCGTTTCTGCATAATCAATATCACTTAAAATTTGCGTTATCACCTGTGCTTTTGGCGTTCTACTAACATATTGTTCGTTAACCGTTTGCGGATCTAACACCAAAGGAACTGCCCCCCATAAATTTGTTAGATGAAAATAATACAGTGCTCTCAAGAAATGAGCCTCTGCAAGCAAGCGTGTTTTTAACGCCTCATCCATGGGAATTGCCGGGACATTGGTAATGGCCTTATTTGCCCTAACCACCCCCTCGTAGCATTTTGTCCAAAAACTATTCGGCAAAACACTGCTAACACTAAAACCTTTATTCTGACTGATTTCAAGGTAATAATTGAACGAGAATTGCGAAAATGCATTGTCGGTAAAGGCATCTGAATGACGCATAAAATCGCCATACATATTATTGTGCGCCAATGAGTTGTAAATACCATTCACACCTAATACCGCATCGTCACTTGATTTCCAAAAAGCTTGTTCACTTAAAACCGACTCGGGTAATTTTTCTAAATTCTTTGAACAACCACTAAGTGCTATCATAGCGGCTATATATAGGATATATTTTGTTTTCATTTTGCTAAATTAAATCTGTTAAAAAGAAACATTTAAACCAAAACTGAATGTTTTAGCTTGGGGATAGCTATCGTTTGTATTGTTAAACGATACCGCATCTTCAGGATCAAATCCATCAACAAAATTGGTAAAGGTTAATAAATTTTCACCTGCTACATAAAATCTTGCTCGCGATATTTTTAACTTGCTAAGTAAATCGTTTGGAAGCGAATACCCGATTTCAATGCTCCGCATTCTTAAATAAGAACCATCTAAAACTGCCGAGCTAATAATGGGTCCAACAAATAACGATGTATTGTAATTGTATCCGGTGGCTACACGAGGAAGGGTTGCAGTAGGGTTATCTGGCGTCCATCGTCCTAAATAACTTTTAAATGCATTGTTTACCGCTCTTAAACCATCTGTTCCGTATACGCCATTTTCAACCTCTCTTCCCAGTACTCCCTGAAACAAGGTTTTAAAATCAAATCCTTTGTAGCTTAAGCCGAACGAAAAACCATAGTTGTTACGAATATTTGGATTTCCAATAACTACAGCATCACTCGAGTTCACCACTCCATCCTTGTTGGTATCTTCGTAAATGTAATCTCCAGCGCGGGTTGATATGCCTCCGGGTTGTAGACCATACGTAGCCCTATCTTGCGCTTGCGCATCGGTTTGGAAAATGCCAATGATTCTATTTCCGTAAAATGAACTAATTGGCAAGCCCTCTGCGGTGATAACTTTATTCGCTGAAATAAACTGGCTGTTTAGTTTTAATACTTTATTATCGTTATGCGACCAATTTGCGCTTACATTGAAATTTAAATCGCTTCCTATTTTACCATTGTAAGCCACCAATAGTTCATACCCTTGGTTTCGTACCGAACCTACATTTTGAACCGGAGCAGTAAGATTTCCTAAGGTTGCCGATATTGGAGGATTTACCAATAAATCAGTTGAAACTCTTGAATAGTAATCAGCCGTAACCGTTAAACGCTGAAAGAAAGTTGCATCAATACCAATGTCTTTCGTGGTTGATGTTTCCCATTTAACATCCGGATTTCCTAATTGTGCTGCCGCCGCTCCTTGTACCAAAGCATTGCCAAATACATACGGACGTGCCAATGAATAAGTTGAAATACTTGAGTAATTACCGATATTTTGATTTCCTAATTGCCCATAACTTACACGTAATTTCAACTCATTGATGGATTTACTTTCTTTCAAGAAGTTTTCTTTTGCAATGTTCCAACCCACACTTATCGATGGAAATGTACCAAAACGATTGTTTTCTCCGAAGCGTGATGAACCATCGTAACGCAGGTTAAATTCTACTAAGTATTTATCATCGAAACTGTAGTTAATCCGACCAAAAACAGACGATAAAGCCCATTCAGCAGCTGTTCCACCAACAGATGGTGTAAGCGTACCGGCATCAAGTTCTGTGAGCGCAGGACTGTTATATCCTTGATTTGATGCTGAAAAACTATCGCTTCTAAAACTTTGGTTCGTGAAACCAATCAATCCTGAGAAAAATGAACGCCCTATCTGTTTCTTATAATTTCCTGTAAACTCAATTTGCTTGGTTATCCGTGTAATGTCTTGATTCGATAAAGATCCCAAACCAGGACTCGTAGGTGTTACCCCATCCGAAACAGTATACTTATTGGTAAAGCGATCTTCCTTTTGATTTTCAAAATAAGCGGATGCATTTCCTTTAAAAATTAAATCTTTAATGGGTTCAACTTCTAAATATACATTTGGTGTAGCACGGTAGATTTTGGTCGTGTTTACACCACCATAACGCGCAACCGATAAGGGATTCGTAGAACTACGTCCTTGTGCTGCAGTTAAAGCCGCATTTCCGGCCGATGGATATCCATCAGCAGAAATTTCGTTGGTGAAGGGTACTTGTCTAATCATGTCGCGAATAAACTGTGTTACACCCAAATTCTGATAATATGGCTCATAACTGCTCATATAACTACCCGCCACATTTAAACCGGCGCGTACATGTTTAGAAATAGTTGCATCAATGTTCGAACGAAAATTTAAACGTTGACTTCCGGTTAAAATAACGATACCTTCTTGGTCTTGATAACCGGTTGAAAATAAATATTTAATATTCTCAGAACCCCCATTTACCGACAAGTAAAGATTGGTTAAGGGCGCCCCTTTTCTGTATCCGTCATCAAAAAAAGAATAGTCGCGTGCAGGAAATCGCGGGTCGCTACTATTTTTAAAGGTTTCTAATAAAGCATCAGAATAAAGTGGAGCCAAACCCGAATTTCGCTGTGCTTCATTTTTTAAAACCGCAAAATCATAAATACCTAACATCTCTGGCGTGTACGTTGCGCTCTGAAATGCTTGATACATGTTTAAATTAATGGTTGGTTTACCCGATTTCCCTCGCTTCGTGGTAATTAGAATAACCCCATTAGCAGCTCTGGCGCCATAAATTGAGGCTGATGCAGCATCCTTTAAAACCGAGAAACTCTCCACATCATTCGGGTTAACATCATTCATCGTCGATTGAACTCCATCTACCAATACCAATGGACCCGAATCATTGTTCTGATCGCCGATAGAGGAACGAATGGTACCTACACCACGGATTTGAATGACTGGTGCATCAGAACCAGGCTGCGACGAGCCTTGAACAATCTGAACCCCGGTAACACGCCCCGAAAGCGCATTGGCCACATTTGTTACAGGTTGTTGGCCAATATCTTTAGACGTTACCACGGATACAGAACCAGTTAAATCTTTCTTGGCTTGCGTACCATAACCTACTACAACAACATTATCTAATTGTGTAGCGCTACTTTTTAACCTAATGGTGTAATTTGTTGCCTCAGCGATTATTTGTTCGGTGCTTTGGTAGCCAATAAAACTAAATACCAAAACTTGACCTTTTGTAGCCTTAATACTGAAAACGCCGTTGTTATCGGTCAATGCAGTCAGACTTGTGTTTTTTACCTTAACGCTCACGCCAGGTACCGGCAAATTACCAGATTCATCGAGAACTTTGCCACTAATTGTTTGAGCCTGCGATAGGGCACAAACGCTACTAAAAAGTAGACAGAAAAATAGGATTTTCCATTTCATAAGGATTGATTTTGGTTTTAGGATGTTGTTAGTTGAAAGGAGCATTATTTACGCAAATACCATGATGATGTGGCTTGGTTCAATTGCCCTCTACTCCTCTCTTAGCTAAATATAAACACCTTTAGAGAGATATAAAAACGATTTACCTACGCAAACGTTTGTCTAATCGTCCAAAAGTTAAAAAATATAGGTTGCATAAAAATTTGACTGCTTTTTTTTCTAAGTTTGCTGTATGTCGCTATTTACTATCAAAGACGAAATGGATGCCTTGGTTGCTGAATTAAATCAGCACAATTACAATTATTATGTATTGGCAATGCCTACCATAGGTGATTATGAGTTTGACAAAAAATTGGCTCATTTGGCCGAATTGGAAAAATCAAATCCTGCTTTTGCCGATCCAAATTCTCCTACCCAAAAGGTAGGTGGCGATATCACCAAGAATTTCGTTACCGTTCCACACAAATATCCGATGCTCTCGTTGGGAAACACCTACAACGAACAAGATTTACGCGATTTTGATGAACGCATCCGAAAAGCCATAGGCGATAATTTTGAATATGTTTGCGAACTCAAGTTCGACGGCCTATCCATCAGTTTAACCTATGAAAATGGAAAATTAGTTCGTGCAGTAACTCGTGGAGATGGCAGCAAAGGCGACGATGTGACCAATAACATAAAAACGATTCACACTATTCCGCATCAATTAAAAACAAAGCAAGCACCGGAACACTTTGAAATTCGAGGCGAAATTTTCATGCACAAAGCTGCGTTTTTAAAACTAAATGCACAACGTGAAGAATTGGGTGAAGTACCTTACGCTAATCCTCGCAATTTTGCTTCAGGAACCATCAAAATGCAAGATTCCAAAGAAGTGGCCAAACGTCCTTTAGATGGGTTTATTTATTTTCTTTACACCGATAAAAATGAATTTAAAAACCATTGGGATAGCCTGAATGCGGTGAAAGAATGGGGATTTCATGTTTGTGAACACAACCGATTGGTTAAAAATATAGATGAGGTATTGACCTTTATTCAGCAGTGGGAAACAGCACGCCATCAATTGGGGTATGATATTGATGGAATTGTAATCAAAGTAAACAGCTATGCCCAACAGCAAGAATTAGGGTTCACAGCTAAATCGCCCCGTTGGGCTATTTCGTACAAATACAAGGCTGCTGAAGTAGAAACCATTCTGGAGAAAGTGACTTACCAAGTTGGTCGTACCGGAGCAGTTACCCCTGTCGCCAATTTAAAACCCGTTTTATTGGCAGGCACAACGGTTAAACGTGCTACCTTACACAATGCCAATGAGATAGAACGTTTAGACCTACACGAGGGTGATACCGTCTTTGTAGAAAAAGGGGGGGAAATTATTCCCAAAATTATCCAGGTAAACCTCGATAAACGTATCGTAGGAGCTGAAAAAATTTCCTATCTAAGCAATTGCCCTGAGTGTGGAACCGAACTGATTCGAAAAGAAGGCGAAGCCGTTCATTATTGTCCAAACGATGAAGGTTGTCCACCGCAAATTGTCGGTAAAATTCAACACTTTATTTCGCGCAAAGCGATGAACATTGATGGTCTTGGAGATGAAACCATTGAAACGTTTTATAAGAATAACTTAATCAACCACATTAGCGATTTATACACGCTTCATCAAAAAGCTGACCAATTAAAAAAATTAGACCGTTTTGGAGAAAAATCAATCGAGAATATGCTTGCAGGCATAGAAAAATCGAAAGAAATGCCTTTTGAAAAAGTACTTTTTGGATTGGGGATTCGCTATGTTGGCGAAACCGTTGCCAAAAAACTCGCTGCAGGTGTTAAAAACATCGACCAATTGATGAAAGCAGGTTTAGAAGATTTAATTGCCATTGATGAAATTGGTCAGCGTATTGCAGAGAGCATTGTAGAATATTTCCAAAAGGAAGAGCATGTACACCAAATAGATCTTCTCAAATCAGCAGGTTTAGCTTTCGAAATTGAAGAAAAAGTAATCAGCTTGGCCAGCGACAAATTAAGCGGACTCACATTTGTTATTTCAGGAGTTTTTGAAAAATATGGTCGTGAGGAATTAAAAGATTTGATTGAAGCCAACGGAGGAAAGATTTTAAGCGGTATATCGGGTAAATTAAATTACTTGGTTGCTGGAGATAACATGGGCCCATCTAAGCTAGAAAAAGCCAATAAATTATCCATCCCCATAATTGACGATGAAGCCCTATTAAAAATGATCAATTAGGTTAGAAAATAGCTTTTCAATAAACATCTAGCTTTAATTTAAACTAATTGAATCAATTTCAGAATATTTACTCGCTAACAGTTGAATAAGTAAAGAGATTAGCCTATTTTTGCATCCCAAACAAAAAACGCTAGGCGTTACATGTTTGAACAAAAAATAAAAATAAATTAAATAATGAACAAATTTCAGGGTACTGGTGTAGCTCTTGTTACTCCTTTTAACGCAGATGGATCGGTTGATTATACAGGTTTAGAAAACTTGATAAATCACGTGATCGATGGCGGGGTAAATTACCTCGTTTCTTTAGGCACAACTGGCGAAACAGCCACAATGACTAAAGACGAGAAGAAGAAGGTGTGGGCTTTTACTGCTGAAATTACAAATAAACGTGTTCCTTTAGTAGCAGGTATTGGCGGAAACGATACTTTAGCAGTAGCTGAAGATATTAAATCATTTGATACAGCTGGCTATAGTGCAATTTTATCGGTTAGTCCATATTATAATAAACCAACTCAAGAAGGTATTTATCAGCACTACAAATATCTAGCTGAAATTTCACCTTTGGATTTAATTTTATACAATGTTCCAGGGCGTACCTCAAGCAACATGACTCCCGAAACGATTTGTAGATTAGCCAATGATTTTGATAATATCATCGGAATTAAAGATGCTTGTGGCAACTTCGACCAGTTTAATCAAATAATGCGTGATAAACCGGCGGATTTTCTTTTAATTTCTGGCGATGATCCAATTACCTTACCAATGATTGCATTGGGCGCTGCTGGTATTATTTCCGTAATTGGCAATGCACTACCAAAGCAATTTTCAGACATGGTAAACAACTGTTTAAAAGGCGATTTTAATGGTGCTTTACCGGCACATTTGAGTTTAATTGAATTTACGCGCTTAGCTTTTGCTGAAGGCAACCCTGCAGGCATTAAAGCTGCTTTAAAACAATTAAGTGTTTGTGGAGATACGGTTCGTTTACCATTGGTAAAAGCGTCTAAAGGTTTAGAAGAGGCTATTAGCAAAGAGATTCAGAAATTAGGTCAAGTAGTTGCTTAATAAAAAAATATTTCTTTTATACTAACAATAAATGCCACATGTTTTTGTGGCATTTATTGTTAAAAGATGTTAGATACTCCTTATACTCTTTTAGCAACCTACTTATTTTAGGTTAGAGTTTGAATCTGTAACAGATTGATTGAACATTTATTTTGATAATTTATAAATCTCAGAAGCAGCCATAAGAAAAGCTCCAGGCCCGTATAATGTAGTCATATTTTTAGTTACATTTCTTGGGTCTTCACCTATGGGTTGTACCCAGCCTAATTTACCTTCAGTATTAACAGACGAAACCAGTGCTTGCCAGCCTTTTTTAATTATCGGCAAATATTGATCTTTAGACAAGTAGCCATTATTAACACCATATGCCAATGCATACACAAAGAAACCTGTTGAGCTTGTTTCTGGTGAAGGATAGCTATCTGGATCAAGTAAACTTGCACGCCAAAAACCGTCATGTCCTTGAAGTGTTACAATTTTAGCGCTCATTTCTTTAAACAAGTTTTCATAGTAAGGTTTATATTGCTTATCACCTGATGGAAGAGTTTTTAGCATTTCAACCATGCCTCCCATTACCCAACCATTACCTCTACCCCAAAAAACCTTTTTACCGTTGGCTTCCTTCTTATCTAAATAGCGCTTATCTCTAAAAAAGAGGTGTTCCCCTTTATCGTACAATAAATTATAGGTTGCCTTGAACTCTTTATCTGCAAATTCGGCGTACGCTTTATTTCCAGTTAAACTGTACATTCTGGTATATACCGAAGGAGCCATAAATAAGGCGTCGCACCAAGACCATCTTTGACTACTTATGGGTTTACTTCCATTAAGTTCCATTCCCGATTCTGAAGGATTAGCCATTACCCAATCAACTCTTGCTTTAGTTCCTTGCAACATTATTGGCTCTTTAAACTTAGCATACATATCTAAGTAGCTTTGTGCCACACAAATATCATCTGCGTGGTACATTCGATTCCCTACCTGCCAACTTTGTTTACTAAACACATCCTTAAGCCATTTATAATATATCTCATCTTGACTCATTTCAGCCATATCCATTAAGCCATTATAAAAAGTTCCGGCAACCCAACCTCGGTGATCTGAAACCTGGTTTTTAGGAAAAGAATTCATTTGCCAATCGGCCACTTTTTTTGCTACCGCCAATACGTCTTCTTTATTAAATCTGGCAGACATACCTCCGGCTTTCTGATTAATTCTAATTGCTGACCGGTAGTTTCTAAAATTAGGATAATCGTAGTTGTACATCCACAAAACACTGGCCTCCTCGCCTTGATGCCCTCTTACAACAAATGGACGAACATTATCTTTTTCTGAATGCTGTGTAATTGCTTTTGTACTCCATTTTTTTCCATTATTATCCAGTGTCCATTGTTCAATCTCAAAAACATCATCAATCGGGCGTGATGTATACACAATATCTGTATTTTCATGATCCAAATAAACACCTCCTGAATAATTTACCTCATATTCTAATTTAGATTTAGTGTAATTATTCCGTTGAAACCATGTTCCAGCTTTGGTGATTAATTTATTTGTCCACTTCTGTCCATCCCATTTTGCATACCAATAAGAGTGTTCACCCGCTATACTACTAAACCTTGCATATACAATTACAGGATTCTCATTTTTATCGTAAGCAACATCCCAAATCCAGGCTTTTTCAAAAGTTTTGGTTGCGTCGTACACAATATCTGCATTTCTTGGAGCCACTGCACCACTTTTTGCGTCTTTTATTTCTTTACCATCGGCACTTAAAAATTTACCACCCTTGTAGGTCATAAAATAAATAGAATTTGTGGCTCTATTTCTTGGATGATCATCTGTAAAAGCAAAAAATATTTTATCTTTTCCATTGCTTGCCACTTTCATGTATGGTCTAACAAATCCTTGAGTAGTATCATCTTTGACAAAAGTTTTTGGCTCTTCCCACGATTTTAGATCTGTAGTTGTAATAAAATTAGGCTTAAAATTAGAGCCCCTAAAAAATAAAAATATTTTATTTTTTTCAGATGAAAGCATTACCGGGTTGGTGTAACAATACCCCATAGGACCTTCTATTTTTGGCGAAACACTTTGAAGCTTATCCCATTCAGAAATATCGGCAGGCCTTTTTGTTACAGCATAATAAATTGGTGTATTGGTTGATCCGCCATGTCCAGAAAAGAAAATTACCAAACGATTATCGGGCAATTTCATGAACGATGGATTTGCATGATCATCAACATTAAGTTTATCAAACAATTTGTGATCATTTCGTTTTTGTGTTTTTGGATCGTATGAAAAAGCGAATATACTTCCTTCCTTATCTACATACCCTCCAAAAATAACTTGATTTATATAAATAGCTCGGGGATCCGAAAACCAACACCAAGCTCCGTCTTTAGTAATTATTGAATAGTCCTCTGCGTAAGGTGGTATTTCCGATTTTTGAGCAAAAGAACAAATGGACGAAAAGACTAAAATAAGTGTAAAAAGTCGATTAATCTTAAGGTATTTTCTCATTAGCATTTTTGTTTTTTTTTCTAAATATAACGAAAGAGACCTTTCAAGCCCTCTTTTTCAAGTCATAAACTTCGCACAAACGTTTGATTTAGATAGAGAAAACCTTTTATTCTAACAAAAATCAGGAATAAGTAGATTTTATAAATTTGTTGCTATTAAATAATTTTTTAAAAAAAAATCCCGTTGAATTTTTATTCAACGGGATTTAAATATTTTTGGTTCGATTAATCTTTATTTTTAGTTTCCTGAACTTCTAGTCGAATGGCTTGCGCAAGGTTCTTCAAGTCCTGCATACCTTTACGTACTCGAGTGCCTGCAGCACTATTTCCTTTGTTATAAAATTTGTCTGCGTCAGCTTCTAAAGCTGCTACTAAGTTTTTTACTTCTTCAAATTTTTTCATTGTTTTAGACTCCTATATTTTTTTTAATGTTTAGGTTTGATTATAGTATCTAATTTAAATCGTTTAACTGTATAAAAAAACTTTTTCCAAAAGAAAAAAAGGCCTTTTTTGGCTTTTTTTTCCACATTTATACGGATTATAAACATTAAAATGCAATCAAAAAAAATCAATAAACTATAAATCAGTAAGTTACAAAATAAAGAACAAAAAAAAGTCCCTTTAAACGAATTTAAAGGGACTTTCAGTTATAAGCTTTTTTTATTCGCTTATTGCAAATTTATTTTCTTGGTAATAACCGCTTTTCAATTTCTCTGCTACTTCGCTAAAAGCATCTAATGTACGCTGTACATCTTCAAGACTATGCGCAGCAGTTGGAATTAAGCGTAATTCTAGCATTCCTTTAGGGATTACTGGATACACCACAATTGAACAGAAGATACCGTAATTTTGTCTTAAATCGAATGTAATAGCTGTTGCATCACTTAATTCGCCTTTTAAGAAAACCGGTGTAACTACTGAATCTGTTACGCCTAAATCAAAACCACGCTCTCTTAAACCTGTTTGTAATGCAGTTGCAATTTGCCATAATTTTTCTCTCAATTCTGGCTTGCTTTTTAACAGTTCTAAACGTTTCAATAAACCGATTACCATTGGCATTGGCAATGCTTTTGCAAAGGTTTGTGAACGCATGTTATAGCGTAAGTAATTGGTAATTTGCTCGGTTGATGCCACAAAAGCTCCAATGCCGGCCATCGACTTTGCAAAGGTTCCAAAGTACACATCAATTCCATCGATACAGTCTTGTGCTTCGTGCGCACCTGCACCAGTTTTACCGAGCGTACCAAAACCATGTGCATCGTCTACTAAAATACGGAAATTGAATTCCTTTTTTAGTTTTACTAATTCTTTAAGCTTACCTTGCGCACCGCTCATTCCAAACACACCCTCGGTAATTAAAAGAATACCACCACCTGTTTCTCCAACTAATTTAGTAGCACGTTCTAATTGTTTGCGTGCACTTTCGATATCATTGTGTTTATAAACAAAACGTTTACCCAAATGTAAACGCATACCGTCTACAATACACGCATGTGATTCTGCATCATATACAATTACATCATTTCTATCAACCAAGGTATCGATAATCGAGACCATTCCTTGGTAACCGTAGTTTAATAAAAATGCGTCTTCTTTACCAACAAATGCTGCTAATTCTTGCTCTAATTGCTCGTGATAATTTGAGTTACCGCTCATCATACGGGCACCCATTGGATACGCCATACCAAATTTAGCTGCTGCTTCTTCGTCAGCTTTTCTAACTTCTGGGTGATTTGCCAAGCCTAAATAGTTATTTAAGCTCCATACTAAGTGCTCCTTTCCTTGAAATTTCATATGAGGTGCAATTTCGCCCTCTAATTTTGGAAATGAGAAATATCCATGAGACCATTTTTGATGTTGACCAAGAGGCCCCATGTGTTTTGCTATTTTATCAAAGATATCCAATGTGTTATATATTATTATTTGTACTTTAAATTTTGCGAATCTACTATTTATTACCCTTAAAATCAACTAAGCGTATGTGCTAATCGAAAATTCTCCATTAAAACGGTTATTCAAGGGGAATATTTTACAGCTAGTAAACAAAATACAAAGCCCGGACATGAATACATCCGGGCTTATGGTTTTATTGTATTTTACTTAATCTACATTGTCATGTAGAAAAGAATTATTCGGTCTAATTTCTGTAGAACCCTCTTCATCGTTGCTTAATGTAAAGCGACTTACTTGTGATTCTGATGAATGCTGAACTTGTTGCAATTGCATTTGCTTGCGTTTATAGGCTGGCTCACTTTCTAATTCTTGTAAACCATTGGTAGTACGCAATTTCATGCTTAAATCTTTCAAACGTAAAATACGTTCTTTCGATTTTCTCAATTGCTCTTCCATTGATTCGTCGTTTTTGTCGTCGTCTAATCCGCTAGGCAGTTCAGCTTCTGGCTCAACTTCTGGCATGGCTGGAATTTCAGCAACTGGTGTTTCAAAAACAAATTCCGTTTCAGCCAACTTAACTTCAAATTCAAAGGAAGCTGGTTCGTTTGGAATTTCCATCTTAGGTTCCTCTTCTACTAAAGAATGACGTACAACAGTATTTTCTGGTTCAGGAATTCGTGGTGCTGGAGCTGGAGTTGGAGCAACTGGCTCGGCTTTACTAAACATTCCGCCAAAAAGATCTGCTTGCGAAGCTTCTTCTTTCACTTTTAAAACCGGCTCATACGAAGGTTCTTTGGGTTGAATAAATGAATTTACAGGTTCAACCGGACGTACCAACGGAGCCTCTTCTGGGGTTAACAGCGATATTTTCTTTTTATTCTTTTCTTCGTTTACGCGCTCTTCTGACGTTTGGAAACCGGTAGCGATAATCGTCACCGATAATTTTTCTCCTAAAGATTCATCCGAACAGTTACCCCAAATTAAATCGGCAGATAAGCCTGCTTTTTCTTGGATAAAATCAGTTATTACCGAAACCTCATCCATGGTTACTTCGCGTACTCCTGAACTGATGTTTAACAGGATATAACGCGCTCCTTCGATTTCGCTATCTTTTAATAATGGAGAAGCTAAGGCACCTTCTACAGCTTGAAGTGCACGTTGTTCGCCTTCGGCTGCGTAGCTACCCATAATGGCAACACCACTCTCTTTCATTACGGTGCGTACATCTTTAAAATCGACGTTTATATATCCCGGAACGGTAATAATTTCTGCAATTCCCTTTGCGGCAGTTGTCAAAATATCATCTGCCTGGCCAAATGCGGAGCCTAAGGTTAAGTTTCCGAAAATCTCACGCAAACGATCGTTTGAAATTACCAGATAAGAATCGACGTACTTTTTCAATTCTTCCATTCCTTCTTCCGCTTGTAAGCGACGTCTCTTTCCTTCGAAAGAAAAAGGTGTGGTAATAATAGCAACGGTTAAAATATCAAGTTCTTTAGCAGCTTTTGCAATAATCGGACTTGCACCTGTTCCTGTACCACCTCCCATTCCAGCTGTAATAAACAACATTTTGGTTGTGCTACCCAACATCGCTTTAATATCGTCGATGTTTTCTATCGCTGAGTTTTTACCTACCTCAGGAATAGAACCGGCACCCATTCCTTCTGTCAAACTAGCACCTAATTGTACCTTGTTTGGGATAGGGCTAGACTCTAAAGCCTGCGCATCGGTATTACAAATAATAAAATCCACACCAGTGATACCTGATAGGTACATATGGTTCACTGCGTTTCCGCCACCACCTCCAACACCAATAACTTTGATGATTGAAGATTTATCTTTTAACATTTCGAACTGCATAATATTATGAATCAGTTGTTTAAAAATTTTTAATTCCTGTTCATTACTCAGTGTAATATTACCACTTTTTCCACAGACGTTTTCCACAAGTGTTTATAATGTGGAAAACTCATCTATTGTTGAAAAATATTACCCTTTTAAGTAATCTTCATCACTTACATTCATATCATCTTGAATGAATGTACGGGTTTTTGCCAGCAATTTATCGAATAAACCAGGTCCGCGTTTTTCTTTCACTGCTTGTGGTTTTGCCACAATCACATCCGGACGTTTCATCTCTTCCAATACCTCTTCGGCCTTTTGAATTCCTTTAATAAGTAAACCTACACTGGTTGCATACATCGGGCTTTTTAAATCGTCGTAAATGGTTTTCGGCATATCTTCGTATTTCGATAAATGCTCGTTCGGATAACCAATGCGGCAATCTAATCCAGTTACGTACTCTACTAATTGGCTCAAGTGTTTTAATAAGGCACCGCCTCCGGTAATTACAATACCACCAATTAATTTTTTCTCGTATCCCGATGACTTAATTTCATAATACACGTGCTCGATAATCTCTTCCATACGCGCTTGAATCACGTAAGCAAGATTTTTCACCGAAATTTCTTTTGGTTCGCGACCACGTAAGCCCGGTACACAAATAATTTCGTTTTCTTTATTTTCTTCTGCCAATGCAGAACCAAAACGGGTTTTTAACAACTCTGCTTGATTACGCATTACAGAACAACCTTCTCTAATATCTTCGGTTACAGAATTTCCTCCAAAAGGGATAACCGCTGTATGGCGAATAATGCCCTCGTGAAAAATAGCAATATCCGTTGTACCACCACCAATATCTACCAATGCAATACCAGCCTCTTTTTCTTCATCGCTCAACACCGATTCTGAAGATGCTAGTGGTTCAAGAATTAAATCTTGTGTTTGTAAACCTGCATTGTTAACACATTTAATGATATTCTTTACCGCAGTAACCTGTCCTGAAATGATATGGAAATTGGCTTCAAGGCGCACCCCTGCCATACCAATCGGATCTTTAATACCCGGTTCGTTATCGATGGTAAATTCTTGCGGTAAAACATGGATAATTTCTTCACCTGGAGGCATAACTAATTTAAACATATCCTCGATTAACTTATCGATATCTTTTTTACCGATTTCGTTATTCAATTCTCGTCTGGTTAAAATCCCACGGTGCTGTAAGCTTTTAATGTGCTGTCCCGCGATTCCCACATTTACCACCTGTATTTCTACATTGGATTGTCCGCTTGCTACTTCAACAGCTTGAGCAATGCCCTGCACGGTTTTTTGAATGTTAGAAACCACTCCACGGGTTACCCCTGCCGACTCTGCTTTTCCTATTCCTAAAATTTCGATTTTGCCGTGTTGTGTTCTACGACCAACGATAACACAAATTTTTGTAGTACCGATATCCAATCCTACTACAATGGGCGACTGACTGGTAAATTTTGCCTTGTCCATATTATTAATGTTGTTGAGTTTTATATTGTTTTTCTAGGGCTTTGATTTCTTCTTCTCTTCTTTTGCGTATCTCTGCATCTGTTAACTTGGGTTTAGCAGTGGCTGTTTCCTTCTTTACATCGGGCTTTGCCGTTTTAGGTTTTTCAACTTGTATGGCTACTTTATCCTTGTTTACTTCTTTTTTGGTAGGCTCTACCTTTTTTACTTCTGTTTTTTTAGGTTCTACAACCTTTGCTTCTGGCTTTTTTGTCTCCGGCCTTTTAGGTTCAACCTTTTTTACCTCTACCTTTGTTGCTTCCGTTTTCACTACTTTTGGCTCAGCAGGCGTCGGTTTTTCATCATTCAATTCTGCAATGCTGCTATTGATTAATGAATCGGTTACTTTTTGTCGGCTAAGCACGCTATCAGCCGTCGACATCACCTTGGTACTTCTCAACAACTCCAGCGAATCGCGTTTTTCACATACTACCTGATTACTATACTTGATGCTAATACTTCTATACTTCCGGGCAATTACTTGTGGCAAGGCTGCAGCATAAAATGCTTTTAAATTTCTCATTTTGGTATCCAGCGAATCTGCATTCCCCAAAACAATGGTTTCATCTCCCACACGGGGGATTAAAATCATATCATTTTTTTCATCAACATTTATTTGCTCTATTTGGTTGTCCCAAAGTGTATCTTTTTTCAAATAAAGCGCTGTTGTATACAAGTCGTGTGCCAACTGCGTGTGTAGTGTATCTACCCGGCTTCCAAAAACTTCTGCAATGTTCCCTGTAGCAACCAATACATTGGCCGTAAAGTTTGAAGAAATTGGCATTTTTAATCCATCGCTATCGATGTAAAAATTTTGACCCGTTGCATTGATTACCCGCAAAATTGGTTGACGTTGCTTAACCTCTACATGCATTACACCATCCATATCCACATATACTTTCGCATAGCCGATATAGGGGTTAGCAATTAACTTCTTTTCAATTTTATGGATATTGATATCCTCTAAATTCTTTCCGATTAAAACGCCTTGGTCTTCCTTTAAAATTGCGTCAACCTCTTCCCGTTCGATAAAATTATCGGCTCCCGGAATGATGACGCGTACATCGGCACATTTAATCGTTTGCTTTTTAACATTGATAAAACTCATCAATACCACCACCCCGCTTAGACTAACCAGCCAAGCAAAACAAATAAAAACAGCTTTCCAATTTATTCGTTTAAGCATGATTTAATAATTGTTTTAAAGGGTCAATTAATGTATCAATATCACCAGCACCAACAGTGAGCAACAATTCAGGTTGTTCCTTTTCAATATGTTTCAACACCGCTTCTTTGCTATAAATGTTTTTTGCTTCGAGCGCTATTTTATCCAATAAAAATTTTGCGTTTATCCCTGCTATCGGCAATTCTCTCGCCGGATAAATTTCTAACAGAAACAATTCATCTACGGTATTCAAAACCTCCGCAAAACCTTCCACAAAATCGCGGGTACGCGTAAATAAATGCGGCTGAAATACAACCGTTAGTTTTTTAGTTGGATATAACTGACGCACCGCATCAAAACAAGCTCTTAACTCTTCTGGATGATGTGCATAATCATCAATGTAAATATGGTTTTGGTTTTGTACAATATATTCAAATCTGCGTTTTACACCTTTAAAGCTTTCAATCGCTTGTTTTACTTTATCTGCATCAATCCCCAATTTTAAAGCAATGGCAATTGCAACGGTTGCGTTTGTTACATTGTGTTTGCCCGGCAGCATAAAGCCAATGTTCTTGATCGTTTGCTGTTGATCGGTATAATCGAACACAAATTTCGAATCCTCCACTCGTATATTTTCCGCTTTCGCTGCAGCCGTTTCACTTACCGCATAGCTGATGCTATTTTCTAAAGGCAATCCTTCATGTGCGAATAAAGTTCCACCAGCTTTTAATTGTTTTGTGAATAGCTGAAAGGAATCCTCTAAGTGACTTTTATCGCCATAAATATCCAAATGATCTGCATCCATTGACGTCACAACTGCGATATCTGGATGAAGCGTTAAGAATGAGCGGTCATATTCATCGGCTTCTACCACCACTACATTGTTTTTACCAAACAATACATTGCTGTTATAGTTACTGGTGATACCACCTAAAAATGCCGTACAATCGTACCCTGTGTCTTTCAACACATGTGCCACAATAGATGAAGTGGTGGTTTTCCCATGGGTACCTGCAACGGCTACACAAAACATTCCCTTGCTGATGATTCCTAGAACTTCTGAACGTTTTTTTATACTGAATCCTTTATCAAGAAAGTGATTTAGAATTTTTGAATCCTTTGGAATGGCCGGCGTATACACCACTAAGGTATCGTCGTGATTATCCAAAAAGGCACAAGGTAAAGCAGCTGCTTCATCCAAATAACTAATTAAAATTCCTTCTTGTTCTAATGCAGTTGTGAGCTTGGTATTGGTTTTATCGTACCCGCAAACTACACAACCTCGTTTGGCAAAATAACGTGCAAGTGCACTCATACCGATTCCACCGATACCTACAAAATACACTCTATTTATTTTACCTAATTCCATTCTTTAAACTTGTTTTTCGAAAATTGCCTTATCGCTACTTCTTACTTATTTCTTTAAAAGGACTCCTTATCGTTTTATTAATTTTAACACTTCATTCGCAATAACATCATCTGCTGCTGGCAAACCCATAGATGCTATATTTTTAGCCAATTTGGTACATTCTGCGGGGTTCTTTAATAAATCCAAACCCACTTTTACCAAGTTTTCTTCTGCATCTACATCCTTCACTAAAATTGCCGCCGAATGTTTTACCAAGGCCATTGCATTTTTAGTTTGATGGTCTTCTGAAACATTTGGAGAAGGCACCAAAATAACCGGTTTGGCAACAAGTGAAAGTTCGGCAATGGTTCCAGCACCGGCACGGCTGATGATTACATCCGCTGCTGCGTAGGCTAAATCCATTCTATTTAAAAACTCTAAAACACGTACATTCGGGTGGTGATTGACACCTAAACGCTCCATGATTCCTTTGTAATAAAACTTACCCGTTTGCCAAACAACCTGAACATCTTGTTTTAAAATTTCAGGCAAATGCTTTTCAATACTTTTATTTAATGTTCCCGCACCTAAACTTCCTCCAACCACCAAAATGGTTTTCTTCAAGGGGTCTAGTTTTAGCAATTCGGCACCTGCATGTCGTTTACCGGCAATATCCACCATATCTCTACGTACTGGATTGCCTGTTTTCAAAATTTTATCCGCTGGAAAAAACTGGCTCATTTCATCAAAAGCTACACAAACTTTAGATGCTTTTTTCCCCAACCATTTGTTGGTTAATCCCGCATAGGAGTTTTGCTCCTGAATTAAATACGGAATACCTTTTTTTGAAGCGGCATACAACAAAGGACCCGATGCATATCCTCCTACTCCTACCACCACATCTGGCTTAAACTCGCTGATAATTTGTTTGGCCTTTTGAACACTTCCAAGTACTTTTAAAGGAAGCGACAAATTTTTCATGATTGAGCCACGCTGAATTCCGCTAATATTTAAGCCAATTATTTTATATCCGGCCGCAGGAACTTTTTCCATTTCCATACGTCCTATTGCCCCCACAAATAAAATTTCACAAGAAGGAACCAAACGCTTTAATGCGTTGGCTATGGCTACGGCGGGAAAAATATGCCCGCCGGTGCCACCACCTGATATGATAATTTTTGGGGAATTATTCATTTGTTAAGTATTCTTTGTTATCCAAAAGCAGGAATTTCACCTACTACAATTTTATTTTTACTCGTTTCTTTTTCTTCCTTACTCGTGGTTATTGCATTTTCTTCAACATCGCGGCTAACACTTAAAATAATACCGAAAGCAACACTGGTAAAAATCATCGATGTTCCACCCATGCTTACGAGTGGCAATGGCACCCCTGTAACGGGCCCTAAACCTACAGCAACCGCCATATTTGCAAATGCTTGAATGGTTAAACTAAAACTTAAGCCGGCAGCTAACAATGCCCCAAATGCTTTTGGGGCTCGGGTAACTATTTTTATACATCGGTATAAAAGCACCAGATAAAGCAGCATGATTACAATTCCTCCAATGGTCCCCCATTCTTCAATAATAATGGCAAAAATAAAATCTGAATAAGGGTGTGGTAAGAAATTGCGTTGTGTACTATTACCTGGTCCTTTACCGAATATACCACCAGTTGCCAACGCAATTTTCGCTTGATCAGCCTGGAAAGTTTTATCTGAATGTTGCATCTCCGGATGCATAAACGACTTAATTCTGGAAGCATAGGTTGCTCTACGTGGGCCTAACAATACCACTAATGTTAACAACACCGCTCCGCCTGCGCATACCAACGAAATCTGCTTAATACTAATCCGTCCGATAATTAACAAGAGAATGCTTACGCCAAATAACATCAATGCTGTCGATAAATTGGCTAAAGCAATTAACACGAAAACCACACAAACAGAGCCCATAATTGGGATAAACGATTCTTTTACATTTTTGATGTTTTCTTGTTTCTTGGTTAACATTCTGGCTAAAAAGGTTATCAGCGCTAACTTGGCCAAATCCGATGTTTGAAAGGTTAATCCAATTACCGGAATCTTAACCCAACGAGAAGCATCGTTTACATTGGCACCAAATATCAACGTATATAACAATAATGGAACGGTAATAATCATCAAAATCTTAGAAATACCGGCATAATAGCGGTAATCCAATAAATGAGCGATGTAAATCATTCCAATCCCCATCATTACAAATATTAAGTGTTTGGTTAAAAGTAATTTTTCAACTGCCTCACCTTTTTTATAGGCCAAAGTTCCTGTTGCACTGTACACCGCCATTACTGATATAAGCGAAAGCAAGATGATGATCAACCAGATCCATCTATCGCCTTTTGTTTTATTAAGTAGTGCTTGCAACATCTTTTGAGCCTCCTATTATAATTCTCTTACTGCCGCTTTGAACTGATCGCCACGGTCTTCATAATTTTTAAATAAATCGAAACTAGCACATGCTGGAGATAACAAAACGGTATCGCCTCTTTTTGCTAAATGGAAGGCTATTTGCGCCGCTTCATTTGCAGAAAATGTGTTCACAATAACTTCTACATCATCTTCAAAAGCATCGTGAATACGTTTATTATCCTTTCCTAAGCATACAATTGCTTTAACTTTACTTTGAACCAAATCCTTCAGCATATGATAGTCGTTTCCTTTATCTACACCACCCATGATTAACACCACGTCTGTTGTCATGCTTTCAAGCGCATACCAAGTAGAATTTACATTGGTTGCTTTACTATCGTTTACAAAATCGATTCCCGATATTTTTGCTACATGCTCTAAGCGATGTGGAATGTTTTTGTAACTTCCCATGCTTTCGCGGATTGACTCATCTCGCAATTCTAAAACCTTGGCTACAATGCCCGAAGCCATAGAATTATTAACATTATGCTTGCCCTTTAAGGCTAAATCGGTAAGAATAGACATGGTTAGTTCTTTATTTGGTTCAATTTGTATATGTATCGTATCGGCTTGTAAATAAGCTCCTGGTTCTACCTTCTCTTTTAGTGAAAAAGGATAGGTTTTTGCCAAGGGCTTAAAGTTCTTCAGCACTTTCAGCGTCTCTTCGTCATCCAGGCAATAAATGAACACATCCTCTTCGGTTTGATTTTGGATGATGCGCATTTTCGAAGCTGCATAGTTTTCTAATTTATAATCGTAGCGATCTAAGTGGTCGGGGGTAATGTTTAGTAAAACTGCGATATCGGCTTTAAATTCAAACATATCATCTAACATAAAACTCGAAATCTCCAACACATACCAGTCATAGGTTTCAGTCGCCACCTGAGCTGCAAAACTTTGCCCTATATTACCAGCCAAGCCTACGTTTAATCCTGCATTTTTTAAAATGTGGTAGGTAAGCAACGATGTCGTCGATTTACCATTTGAGCCGGTAATGCAAATTGTTTTCGCGTTTGTATAGCGTTTCGCAAACTCAATCTCCGAAATAATCGAAATACCTTTCTCTACCAACTTCTTCACTATAGGTACCTTTGGTGGAATACCTGGACTTTTGATCACCTCCGTTGCATTTAAAATCTTAGCCTCTGTATGGCCTTCTGATTCAAATGGAATTGAATGCTTCTCTAATTGCTGTTTGTATTTATCGTCTATTACGCCGAAATCGGAAACAAACACCTCAAAACCTTGCTTTTGAGCCAATATGGCTGCACCTACGCCGCTTTCGCCTGCGCCCAAAATTACTACACGACGAATCCCAGCATCATTTGATGTTTGAGTATTAGCGGTAATAGAATGGTTCGTGGTCATGGTTGATGTTTTTTGATTGCGTTTTACTATCTTAATTTTAAGGTTACTACGGTGATAATGGCTAACATAATTCCGATAATCCAGAATCGGTTTACAATTTTTGCTTCATGATATCCTTTTTTCTGGTAGTGATGATGAAGCGGCGACATTAAAAATATCCTTCGCCCTTCGCCAAACTTCTTCTTGGTATATTTAAAGTAGGATACCTGCATGATAACCGATACCAACTCGACCAAAAACACTCCACATAAAATTGGTATCAAAAGCTCTTTGCGAATCATAATGGCATAAGAGGCTATAATTCCACCGATGGCCAAACTTCCTGTATCGCCCATAAAAACTTGCGCCGGATACGAATTGTACCAAAGGAAACCTACGCAAGCTCCCACAAAAGCTCCCGCAAAAATCATGAGCTCACCCGAATTCGGGATATACATGATATTCAGATAATCAGCCATTACGGTATTACCTGACACATAGGCCAAAATCCCTAGTGTGGTTCCAATGACAGCCGATGTTCCTGTTGCGAGTCCATCTATTCCATCTGTTATATTTGCTCCGTTTGATACGGCTGTAATAATAAAAACAGTGAAAGCCAAGAATACGATAAAAGCATATTTCCCGGTATCATCACCAAAAAGCTTTAAAACTTTAGCGTAATCAAACTCATTATTTTTATAGAAGGGCATATTGGTTTTGGTCGATTTTACATCTTGCGTGTAATACATCGTTTCACCTGTTTTACGCAGCACCATTCTAGCTGATGACCCTTCGATTGGATTTTTTACGGTTTCGCGAACCACAATGCTTGGGTGAAAATACATGGTACTTCCTACAATTAAGCCTAAACCTACTTGGCCAACCACCTTGAATTTACCTGCTAATCCTTCTTTATTTTTCTTAAAAACTTTGATGTAATCGTCTAAGAAACCAATGGCTCCCATCCAAACGGTGGTGATAATCATTAAGATTACATACACATTGGTTATGTTGGCGAACAACAAGGTAGGGATGAGAATACCTAGCAAAATAATAATCCCACCCATAGTAGGTGTACCTTGTTTTTGCATTTGACCTTCTAAACCCAAATTTCTTACAGTTTCACCCACTTGTTTCTTTTGTAAATAATCGATCAATCGACGGCCATAAACCGTTGTGATGATTAGTGACAAAATAATTGAAGCCGAAGCACGAAAAGTGATATACTGGAACAATCTCAATCCTGGTATATCGTAATGTTTATGTAAGTATTCAAATAAAAGATATAACATTAGTTTTGCGGGTTTAATTGTTCCAATAATATTTCTTTATCATCAAAATGGTTACGTACCCCATTTATCTCTTGATATTTTTCGTGGCCTTTACCGGCTACCAAAATAATATCGCCGCTTTGCGCCAAATGACAGGCTGTTTTAATTGCTTCCTTTCTATCCAAAATGGATAATGTTTTACGCTTGTTACTAGGCGACACACCTAGTTCCATTTCATCGATAATGCTTTGCGGATTTTCTGTACGCGGATTATCAGATGTTAAAATCACTTTATCGCTCCAGTCGCAAGCTACTTGCGCCATAATTGGTCGCTTTGTTTTATCTCTATCTCCCCCACAGCCAATCACGGTAATTACTTGCTCTGTTCCTTTTCGGATATCTGCTATCGTGCTCAATACATTTTGTACTGCGTCTGGTGTATGAGCATAATCAACAATGCCGATTATCTTGTTCGGCGAAGTAATGTAATCAAAACGTCCTTCTGCACCCGATAAACGACTTAAAAGGGTTAATACCTTTAGCTTATCTTGCTCTAACAGCACAGCTGTACCGTATACAGCCAACAAATTATAAGCATTAAAAGAACCTACCAACTTGAAATACACATCTTCGTTATCGATATCTAAATGCAAACCACTAAATTGATTTTCAATGATTTTTGCTTTAAAATCGGCCATTTGTTTCAACGCATAGCTCTTTTTATGTGCCTTGGTATTTTGAAGCATCACCATACCATTTTTATCATCGATATTGGTTAAGGCAAATGCAGATTTTGGCAAACCGTCAAAAAATGCCTTTTTAGCTTTTAAATAACTGTCGAAAGTTTTATGAAAATCAAGGTGATCATGCGTTAAGTTTGAAAAAACGGCACCTGAAAATGTTAAACCTTCAATTCGGTGTTGAGAAACCGCATGCGAACTCACTTCCATAAAACAATAATCACAACCTGCTTCAACCATATCATGCAACAGTTGATTTAAAGCGATTGGATTTGGTGTGGTATGTGTGGCTGGCACGACTACATCGTGAATGTAATTTTCAACCGTCGACAACAAACCTGTTTTGTAGCCTAAATCTTTAAAAAGTTTGAATAAAATGGTGGCAATGGTGGTTTTACCATTGGTTCCGGTTATACCTACTAATTTTAGTTTTGTTGACGGCTTATCGAAGAAATTACCCGCCATTAAGCCTAACGCAATAGCGCTATTGGCCACCTGAACATAGGTTACTGCTTCGTTTATGCTTTGCGGCAATACTTCGCAAATAATCGTGTTTGCCCCTTGCGTGATGGTTTGTTCAATGAAACTATGTCCATCAGAAACAGTCCCCACTACTGCAAAGAAAACATCTCCCGCTCCCACTTTACGTGAATCGAAATGGAGGGCATTAATCTCCTTATTGGTTTTTCCAACCAACTTTTCTATCGTTACACCATAAAGTAAATCCTGTAATTGCATTTCGATTTATTTTTATCTAACTAGTTTAATACGATTTCTACACCCAATCCTTTTCCTACCCTGCTACCCGCTGCAATAGATTGGTTAATTACTTTCCCACTTCCCGATACCTTTGCTTTTAAGCCTGCATTACCTAATAGAAACAATGCGTCTCTCAAGCCCATTCCTTTTACGTTTGGCATAATTCCCTTGCGCTCAGTATTCTCTTGAAAAACAGCACCTGCACTGGTATCGATAATATTGTAATACTCCGATTTTGAGGCAAAAAGTGGTTTAAAACCAAATGCTTTGTATACTTTCTGTGTGGCTTTACTTTGCCCAGCTTTGGTTGGAGGAGTTCCTGTGTTTCCTACCAAGTGATTTGCAGAACTTTCGTAAACCTCCATATCACTGGCATAAATTCGATCGGCAATTTCTCTAAAAACTGGCCCAGATACTACTGCACCATAATAAGCCCCTTTAGGGTCGTTGATTACCACAATTAGCGAATATTTTGGCTTATCTGCAGGGAAATACCCAACAAATGATGCTTGATATTGCTTTTTGCCTTTGTACCCTCTATTGGCATCTGCCACTTGTGCGGTACCGGTTTTTCCAGCGATTTTATATAAAGGATTGTACACAATTTGCTTACCACTTCCCTCGGTTACCACACCTTCCAACATTGCTCTTACCTTCCTTAAAGTCGACTCTGAGCAAATCTGATCATTAATTACACGTGCTTTAAACTGCTCTATCGGGCTGCCTAATCTTCTAATTTCTTTCACAAAAATTGGCGCAACACACTTTCCGTTGTTTGCTACCGCATTGTAAAAGGTTAACATTTTCAAAGGCGTTAACTGCATTTCGTAACCGTAAGCCATTTGAGGTAAGGTCATGTTTTTATTCCAACTGCGATTTCCTTCAGGATTTTTAACTACGGGTTTTGCCTCTCCTGGTATCTGAAGTCCCATTTTTTTATTCAATTCCCACTCATATAAATGATCGGTAAATTTCATCGGGTCACTTCCGTAATGCATGTTAATTAATTTGGCAATGGCGGCATTCGACGATTCTTCAAACGCTTTTTTAACCGTCACAGTGGTTATCACCGGATGCGAATCGGTAATTAATTTACCTGGAATTTGATAATAACCTGTCCCAATCATCGTATTGGTATCAATTAATCCATCTTCCAATAAAGCCATGTAAGACGCCAATTTGAAGGTTGAACCCGGATCTTGATTTCCTGCTATAGCGTAGTTAAATTTTTCTTTATAAACACCCTCTTCGATTTTCGAAAAGTTAGCAACTGCTCTAACCTCACCAGTTGCCACTTCCATTAAAATAGCAGTTCCATGATCAGCTTTAGAAGCAATCAACTGTTTTTCTAAAGCACTTTGCGTTAAATCTTGCATGTTAATATCAATGGTCGAAATAATATCGGCTCCATCTTTTGGCGCAACCTCTGCTTCTTCATTAACCGGGATATAAACACCACCAGCAATACGTTGCATCAACCTTTTTCCGGTTTCCCCATTGATATATTCTGTGTAAGCACCTTCTAAACCAACTCCATTCTTAACGTTGGCATTTTTATACCCAATGGTACGTGCTGCCAAGGCTTTAAAAGGTAAAATACGTTTGTTTTGTTGCACAGCAATTAACCCTCCGCTGAATTTGCCCACATTATAAAGCGGAAAACTACGGATGGTTTTCAAATCGCTGTAACTCACTTTGCGGTGAATTAACAAATAGCGCGCACTATCTTGACGCCCTTTACGCAAATAACGCGCGTATTCTTTTGCGCTTTTATCATTAAATAGTTGAGAAAGCTTCATCCCTAAAGAATCTACCTTTTCATTAAAGAGATTATCATCCTGAATACCACCCGCAAACATATCCATGCGCAGTTCGTACTCCGGAACTGAGGTTGCCAATAAACTGCCATCGTTCGAATAAATGTTACCGCGAGTCGCCTCTACATTTACATAACGTGTCGACAGGCTATCTGCCATTGATTTCCATCGTTTACCTTGTACAAATTGCACCTGACCCAGACGAACAAATACCGCCAATGCAAAAAGCACAATTAAGCCAAATGCCAGGTATACACGAAGCAATATGTTTGCTCTAATATTCATCGCTTTTAACAACTATTTTTTTTGGTGGTTCGATTAATTCTTTTATCCCAAGTGTATCTACCTTTTTTGCTACCTCTGTTAATTTGCTTTTAAACATGAGGTCAGCTTTCAACGATTTATACTCCCAGCCTAATTCTTTTACTTCTTTACTCAACTTATCAATTTGACGAATGTTGTTTACTGCGAAATGACTGTTTGCAATGTAAACCATCCCCAAAAAGGCTAAAAAACACAAAAAGGGCAACGCATTTGTTGCAGCCTCTTTCGATACGAGCCCATCGCTAAAAAGTTTTGCCGAAAACGAACTACTGTCCATTTTTTCTTCAGCCGTTTTCGGCTTTTTAACCTGCGCCTTTAACGCTGGCTCTGGTCCAACTTCCTCTTCCTCTATATCCTCCCTGAACCTATTCATATCTTTTCAGCTATTCTTAATTTTGCACTGCGCGCACGACTGTTTTGTGCAATCTCTTCATCCGTAGCAATTATCGCTTTGCGCGTTATTACCTCTAAAGGCTTTTGCTGATTCCCAAAGAAGTCTTTTTCAACTTCGCCCTGAAATTTTCCTTTTGCCATGAAGTTTTTTACCGGCCTATCTTCTAATGAGTGATACGACATCACCACTAAACGACCGCCTACTTTCAGCACATCAGCAGCTTGCTGAAGAAAATCTTCCAACACTTGCATTTCTGCATTCACTTCTATACGGAGTGCCTGAAAAACCTGCGCCAAATATTTATTTTCTTTTCCTTTCGGGAGACAGGTAGCGATAGCCGTTTTAAAGCTATTAATATCAGTAAGCGCGCGCTCTAAACGAGCAGTCACAATTACCCTTGCTAAGGTCTTCGCATTTTTAACCTCGCCGTAAATCCCAAAAATTTTATGCAACTTATCTTCCGAGTAGGTATTTAAAACTTGAGCAGCAGTTAAATCGCGATGTTGATCCATGCGCATATCCAACTCTCCGTTGTAACGTGTAGAAAATCCACGTTCAGGAACATCAAACTGATGAGAAGAAACGCCTAAATCTGCCAAAATACCGTCCACTTGCTTAAAGCCTTTTAACCGTAGGTTATTTTTAAGAAATCCGAAATTTTGGTCAATAAAAATAAAACGGTCATCAGCAGGAATATTTTGTTGCGCATCCGGATCCTGATCAAAAGCAATTAACCTTCCGTTTGGCCCCAAATGCTTCAATATCTCTTTCGAATGACCTCCACCTCCAAAAGTAACATCCACATACACCCCATCTGGCTTAATATTTAAACCGTCGATGCAAGGCTGCAACATCACCGGAATATGATACTTACTCTCCATCATCCCTCCTATTTTTATTCCCCATTACTTCTTCCGCAAGATTTGCAAAGTTCTCTGGCACATCATCAAACAAATCTTCGTAGGCTTGCTTATCCCAAACTTCAATTTTATCTAACTGACAAGCCAACACCACATCCGAGTTAATACCCGCAAATTCGATTAACGATTTTGGCAAAAGCACACGACCAGCCGCATCAAGCGAAAGCTCTGTTGCTCCGCGTGTAAATGCACGCAAGAAATCACGATTCTTTTTTTCGTAGAGATTTAATTTATTCAAATCTGCCACAATCGCTTCCCAAACTTTTCGTGGATAGATCACCAAATTTTTCTCAAAACCTCGGTTCACTACCAAGCCATCTTGCTCCGCTTCAGGCAATTGCTTCTTGAGCGAAGCAGGCACCATTAAGCGGCCTTTCGCATCAAGTTTACAATCGAATTCTCCTAAAAGTTGAGTCATAATGGTCTACGCACTTTTTATCTAGTGTAAAAGTAAGCACCTTCTACCACTTTTTACCACTTTTTACCACAAAAAAGTTTTCAACACACATTTTCTCCCACCAATCAAGTGAAAAACCAAAAACAAAAACAGTACAAAAACAATGATTTTAGCTTAACAACCTATCTTAAAGCACTTTAAAAGAAAGAAAATCTTTAAAATTTATTTTTTATTGCGCTTAAAAAAAACCGCTAAACATTTTCATATCAGCAGTTTAATGATTCAAAAAATTGAGAAAGGAAGTATAATTACCCTAAAAAAATCGACAAAAATGGCAAAAGTGGGAGAAAATCCCAAAGACATTTTCAATCGCAAACCCTGCCAACAAAAAAAGCATATTTGGTTTTGGCCAAATATGCTTTTATAAAAATTAGCGTTCCGCTTTTTTATTTATTCATTAATTGCTTTTACTCCTGGCAATTCTTTTCCTTCCATATACTCAAGCAATGCACCACCACCGGTAGACACATAACTAACTGCATCTTCCATTCCAAATTTAGCGATGGCTGCAGCTGAATCGCCACCTCCAATTAAAGAGAAAGCATGATTATCTTTGGTGGCCGCCACCACTGCTTCCGCAACAGCTTTGGTTCCTACCTCAAAACTTTCCATTTCAAATACTCCCATTGGGCCATTCCACAATAAGGTTTTCGAGTTTTTAATTACATCGGCAAACAATTCAGCAGATTTTGGACCGATATCTAAACCCATCCAGTCTGCGGGGATACAACCCGAATCAACATCTTGTTTAGCGGCATCGTTCGCAAATTTATCAGCAATTACGGTATCCACTGGTAAAATTAAATTAACGCCTTTTGCTTTTGCCTTTGCCAACAATTCTAATGATAACTCTTGTTTATCGGCTTCTAAAAGCGAAGTACCTATCTCACCTCCTTGTGCTTTGGCAAATGTATACGCCATACCTCCACCGATGATTAAATTATCTACTTTTTCTAATAGCTTTTCGATTAAAAGGATTTTATCTGAAACTTTTGCCCCACCCATAATAGCTGTAAACGGGCGCTCCGGATGGTTTAATATTTTTTCTGCGTTTGCTACTTCAGCAGCCATTAAATAACCGAAATATTTCGCATCGCCAAAAAATTGTGCAATCACTGCCGTAGATGCGTGGGCGCGATGAGCTGTTCCGAAAGCATCGTTTACATAAACATCGCCTAATTTTGATAATTTCTCTGCAAAAGCCACATCGCCTTTTTCCTCTTCCTTGTAAAAACGAAGGTTTTCTAACAAGAGTACCTCTCCTGCTTGCAAAGCATTTGCCTGTGCTACGGCAGTTTCGCCAATACAATCTTCAGCAAATTTTACTGAAACGTTTAACAAGGCTGAAAGATCGCCCAAAATATGTTTTAAAGAATATTTATCCGTTGGTCCGTCTTTTGGACGACCTAAGTGCGACATTAAAATTACCGAACCACCATCGTTTAAAATTTTAGTAATTGTTGGCAATGCGGCACGAATGCGTTTATCATCCGTAATATTAAAATCAGCATCTAAGGGAACGTTAAAATCAACCCTAATGAGAGCCTTCTTATCTTTAAAATTTAATTGGTCAATCGTTTTCATTTTTATAATTTGATTAATTTTAATTGAAAGTAGATAGTGTGAATAATACACTATAGGATTTCAAATTTATAATTTTTTATTGAGTATTAGCTTCATTTCGTAATGAAATCCAATTCCGGGAATATCAAATTCAGGCGATTGACTTACAAAGCCCAATTTTTTATAAAAATTAGCTGCACTCGATCGTGCATTGCACCATAAATAATCGGTGTTATATGCTTCTAAATAGTCGACTGCAAAATGTATTAAGGCCTTTCCATATCCTTTCCCTCCCGCATTTGGGTGTGTTGCCATCCCACGTAGTTGATAGCCCTCTCCTTCATCCGGAAAGAAATCGTTGCGCATAAACGTGGCAACAGAAAGTAATTCATCCTCTTTGAGATAGCCTAAATGAAAGGTATCGTAATTGGTATCGCCTTCAAAAACACATTCCGAGTAAGGCTTTCCATTTCTTAATTGTAAGCTCCTTAAAGGGAGAACTTCTTGGGCAAGGATAAATTTTACCATGATATGGATATTTGGTTAGCAATTGTGCACTAAGTTCATTTTTTTTGATGAATATTTTGGCTGATTACTCAAATTAATTTACCTCGATTGATTTTCTTTTATTCTCTTGATAACATCTACCAAACGACTGCTATAACCGTATTCATTGTCATACCAACCCACTACTTTTACCAAATCGCCCACGATAGAGGTTAATTTTGCATCAAATACACATGAGTGCGGATTATCAATGATATCAATTGACACAATCGGATCCTCTGTATATTCGATTACAGCTTTCAATTCATTTTCAGCGGCTAATTGAAAGGCTGCGTTAATTTCTTCAATCGTTGTTTTCTTTTTCAACAAGCAGGTAAAATCGGTTAATGAGCCGTTTAACACGGGCACCCGAATTCCTGCGCCGCCTAAACGTCCGTCTAATTCTGGAAAAATATGGGTTATAGCCTTTGCTGCACCGGTAGTGGTTGGAATAATAGAAGATGATGCGGCGCGTGCTCGTCGTAAATCTTTGTGATTCGAATCGTGTAGATTTTGATCACCCGTCATAGAGTGGATGGTGGTAATATACCCTTCCTCTACTCCCCAATGATCGTTCAAAATTTTAATCATAGGAGCAATATTGTTGGTAGTACAACTTGCATTTGAAAGAATCGGGCTCGTCAAATCTATTTCGGCATCGTTGACACCTAAAACAATCATGGGGATATCCTCTGCGGCCGGAGCTGAAATAAGCACTTGTTTAGCACCTGCTTTTAAATGCTTTTCTGCCGTGCTTATGGTTAAATTCTTTCCAGTACATTCTATTACTACATCAACTTGCAAATTGCCCCATGGCAAGTCATCCGCTTCGCGAATTGAAAAAACCGGAATAGACCTTCCCTCAATTTCTAAGGAATTACTGGTTGAAGAAACTTTACCTGAAAAAACACCATGTACCGAATCGTACTTAAAAAGATGGGCCATTGTTTGTGCATCAGACAAATCGTTTATCCCAACTATTTCAAAACCATTCGCTAATGCTAAACGTAAAAACGTTCTTCCTATCCTTCCAAAACCATTAATTGCTAACCTCATTCTTATTAAATATTTGGTCAAAATTAAGTTTTATTTTGATATTTAATTTGTGGGCGTCAATTATTGACAAGGACATTACGAGAAAGCAATCAGGGCTTGTTAAACGGCGTTGTAGGCATGGCTATCGCTGGTTCCACGTAAACTGATGGTAATGATTAAACTAAATAAACAGCAAATTCCCATCAACAAAGATATCAGCATAAAATTCCCCAAATGCTGCAACAAAACGGTCAAAGCAATCATAATTAGATTTAAAGAACCGGTTAACCAAACAATTTGATTGGGTTTAAATTTTAATCGTTCCAAGCGATGATGAACGTGATCTCTATCTCCTTTAAAGGGCGATTTTCGCAGGAGAATTCGTTTACAAAAAATGCGTAATGAGTCGAAAATAGGTACAATTAACACTGCGACTGCAATTGCTGGTGCAGAATCAAAATGAAGTGCTGGAACTCCCGCACCTTTGTTTAATTCGATAAATTTAATAGCCAGTGCTGCCGAAACCAATCCAATCATTAAAGCCCCTGTATCGCCCATAAAGATTCTGGCAGGATACCAATTGTACTTTAAAAATCCAGCAATACTGCCCGCCAAGGCAAAAGCTATAAATGCATAAGGGGTTTGCCCCATTAAGGCAAAAAACACCCCAAAAATTAAATTCACAAGAATACCAATCGAGCCCGCTAGGCCATCAATGCCATCTATTAGGTTAAAGGCATTGTTTAAAAATATAATCAAAACGATTGAAAAAGCGCCACCGAAATACGGGTCTATTTCGAAAACATTCAGTACGCCATATAAACTGGTGAGTCTAAAATTACCAAAGTACACCAAAATAAAAGCGACCACTAATTGCATTAAAAATTTTGTACTGGTATTGGTTCCATACACGTCATCTTTTACGCCCAAAGCAGTTAGCAGAATACAAGAAACGAGCAGAAAATTTGCTTCCTTGAAATTAATGACCGTTGAAAATAACAATAGGCTGATGGTAAAACTACCTACAATAGCCAATCCCCCAAGTCGCGAAATATTTCGCTTATGATTTTTTCTGTATAAATCACTCTTATCAAAAAGGTGATACCTTAATGAAGTGTAAATGATCGATGGCATACTAAAAAGAGCCATCAGGCAAGCCATAAAAAATATAGCGCCGTAAAACAATTCGGGATGATTATTCACGTTACTTATAGACAACGTCCGCAAGTTATAGCAACTATTACTAAAAACCAAAAAGTTCAGACTTTTTAAAAGAATTACGATTGACATATATCAACAATTAATGAATGTGTTTTAGGATAATTATGTACTCGTCTTACGGGTTATATTCTGCATTAAGCTATAAATAAGGTTGTTTCGCATAGTAGTTATTCTTATTTTTTCATGAATGACTTATGTGTTTCGACTGCTTTATGTATTGTTATTATGCGCATATTACTTTAACTATTTTCAATCTTATTGCGGAACATAAAAACGGTTAATGAGCCTGCCGCTACCAATAGTAACCAGTTATAGCTATCTAAAGGCAGTTGATTAGGATCTGGCGTACATGTTGCATAATAAGCTGTGTAATTTCCTATATATAAATTCCCCAGAACAGTATTCCCATTTACATTAATGAAGCAATTTGTTTGTGGAGAAACAGCTACAAATCCGCTTGACCCATAGTTAACTTGGCCACAAATTGGTGTGGCTGTATTTCCACTGTAATTACCTTGAATAGTTTTAGGGCCAGGAATATAATAATGATACATACCTCCCCAATTTGAATAAGTTGCAGTGTGAGAATAATCTCCATAAAAAACATTGCCATTCCAGGTCCAGCAAGCGTAATTTGGACCAGGATTTTGAGCGCGAACCACAAAAGCGGTTATACATAAAAAGGCACAGATAGTAAACCTTTTGAATTTTAATAAGTGTAACAACATAGGGATAGTAATTTATATTATAACCAAGGCATATTTAATGGTAATAACTGCGACACGCTCGCGAGCATAAACAACAAAAAATATTGAATTAGGTATAATTACGAAGACAAATTACAACGCATTTGAAAAATAAACAAACGAAATTTTGTATTTTCAATAGCGGAAACAGACAAGATTTTGGCAAAGAGGATGGATTACCAAAGCAGTCACAAACAACCACTTAAAATCACACCAAAACATACTGTAAATTAAAAACTACAAAAAATCATGCTGTAAACTTTAGCTCGGCAAACAAACGTTTGATTAGAAGATTGCCACATTATCAAAAATGGCATTCTAAGAGAAAATAAAGCGAAGTATAAACGACTTACAAAAATTCAAAAGTTAGGACATCCTTTTATAAAAAAAAGAAAAAAATATCCTAAAAATACATACATGTACTCAAAACACATCAAATCAAAGAACTAAAAAATATACTCATCAACAAAACAAGTTATACTTCAACACAAGACCATAGACATGACATAAGTCAACAAGTTTTTTATTTCAGGTTTATTTCTTCTGTTAAATTTTAGCGTATTGGGTTAACTTAGATAACTTCTTTTTTAGGACAGCGCGCCAAGGATACGGTACTTGATTCCTTTTCAAGGCTTTATAGTCGTTCATCAAAGCCTTCGCACGGTTTGAAATGGATTGATTGCTTAGCCCTCCGGTTCGCATGTTTACCAATAACTTTGGCAGATATTGGGCAACAATTTTAAATGCAAAAAAATAGCGCACCATTAAGTCATAATCTGCGGCGGTGCCCATATCTAAAGCATAATATCCATACTTCTCAAATAAGCACCGTTTTAAATAAAGTGTTGGGTGAGCGGGCATCCATCCATTTTTTATATCATTAGAATTCGCCTGCTTGGATGTCCATTTACGAATCACCTTGAGTGTAAGGGGATGAATGTAATTAAGATCTCCATATACTGCATCTGTTTCATGATTTTCAAAAACCCGAACAACTTCTGCTACAACATCCATATCGGCAAACAAATCATCTGCATGTAGCATCCCCACCACTTCGCCAGTTGCCATGGAAATTCCTTTATTTAAAGCATCGTACAATCCTTTATCTTTTTCTGAGATTACCATTTGAATTTGATCTTTGTATTTCCCAATAATTTTTAAGGTATCGTCTGTGGATCCACCATCGACAATTATATATTCAAGATTTTTATATGTCTGATTTAAAACCGACAGAATACAATCTTCTAAATATTTTTCACCATTAAATACAACCGTAATAAGTGTAATCTTCATTTTAGGGATTTACCGTTTGCTTTAAGAAATAGAAAATGCAACGGCTCCACAAAAATATAAAATTCTATAGTTGTATTTAACCTACTGATTGCTTGGACAAAAATAAATAGCCAAACACACCCGCCAGGAGCGGCAATAAAATTGCATACTCATCTAGTGGACAATTTACCATTTGAAAAGTGCCTTTGGTACCATATTGAAATGGTACATTGCAACCATTTAATAAGCCCGACAAAAATGAATAATTATTCGCCGGGCATATCTGACAACCCGATGTGCTACTTACCGGTATCCAACCTGTACACGGACTTGGTAAATCTGTAGCTGTACTTGTCGAATAAAGAGTATTACCGCCTAGAAGCAAGGTCAAAACGCCACTTATCACGCCTTGCTGTTCCTGTGTATAAACTCTTTGATGAGCTGGGATATAACAACCTGTAGCTGTGGGCTGTGCACATAACTTTAGGTTCGCTGCGAAGCAAAAAATCGCAAAGCAATAAAAAAACTTTTTCATAATCTACGGGACTTGTATGTAAACTTAACCATAGAAAATGCTAGGAGTTCTATTCTTTTTATTCAGTTTAAACCTGCTGAGGGTAAAGCACTTTGTTCATAAAATGCATAAAACCAGAATCCGAATGTATTTGTTCACTTAACAGCTAAATACATTTGCGCTTACTACAAGTATGAATAAACACTAAATTAATTAGCGGACTATGCTTACAAAATGTTTTTTTTTACTTTTTTATTCCATAATATCTGATTAATAAAATAACTTTACAACCATAATCATCACAAATCTGTCATCCCTTATATGCCTAAAAGCACGCTATCTTTTATTTGTCTGCTGCTCACGCTTTTACTTTTCTCTTGTAGCATACGCAAGGAAAAAACGCTATTCAATGCCCCGACCGATATAATTACCGATACTTTAAAACAAGTTTATGTTATAAATGACCAAGGCATTAGCGATGGTTATTACAAAATAAAGCCCAGTGATCTTTTAGCTATTCGTAATTTACAAAACCAGGAATTTGGTGCTACAGGTGCAACTACTGTTTCATCGGAGTCGACAAAAGTATCCTTTTTGGTAGATTTAGATGGGAATGTTACCCTACCGGCCATTGGAAAAGTTGATGTAAATGGCCTTACAAGAAGAGAAGCTGCCATAAAAATACAAGGCCTTTATAAAGAAAAACTGCTGAAAGATCCGATTATCGACGTAAGTATTATTAATTTAAAAGTTACACTTTTTGGCGAATTCAGTAGACAAGGCAATTTTCTGCTGGAAAAAGACAATACGACCTTAATTGACATTTTAGGTGAAGCAGGTGGCGTAACGAAAAATGCGGATATCAAAACGGTTAAAATCATTCGTGGCGACCGCAGCAACCCGGAAATAATTTATGTCAATCTAAATAATATCAATAGCTTAGCAAGCAAAAAACTGATTTTACAGAACAACGATATCATTTACATTCAACCAACCAAGTCATCTGCTTTTGCAGATAAAACGCAATCCATTTCAGTTTATCTACAACCAGTTTTAGTATTAGTTAACCTTGCTTTATTAGCTTTAGCAATTGCCAAATAATATGGATAATCAAATCGCTAAAAACGTTCTGGTAGATCAGCAATTGAACTATTGGAAAATTGCAAAAATATTTTTGAGCAGATGGTATTGGGTGGCAGGTTGTATGCTCATTAGTATAGTAATTGCTTGGTTTTACGTGCGTACCATTCCTCCTGTTTACATGACTGGAGCTTCGTTAAAATTAGTTGAAAACCCTTCGGATGCCACGGTGAACGGCAACATGATGCGCAATTATAGCCGAAATTACCAAAGTAGTAATATTCAATCAGAAGCAACCGTCATGCGCTCATTAGATGTTTTTAACAAAGCAATTGAGCATCTAGATTATAAAGTTACCTATTTTCTAAAAGGAAGGGTACTCACTTCGGAATTGTATCCCAATAAGCCTTTTAAAATAAACGTTATCGCACAAGACAGCGTTAATTTCAGCCGTGCCACCTACTCGGTAACCCCGCTCGACAGAAATAGTTTTGAATTGATTTCAGCTGATTTACCAGAGCAAAAACACACGTATCACTATGGGGATAAAATCGCCCTTGGGCAAATGATATTTACCATTGATGGCCCTATTCCTGAAAGAGGTAAGTATAGCTTTAAGTTTAACCACAAAATGGATTTTTATGGGCGGGCAGTTGGTGGATTAAACATTTTTGAAGCAGAGAAATACAGCA
Organism: Pedobacter paludisoli; assembly: GCF_052344095.1. Taxonomy (GTDB): domain Bacteria; phylum Bacteroidota; class Bacteroidia; order Sphingobacteriales; family Sphingobacteriaceae; genus Pedobacter. The sequence continues at coordinate 4,475,132 of NZ_CP179926.1, read as the reverse complement.
ACATCATGAATGTGACCCATACCGATGTAAACCCTCAATTCTCAGCTGATATTTTAAATGCAATCATTAAAGAATACATTATTAACGACGCGGAGCTTAAACAACGATCGGACAAACAAACCATTGCTTATTTGGACAGCCAGATTGATTTCTTAAATAAAAAGGTTGATCAATCAGGAAAAAATCTTTCGAGCTACAAAGCTGGAAATGCCATTGTTGACCCGAATACGGATAAACAAATCAATATTGCCAATTTAAACGGAACACAAACTAAAGTAACCGAATTAGAATTTCAAAAATATGCCATAGAAGAGCTTGAACTTCAGGTTAAAAATAGCCAAGAGAAAACCCGCTTCAACTTAAACATAGATGGTGTTAATGGCATTGCCTTGCCAGTCTTGGTGGGTCAGTTAAACAGTCTTTTTAATGACAGGGAATCAAAATTAGCTCAATTTACGCCAAACTCATCGCCTGTTAAACAAATAGACCAGCAAATTGAGGATTTAAAAGATCAGATTTACAATAATATCAAGTATTTAAAAGTACGAAATGTAAATGCTTTAAAATTAGCCAATGCTGAGTTGGCCAAAGTAAAAGGTACTTTAAATTCATTACCTGAAAAGGAAAATAGTTTCGCGAAGCTTCAAAACAGCTACGATATTAATCAGCGCATGTTTTCGCTTCTATTCGAGAAAAAATTAGCGGCACAAATCAGTTCCGCAGCCGTTACGCCAGGAGCCAATATCATTAATGAAGCACAGCCTTCTTTTTCGCCCATTTCGCCAGTTCCCGGTAAAATTTACAGCTCGTACCTCATTACAGGCTTACTTATAGGCATCGGCTTAATTGTTCTTGTTAGGGTACTAAATCCGTATATTTACGATGTAGAAACGGTTGAAGGATTAACTGCTATTCCAATTCTTGGGGTAATTTTAAAATTTAAAAGCAAAATCAAGTCAGATACACAGCAAATGTTATCTCTTGAAAAACCGAAATCAATTTTTGCTGAATCCGTGCGCTCTGTAAGAACGAACTTAAGTTTTTTAGCTGCCGACAAAACAACCAAAGTAATTTGTATAACCTCTGAGATATCAGGAGAAGGTAAATCATTCGTAAGCTTAAATTTGGCCGGAACCCTCAGTATTATTGAAAAGAAAGTAATTATCATTGCCGCCGATTTACGTCGATCAAAGCTTCATAAAGCATTCGGAGCTGCTAACTTAACTGGGTTAAGCACGTATTTATCCAATCAAGATACGCTAGAAAACATCATTAACAATGATAAAATTCATCATTTTGATTACATCACGTCTGGCCCTGTTCCACCCAACCCATCAGAATTGCTGCATAGTCTTAAAATGAAAACATTAATCGAAGAACTTCGAGAAATATACGAATACATTATCATTGATACAGCACCAGTGGGTTTGGTTTCAGATGCCATTCCGGTTATCCGTCAGGCAGATGTTAACTTATTTATCATCCGGTCTGGTGTATCAAAATTTAGTGCAGCTTCGGTACCGGAACGCCTTTCGAAAGAATATGCATTAAATAACATGTCAATTATTCTTAACTCCTTTAATAACGAAAATTTACATGCAAATATTCACACGAGTAATTACACCAGAAGCGGATCTGGAACATATTATTACTCAAACTATACCGGTTATGGCAATAGTGAGTATTATGATGATGTTGATCGTAAATGGTGGTTATTTTGGAAGAAGCCCCGGTAATTAAACGGTTGTTTTAAATTAACATATTGGCGAAATATGGAGAGTACGTACAAGTGGTATCCGGTTTATACACGTTCCAGAGCGGAAAAAAAAGCATTTGAAGGGCTACAAAACAAGCAAATAACGGCTTATTTACCCTTAAAAAAAACGCTTAAGCAATGGAGCGACCGTAAGAAACTGATTGAAGAACCCTTAATTAAGTCGTATCTGTTTGTTTATATGTCGGCCAAGGAACATGCAGAAGTTCTCATGACCAATGGAATTGCTCGGTTTGTATATTTTTCGGGAAAGATAGCGTCTATTCCTGAAAAGCAAATAGAAGATTTAAAATTATTGTTGGCTACTGAAGCCGATTTAGAAATATTTGAACACGATATAAAACCCGGCGAAAAAGTATTGATTAAAGCCGGTCCGTTTAAAGGAATTATTGCTGAGTTGGTTTCTGTACAAAATAAGCAACGAATTATTCTACGCTTGCAAGATATGGGCTACTCAATAAACATCAACACATCAGTAGCTTTTGTAGAGCCACTGCATAAATAAGGGTTGTTTTTACCGCCTAACAGCGGTTTAATAGACATTCCTAAAATAAAGCAACTTGACTAATCGGTCATTTTTTTAAAAAAAATGTGACTGAAAGGGCGAAGCTATGTCTACCCCACAAAGATTTATTGATTAGAAGAAAGATATGTGCCGAATTGCTGGAATTATTAATAAATTAAATAAAGACGAAAATCTGTACGATTTGGTTAAGGCAATGACCGAAACCATGGCACACGGTGGACCAGACGATGAAGGTTATTTTATCAACTTGGAAAAGAATATTGCTTTTGGACATAAGCGATTAGCTTTACTCGATTTATCTCCGGCAGGTCATCAGCCAATGCAGTACGAGGATGGCAGATTCACTATTACATTCAACGGTGAGGTTTATAATTATCTAGCCCTCAAAACTGAATTAACGGATTTTGGTTTTACATTTTCATCAAACAGCGATACTGAAATAATTTTGGCAGCTTTTGCCCAGTGGGGAGTCAACAGTTTCCAAAAATTAGAAGGAATGTTTGCTTTGGCTCTTTACGATAAAGAAAAAGAGGTTTGTTATTTAGTACGCGATTCTGCAGGCATCAAACCGTTGTATTTCAGCCATGTCAATCAGCAGTTGGTATTTGCCTCTGAAGTGAAAGCTTTCCATGCATTGCCGTATGCATACCAAGCCAATCCCAGTTGGAAAATCTATTTTCTGGCTTTCGGACATATTCCGGAACCCTATACCACATGCGAAGAAATTCAGATGCTTCCTAAAGGACATTATTTGAAATACGCTTTGAATGATAACAGTTGTGAGATTCAGAAATTTGGCAGCGTGCACCCTACAGAGCTTATCGCTACCGAAAAAGAAGCGGTTGAAAAGATTCAAAGGGTACTTTACGACTCCGTAAAAACGCACATGATGGCCGACGCTGAAATTGGGATATTTTTAAGTGGCGGAATAGACAGCAGTATTTTGAGTTTGATTGCAGATGAAATTCAAAAAGAAGGAAAGATAAAAAAACTCAATACCCTGTCCATCAATTTTGAAGAGAGCAACTATTCAGAAAAAAAATATCAGGATTGTATCGTTTCAAAAATTGACACCAACCACGCCGAATATACAATAACAGAAGATTTCTTTAAACAACATTTTAACCAAGCTTTGCAAGCGATGGACCAACCTACTACGGACGGCATCAATTCATGGTTTGTCAATTATTCCGCTAAACAGAACCATCTAAAAGCTGTTCTTTCTGGCATTGGAGCCGATGAATTATTTGGTGGATACCCATCTTTTAAAAGAATCAGGTTGATACAGACACTCTCAGCATTACCTAAAAGCTTGTTAAAACTTGGGCTTCATTTTAAACATGCGGGCATTAAAAGAAGCTATTATCTTCGTTACAAAAACACGGCAGGTAAATACCTCTTTTTAAGAGGAATATTTACGCCAGATGAAATTGCAGACATATTAAACTGCAGCATTAAACAAGTGGATACGGTATTATCAAACATTAAGTTCGATGAACTACCCGCCCATTTAACAGCAAAAGAACAAGCGAGTTGGCTAGAACTCAACTTGTATATGCAAAATCAACTTCTAAAAGATACCGACACCATGAGCATGCAACACGGCATTGAAGTGCGTCTACCTTTTTTAGATAAAAAATTAATATCTTTAGTACAATCCGTCCCAAGTAGATTTAAATATAAAACCAAACAACCAAAAGCAATTTTAATAGCTGCTTGTTCATCGCTATTGCCTAAAAAAATCTGGAATCGACCCAAAATGGGCTTTACCTTTCCTTTGCAACAATGGCTACAGAAAGAATTAGCAACAAACAAGAATGCTTTACTATCGAACAATCCAAAAGCAAGTGAATTACTTGATGAATTTATTGCAGGTAAAATACATTGGTCAAAGGCGCTTGCGCTACACCTTTTGTATGTGTCATAAATTAAGTGATACCTATTTGAATTGAAATACACGTGTAGATTTATTTTAAACTATTAAAGTCATGCTTCTACTAACGCTAAGTACTTTTAGCCTAACTGGCGGAATCGAAAAGGTAAACAAAATACTTTGTAAGGTTCTAAAAGATTGTGCAATTGAAAACAACCCTACAAATTTGGAGGTATTATCACTTTGTGACCAAACGAAGCATATAGACACTCGCTATATTAACAAGGAGAACTTTAAGGGCTATTCTGGTAGCAAAATACCGTTTGCATTTAGCGCAATAAAGAAAGGTCTTCAGCACGATGTTATTTTACTTACACACGTTAATTTACTTTTTATCGCATTGGTTATTCGTTTTTTTAACCGAAACAAGCGCATCATTTTGGTGGCTCATGGCATAGAAGTATGGCGAAATTTACGCTATTGGAAGGCCTCTTTCTTGAAAAAAAACATCGAAATATGGGCAGTGAGTAAATATACCGCGCAAATATTGGCTACGAAACATCAAATTAACATCGAACAAATTACCGTCGTAAACAATTGTCTGGACCCCTACTTTAACATCCCTAAAACATTCTCAAAACCTGGGTACTTATTAAAAAGACATCATATTACGCCCGATCAACCGGTTCTTTTAACCATTAGCCGTCTTTCTTCTTTTGAATTGTATAAAGGATACGATTTTGTTATTGCCAGCATAGCCAAGTTAATACCCAAATACCCGAAACTGGTTTATCTTTTGGCGGGCAAAGCCGATGAAAAAGAAAAATCAAGAATTAACCAATATATTTTACACAGCAAGCTGGAGAATCATATTATTTTGGTTGATTATGTCGAAGAAAACGAATTGACCGACTACTTTTTGCTAGCCGACACCTTCATTATGCCCAGCAAAAAAGAAGGTTTTGGTATTGTATTTATCGAAGCTGCTGCTTGTGGATGCAAAGTTATTGCCGGCAATTTAGATGGTAGTACCGATGCGCTTTTAAACGGCGATTTAGGCACATTAATTAACCCAAGAAGTCTCGAAGCCGTAAAAACTGCTATTTGTGCAAATTTAGATAAACCCTTTAACCCTGAACACTCCAAGCAATTACAAGAAAAAACCATGGCTCATTTTAGCTATGAAAAATACCAGCAAACGGTGATTGAACTTATCAACATGCCTTTGCACTTTCAACTCCCTATTTCATCCTAATATTTCATGCAACACGAAAATTCCAATCACGATTGGACTATTGAATCAAAATCATCGCTCTTTGATTTAAAACTTGATGAGCTATGGGCTTATAGAGATTTATTGGTTTTGTTGGTTAGACGTGATTTTGTTTCCTTTTATAAGCAAACTATTTTAGGGCCACTTTGGTTTTTTATTCAACCTTTGTTTACGACCATTACTTTCACGTTTGTATTTGGAAATTTAGCCGGTATTTCAACCGATGGTTTGCCAAAACCTTTATTTTACATGGCCGGCATTACAGCCTGGAATTACTTTGCCGATTGCTTGAATAAAACATCAACTGTTTTTAGAGACAATGCCGGAATTTTTGGCAAAGTGTATTTCCCTCGATTAATTGTTCCACTAAGTATTGTAACCAGTAACTTGGTACGCTTTGGTGTTCAAATGATTCTGTTTTTAATCCTACTTGGGTATTACTACTTTTCAGGAGCAAACTTTAAACCAACATTTGCGGTGTTACTTTTCCCATACCTGGTTGTTTTAATGGCTTTATTGGGCTTAGGAATGGGCATGATTATCTCGGCCATGACCACCAAATACCGCGACTTAACTTTCTTAATTGGTTTTGGAGTACAACTATTAATGTACGCCACAACGGTTATCTATCCTCTATCTACTGCTTTAGAAAAGTTCCCTAAATATGCTTGGATTGTTGAATACAATCCTATGACTCCAATTTTAGAGAGTTTCCGCTATAGCTTTTTAGGCGAAGGAACTTTCTCTTGGTTGGCATTAGGATATGTAAGTGTGGTTACCGCAACAATTTTAACCGCAGGAATTGTCATTTTTAATAAAGTAGAGCGAAATTTTATTGATACGGTTTAAGCTGAATTATTTACTATTTATCCAAAATTTTACGTGTCGAACATAGCAATTAAAGTAGAGAACTTAAGTAAAGCCTATCAATTAGGTCAGATAGGAACTGGAACAATTAGTCATGATTTAGAGCGTTGGTTTGCACGCGTTCGGGGAAAAGAAGACCCATTTCTAAAAATTGGGGAAGTAAATGACCGGTCTACCAAAGGAACTAGCGATGTAGTTTGGAGTTTAAAAGACATTAATTTCGAAATTCAACAAGGCGAAGCAGTCGGTATTATAGGCAAAAACGGTGCTGGAAAAAGTACTTTACTTAAAATATTAAGCAAAATTACAGCCCCTACTACTGGAAAAATATCAGGTAATGGGCGAATTGCATCCTTATTAGAGGTTGGTACAGGTTTTCATCCTGAATTAAGCGGGAGAGAAAACATCTTTTTAAATGGTGCCATTTTAGGCATGCGGAAAAAGGAAATTCAGCGTAAATTAGAAGAAATAATTGACTTTGCTGGTGTTGAACGCTATATAGACACCCCTGTTAAACGGTATTCATCTGGTATGTACGTTCGTTTAGCCTTTGCTGTTGCCGCGCATTTAGAATCTGAAATTTTGATAGTCGATGAAGTTTTAGCTGTGGGCGATGCTGAATTTCAAAAGAAATGCTTGGGTAAAATGAAGGATGTGAGCACAGGTGAAGGCAGGACTGTACTTTTTGTTAGCCATAATATGGAAGCAATAAAAAAATTATGCACAAATGCACTTTTATTATCGAATGGACAGTTGGTTTATAATGGAGGAGTAAATTCTACAATCGATCAATATCTTTCACTAAATACTAAAGCTGCCAGAATTACATTTCCCTCAACTAAGCAAATTATTGCCAATGTGCTTAAAGTTGAACTTAGAAATATTGACAACGAACCCAAAGCTGAAATTAGTATCGGTAAACCGTGGAAAGTATATGTAGAGTTCGAAGTAAATCAAGCTATTAATGATTTTGTTTGTGGATTAGGTATAACAAACTTGCTGGGTGTACCACTCAAAACTACCTGGCATCAACCTATAAATGTGCAACCTGGCATTTACTGTGCAGAATTTATAGAAGATTATACAGATTTTGCATTGGGGATCTATAACATTACAATTGGTCTTTCTCAAAACAACAAGAGCTTACTATATCTTGAAGAAACCATTCAATTTGAAATTGTTCATTCTCCAGATGAAATGAACAAACAATTGATAAAATTAGAAAGCCATACAGGAGCTATAATTAATCAGATGAAGTCAAAAATATCAAAACTTGAAAAAAATGCTAGGTAATTTTTTTAGAAAAAAAACAAAAGTTACGTCATTGGCAGAAAAGAAATTCTATAGTGATCTTCAAGAATTTATACAACTAGATTCATCAAGATTCAAAATTGATGAAAATGACTTATTTCCATGTCTAAATGATAACACTGAAAAAACTAATTTTGACGCTCATTATATTTATCACCCAGCTTGGGCAGCAAGAATTGTTAAGGAAATTAGTCCTATAAAACATATTGATATTTCTTCTACACTTTATTTTAGCACAATATTATCAGCATTTATTCCGGTAGATTTCTACGATTTTAGACCTGCTGAACTAAAATTATCAAATTTAATTTCGCAAAAAGGTGATTTATTAAAGTTTGCATTCGAAACAAACTCAATTCCATCTTTATCTTGTATGCATACAATAGAACATATTGGCCTAGGCCGCTATGGAGATCCATTAGACCCTGATGGTGATTTAAAGGCAATAAGAGAATTAAAACGGGTGTGTGCTATTGGTGGAAGTCTTTTAATTGTTGTTCCAGTAGGCTCACAAAGAATAGCATTCAATGCCCATCGAATTTATGACCCAACTATTTTTCTAACATATATGACTGGTTTTAAATTACAAGAATTTTCATTAATAACTGATTCAGAAGAGTTAATTAAAAATGCCTCGTTAGAAGAAGGTGCTCAACAAAACTATGGTTGTGGCTGCTTTTGGTTTATAAAGGAATAAAGTGATTATCGCTAAGTTATCAACTGGTTAGCACATTTAAAAAGTCATATTGTATTAAAATAATCAGGCTTATGAAGACACTTTAACAGGCGTGTTTACAACCAAAACAAATTGATTTATAAAACCTACTTAATACCTCCTATTACCCTAATCAATAAAAATCGTCAAACGCAGAAAGAAAATGAGGTTTCGAAATTCTTTTTCTTATAAACTCTGTAACTTGATGATACGACCGCTCAATTATTTAAAAACAATAATTAGCCCATACTAGTAAATTGAAGCCACCTGTAAAATTTAACGATAATCCGACCGCTATTATAACTATACCAATATATCGTGCGGAACCGACAGAGGCAGAAAAAGCTTCATTATTACAGCTATTCAAAACCCTTGGCAAACATGACATTTGTTTATTTACTCATAAAGAATTAGATATTTACGCCTATGAAAACATATTAGTCGAGTATAAATTTTCGATCAAGTACTTTAAGAAAAATTACTTTACTAACATCCAGGGCTATAATTCCTTACTCTTAAATAAATATTTCTATAAACAGTTTAAGCAATACGATTACCTATTAATTTATCAACTTGATGCCTGGGTATTTAGCGATGAACTACTATTTTGGTGTTCACAGGACTTCGATTATATAGGAGCTCCATGGTTTTCGTCTGATAACCCAAAAAATTCGCTTCCACATTTCATGGGCATTGGGAACGGGGGCTTTTCGCTTCGAAAAGTAAAGAGTCATATAAAAGTGCTAAGCAAATTTTCTTATTTAATTTCTCCAGTCTATTTATTGAGTCAATTTTTCAAAAAGCCTAGCATGACTTCGATTATTGAAATATTAAGAAAATTAACGATCACAAACAATACACATTCTTTCTTTGGGAAAAATAATTGGCACGAGGATGTATTTTGGGGCAAAATAATTCAGAAAAAGTATTTATGGTTTAAGGCTCCCGATATGTTTACCGCAGCAAAATTTGCTACTGAAACAAACTCGGAAAAGCTTTACCAAATCTCCTCAAAACTTCCCTTTGGCTGTCACGCTTGGGAAAAATACGATGTATTGTTTTGGAGAAACCATATCGATTTCAACACAAATAAAGATTTATGATTATTTGTAAATTAATGGGTGGCTTAGGTAATCAGATGTTTCAATATGCTACAGCCCGCTACCTTGCCTTTCCCCAAAAAGTACATCTAGATCTTTCTTTTTTAGAAAAAAATACTGAATCAACCGATGTTTTTACTGCAAGAGCACATGAATTAAAAATTTTCGAAAATTTATATAGTTCTTTTGTTAATCCGTATTACAAAAAATTTATCTTTTCGGAAAGCCCCCTTCTATGTGTAATTAAGCCAAAGTATCAAGAAATTAACGATAATAATATTTCAAAGTTTATTCACCAGGGCTTAAAAAATATTTATCTGGATGGATATTTTCAAAATCCATCTTATTTTGAAGAAATAAAACAAGAATTGATACAGGATTTTAAATTTCCCCAATTACACGAAGCCCAAGAAAACCTTGCAAATTTAATAAAAACAGCTAGTAACTCTGTAAGTCTGCACATTCGACGTGGTGATTATTTAAAACCAAACTTGACTGATATTCACGGCGTTTTAAATATAACTTACTATAAAAACGCTATAAACTATATCAACCAAAAAATAGAGAACCCTATTTTTTATATCTTTTCGGATGATATTGAATGGTGTAAACAAAATTTCAATTTCCTTCAATTTGAACAACATTTTATTTCGCACACATGCGCAGCATGGTTAGATATGTATTTAATGTCTATTTGTAAACATAACATTATTGCTAACAGCAGTTTCAGCTGGTGGGGTGCCTTGCTTAATACTTATCCAGATAAAATAGTCATCGCTCCTAAAAATTGGTTCGAGGATAAAGCCTTAAATGAGAAAGCCGTTCATATTAGTCCTAAAAATTGGATAAGATTATAACGACTGATTTAATTACAGTTATCATGCCGGTTTACAATTGCCAAATGTATATTAAAGATGCAATTGATAGCATCTTAAGGCAAACTCATGCAAATTTTGAATTGCTCATAATTGACGACTGCTCAACAGATAATACTTTAAAAAGCATCAAAACTTATACTGATAGACGCATTACTTTAATTGAAAAAAAACAAAAAAAAGGTTTAGTCGATAGTTTAAACATAGGAATTCTAACTGCCAAAGGCGAATTTATCGCTCGAATGGACGGCGACGATATAAGTCTGCCCAATCGATTCGAAAGGCAAATTTCTTTTTTAAAATCAAATCCAGAAGTTTCAATTTGCGGTTCTTCATATCAAATTATCGGAAGTAATAAAATAATCCCATTACCTCTAAACCCCGAAGAAATTAAAATTGCCTTATTAGAATACTGCCCAATGGCGCATCCTACCGTGATGATTAAAGCTAAATTTCTTTGGCAATATAATTTGATTTATGATTCCGACTTTGAGACTGCAGAAGATTACGAGTTATGGACACGCTGTGCATGGTTAGGAAGAATGGCTAATTTACCAGAACCCTTGCTATTATATCGCTTACACAATGCTCAATATTCCGAAACAAAAAAAGCAAAACAGCAAACAAAATCAGAGAGCATACGAGCTAATGTCCTAAAAAAACTTTGGGAAGAAGCTTCGATACAAAATCATTATGTGCAAGAACTACTTTTTCTAAAAGGAAACATTTCTGATTTTCAACAACTAAATAACTACATCAAATGGGTAGAACACCTATTAAAGCTTAACCAAATTAAAAACATTTTCGAACCCGAGATATTTGAAAATTTTGCCTTAAATAAAAACAAAATTATCATCCGTACTTTTTTTCTTACTAAAATAAAATATACTCCTAAAAACCTTTACAAGGTTATTAAGCGTTATCCTCTTTATAAAAACTATTTTAGTATTTCAGAACAAGCGAAATTTGTGATTAAATGTTTTATTAAACCCATCTCTACTGCCCATTATCGTGATTAATAGACTAAATCATTCTTACGTTATTTGAATCAGGTGGAATTAATATCAATACTAGTCCCTTGTTTTAATCAAGGCTCCTATTTAAAGGATTGTCTAAATAGTATATTATTTCAATCACATACTAATTGGGAGTGTATTATTATAAACGATGGTTCTACCGATGATACCGAATCAATTGCTAAAGAATATCTTTCAAAAGATGAACGTTTTTCCTATCTTTTTCAAGAAAACAAAGGGCTTTCTTCAGCAAGAAATGCAGGCATAAGAAATGCAAAGGGGAGCTATATTCAGCTTTTGGATGCTGACGATTTATTAGAGAGAAAAGCCCTCGAAACAAAACTTTCGATTCACTTTAATCGATCGATTGTTTACTCAAGTATGCGTTATTTTGAGCATAATGATCCTTCTAATTATAAAATAATGGGAAGAAACAATTTTATTGCCCACACAGAATTAAAAATTACCGACACTATCCAAAGCCAGAAAGAAGTATTATTTTCAAGAAACCCATTTGTTATTTCAGCCCCTCTTTACCCTTCTCAAGTTTTTAAAGAAGTTGGTTTTTTTGATGAGCAATTAACTGCATTAGAAGATTGGGACTTTCATATTCGCTGTATTAACAACAATTACACATTTCATCATCATTTTGAAGAACATACTTACACATTAATTCGTTTGCATGATGACAGTATGATGAGGAATCAAAAATTATTAGATACTAACTTTTTCTCATTATTACTAAAGCATAATTTATCTACCTCAAATTCTGAAAGTAGCCAAAAATCCAATACTACAAATGAACATATAAAAGACTTTATCCCCCCCATAGTTTTAAAAATAATACGTTTTTTTTCGGATAAATTTTTAAAATAATACGTTAAAATGGAGAACCAAAACAAAATTAGAGCCATTGCTTTTTATCTACCTCAGTTTCACCCAATACCTGAAAACGATGAGTGGTGGGGAAAAGGATTTACCGAATGGACAAACGTAACCAAAGCGAGGCCTTTATTTAAAGGACACCAACAGCCTAACCTACCTGCTGATTTAGGTTTTTACGATTTGCGTGTACCCGAAACGAGAGCTCAACAAGCCGCTCTCGCTAAAGAACACGGAATTGAAGGTTTCTGCTATTGGCATTATTGGTTTGGAAATGGGAAAAAAATTATAGAACGTCCTTTTAACGAGGTGTTAGAAAGTGGTAATCCGGATTTTCCTTTTTGCCTGGGTTGGGCAAATGAAACTTGGACCGGAATTTGGCATGGTAATCCTAAGAAAATTTTAATTGAACAAACTTACCTAGGTGCTGAAGACTATACCAACCACTTTAATTATTTATTAAAAGCCTTTACAGATCCAAGATACATTTGCGTGGATGGTAAACCTTTGTTTGTTATTAATGCCCCTGAGAACATTCCCAACATTTTGCAGTTTACTGATCTGTTTAGAAATTTGGCGATTAAAAATGGATTAAAGGGCTTGTACATTGTGGCAAATTCGGGTTATGAAAATTGGAATCCAATAGAAAATGGCTGTGATGCTGCAAATTTAGTTTTACATGGAAATCTATACAGAGGTATCCCAAATCAACAAAAAACTTTATATGGCACCTATAAAAACCAATTAATTAAATATAAAACCTTAACAAGATTATATAGGTTTTTAAAAAAGCGTCCAGTTCAAATTTACGATTACAAAAAAGTATTTGATTTTTTTATTACAAAAAAGAAGCTTAATTACCCTAACTACCCATGTGTAATTCCCAATTGGGATAACTCCCCACGATCAGGAATAAATTCGATGATTTTTAAAAATTCTACACCTGAATATTTCGAAGAACATTTAAAACAAGCCATCCTATTAGTAAAGGATAATGAAGTTGGGAAGAAGATTGTTTTTATAAAATCGTGGAATGAATGGGCCGAAGGAAACTATTTGGAACCCGATAGAAAATTTGGAATGAAATATCTTGAAGTATTAAAGAAACACCTAATCTCTAACAAGTTACACCTCTAGCCAAAGTTATCTATAATTGAAAACAAAAAAATTCAATTATTTTTTAAATAAAATACTATCAATATTACCTAACCAAAATAAAAAATAACTTGGGATCAAGAGAAACACATTTGGAACGTCTTATTATACCTGAAGCAAAACTAGACCATCTTTGGTATTTACATTACAAACCCTACCATGAAGACTTATTTAATGCTTTTAAGTTATATGCCAGCGGTAACTTACTCGATATTGGTTGTGGAAACAAACCCTATCAAGAAGTTCTAAATTCATATGTTAGTCATTATTTAGGCTGCGACATTATTCAATCGAGTCAGGAAGTAGTTGATATACTATGTTACGCCAATCAAATTCCACTTAACGACTGTTCATTCGATACGGTTATATCAACACAAACAATTGAACATGTAGAAGATCATCAAGGCTTAGTAAATGAGGCCTATAGACTTTTACGTTCAGAAGGTTTTTTTATTCTTAGCGGTCCAATGTATTGGCCTTTGCATGAAGAACCATACGATTTTTTTAGGTTTACAAAACATGGCTTCACCTTTATTTTAGAAAAAGCAGGTTTCGAAGTTGTTAAAATTTATTCCAATGGAGGCAAATGGTCAGTTGCTGGTCAAGCATTTTTGCATGCATTGTATCCACAAATAAATAGTATTAAAGGATTCAAAGGTAAAAGTATCCGCTTTATTTTTAAAGTAATAGGAGGAATAAAATCCGTAAATCGTTTATTTCAATACTTAGACAATATTTATCGAGACGATTCAAACACAATGAATTACGTTTTTGTAGCCAAAAAAAAGTAATATGAAAATTTCGATTATTATACCTTGTTTTAATGATGGTCAATATCTAAAAGAGGCAATTGATAGTGTTTTAGAATGCAAAATTGAGGATAAAGAAATTATTATTATCAATGATGGATCTACAGATTTAGTTACCCTCGAGGTACTGCAAGATGTATCAAAACTAAAAGGAGTAAAACTTATAACTCAAAAAAATATGGGTTTAGCTTTTAGCCGAAATAAAGCAATAAAAGAGGCTCATGGAAAGTACATTTTTCCCTTGGATGCGGATAATAAAACAACTGTTGCTTATGTTACAAAAGCAATCGACTTGCTAGAAAAAACAAAGGTTGATATTGTATATGCTAAACCATATTTCTTCGGGGATGATATCCCTGAAAGGAAATTTCAAACCAAAAAATTTGATGCTACAGAACTTTTATGTGGCAACTACATAGATGCATGTGCCATATTTAGAAAATCGGTATGGGAAGCTATTGGAGGCTATGATGAAAATATGCCTTTTCCAGGTAATGAAGACTGGGCTTTTTGGATAAGCTGTTCTTTTAAAGGATTTAAATTTAAATTTATTGAAGAAGAACTTTTTGGTTACCGTATTAAACAAAACTCTATGATATCTGAAATTTGTGTTAAAAAGGCCAAAATTAATCATGAGTACATTATGTTAAAACATCGAGTCGAAATATTAGATCTTCTTCTAAAACTAAATGTCTATAAAAAATTTCATGAACGAGATCAAAAAAACTACCTAAGAACCTCTTTAAAGTACTTTCTTAAGGTATTCAGGATATTTCATTCTAAATGATCTCTGTAATTCTACTCAGTTATATTTAATAACCGAAATGGTGGTAGCACTTTTAGGCAGAGAAAAAATAGTACGAATAGGCATAGGGGTAATTTCTGGTGTCAGATAAAATGCTTGAAATTAAATATCTTGAAGTACAAAAAAACACCTTAAACCCTAAATCTATTCTCAATTTATTTTAACGGCAATTAATTTGTATACATTCCCCATCCTCTTGCTCATTTTCAATCGTCCTGAAGAAACTAATCGAGTGTTTCTTGAAATAAGGAAACAAAAACCGAAACAATTTTTTATTGCTGCTGACGGTCCACGGCTCAACAATGAAAAAGATATTCTTCTTTGCGCTGAGGCACGTAAAATTACCTCATTAATTGATTGGGATTGTGAGGTGAAGTTACTTTTTAGGGATGAAAACTTAGGATGCGGTTTAGGTCCTGCTAGTAGTATTTCGTGGTTTTTTAATCATGTTGAGGCTGGAGTAATTTTAGAAGACGATTGCATTCCAAACGAAAGTTTTTTTGACTACTGCGAAAATCTGTTGTATAAATACGATACCGCAGAAAACATTATGATGATCTGTGGAACCAGTTATCAAACTAAACCATTAGATGAACACAGCTATTACTTTTCAAAATATCCACATGTTTGGGGATGGGCTACTTGGAAAAGAGCATGGGATAAATATACATATGCATTAGCTTCAGAGACAGCCCAAACGCGACAATCCGTAATTAAAAACACCTTCAAAAACCAACGAGAGCGCAATTTATGGAAATATAACCTCGGTTTAATTGTTAGCGGACTAGATGCTTGGGATTATCAATGGATGTATTGGATATGGAAAAATAATGGGTTATGCATTACTCCTTGGAACAATCTTATTTCAAATATTGGTTTTGGACCAAATGCGACACACACTTTTGATGAAAGCTCGAATCAATCAAAAATGGTTCAACATCTCTTAACAGATATTATTCATCCAAAAGAAATTAAATTACATAAGCAAGCCGATAAAACAGAACGATTTTCGATCTTAATTCCTTCCTTTACAAAATATTATCAAAGTAGACTAAAAGCTGCACTAAATAAATTAAAAAAAATTCTGTTCGATACCAAATGAGGGCCACTGTTGCTATAGTTATTCCGATTTACAAGGCTACTTTAACCGATTTGGAGTACCTTTCACTAAGACAATGTTTAAAGATATTGGCAAATTATCCAATTATTTTTGTTACACCCAAAAGTCTTGATACAGATATATATGAAAACGAATGCAAAGAAAAAGTAGATTTTCGGCTTATAAGATTTAACGATACCTACTTTAAAAACATTGCAGGCTACAATTCCTTGATGTTATCTCCGATGTTCTATAAGCATTTTCTCTGCTACAAATACATTTTGGTTTATCAGCTAGATGCGTTTGTTTTTAAAGATGAACTGCTGTATTGGTGTTCTAAAAATTACGATTTTATTGGTGCTCCTCATGAAATTCACAGTAATTCTTTTGGCGAAATTCATTTTCTAAAGGGGTACTCTAGGTTACTAATTACTATAAATAAACTACTTAGAACTAAATTTAAACTAAGAAATGTGGGTAATGGTGGTTTTTCCTTAAGAAAAACAAAATCGTGTTATTATTTAACCAAACTACTACAACGAAAAATAAAATCTTGGGGAATGAACAATGAGGATGGCTTCTTTAAGTATTGGGGGAATCTTTTGCATCCTTTTTTTAAACTTCCCTCTGATGAGCTTGCATTACAATTCTCAATAGAAACAAATCCGGCGGAAGCATTAAAAGAACTCAGGGGAAAACTACCCTTTGGTTGCCATGCTTTCGAAAAATACGATCCTCAAACTTGGGCAACTTACATTAAAATAAAATAGATTTTGACTTCGATAATAAATCTCCCTAACTTAAATCAATATAGATCAACCTTTATAACAAAGGGAATTAAACTCCCTTTGCCTACAGTACCTATTGAGCGAGAAGGCCTTCTTGCAAAACTTCCGAAAACGCAAAATAAAAAAGGATGGATCTGGGATGAAGAAGTAAATCCGAAAAATTACAGTTCAAGTGTAAACTGGCCAAAGCTTACTATTGTTACGCCCTCCTACAATCAAGTAGCCTTTTTGGAGCAAACGATTCGATCGGTTCTTTTGCAAAACTATCCAAACCTTGAATACATTATCATAGACGGAGGCAGTACAGATGGTTCAATCGAAATCATCAAAAAATATACTCCATGGATAAGTTATTGGCAATCAGCAAAAGATAACGGCCAAGGACAGGCAATAAATCAAGGCTTTAGTTTAGCTTCTGGTGATTACCATGCTTGGATTAATAGCGATGATTACTATGAAAAAGATGCATTCCATCTTGCTATTTCAACCTTTTTAAAAAGCAAAGCTGATTTTATATACGGCTATAGCCAAAACTACCATGTACAGAGCGGAAAGACGGAATTAATAAAAGTTCAACCACTGCATGATTACTTTTTACGCATTCCTACTTTACAGCAACCCGCTTGTTTTTGGAAAGCTAACATTCATCAACCTATTTGGGAAAAGCTACAATGTTCACTCGATTATGAGCTTTGGTTACGAATGGTAAAAGGGAAAAGAAAAAAACTAATTAAAAAAATTTTAGCCACGGCCAATGTACACGAAGAGGCTAAAACGCATAACCCTCAAATGGGTATTTCTTGGAAACGAGATCATGAGTTAATCTGTCATACAGATGCTCATGGCCCTGCCTACAATTGGAACCGTCTTATATTGTTAAACAAAATATACCTTAAATTAAACAAATTTCTTGAAAGCATTTTTAAAAAAAATCCTGTTTAAAATTCAAATAACAGCATTTAAAAAAATAATTAATAGTAAAAATGCTTGGTTAATTTTTGATCGTTCAGGATTACCTGGGTTTGGCATCAACCTATCACGCACGTACTTTCCAATCTACTATGATAAAAAGGAAAACAGAAATTCGTTTTCTGAAGAGCTGATAAAACAGTTTACAGACTGTATCGAAAAACAGAAAACAGAAGCTCTTGAGCACCTCATTGTAACCGAAATACCTCAACTTTTACAGCTCTCAAAAGAAGAGAAAATAGTCAAATTACCTTATTTAGATAACTACTTTTTTGGCATCCACGATGCAGCAGCGTTAAGTGCTTTAATGCAACACTTTAAACCTAAAAAACTGATTGAAATTGGTTCAGGCATCTCAACCAGGTACATGAATTTTTTTAAAGATAAATACGCTTTAGAAACAAAAATTACCTGTATTGATCCTTCACCAAGAGTTGAAATCGATGCCGTTTGTCAACAATTAATTAATCTTCCACTAGAACTTGCCCTCGAACAGAATTTTTTTCAACTTGAATCGGGAGATTTTCTATTTATGGACGGTTCACATTATGTTTTTCAAGGGAATGATACGCTTTCATTTTTCTTTAAATTACTGCCATCCTTACCCTCAGGTGTAATTATACATATTCATGATGTTTATTTACCTTATGATTACGCAATGAATGTGTCCTCGCAATTATGGACTGAACAGTACCTTCTTGCTGCCATAATGATGAACGGGTTCAATGAGTATGAAGTACTTTATGCTGCTTATTATGAATCAATTCACAATCCTAAAATCAAACAGGTTTTAGAAAAAACAGATGAAGCTTTGCGCAATCAAAACTTCGAAAAAAGGAAATCGCATACAGAAGGTTACAGTTTTTGGATGCGAAAAAAATAGTATTACTATCTAATTCATTAAAACCTCACAATTACTTAAAAGCATAAAATGATTGGAGTTACCATTCAATGTAGATTAGGCAATCAATTATTTCAATATGCCTTCGTCCGTGCCTTATCAAAAAAATTAGACACTCCTTTCTTCGTTAACGAGAAGCAAGAGAAGTTCCTTTTAACAAACTATTTTACACTTAAAGGATACCATCCCTCGCTTAATTCGATTAAACGAATAGTGTTAAAGATTCAGAAAAAATCACTTTTTAGCCCCCTTCAAAACAAAGAATATACTTCTGACAGCTTACGAAAAAATGAAATATATGAGGGTTTCTTCCAATCTGAGCACTATTTCACTGAAATAAAAAACGACATTCATTCGTACATTCAAATTAAGAAAACACACCAGCAAGCATTTAACAAGCGATATGGCGATTACTTTGCGAAGCATAAAATCATTGCCATTCACATCAGAAGAAGTGATTATCTAAATTTAGGATATTGGTGGTATGAAAATTTGGGTAGTACAGACTTGTCGCTTCCCACAACCTATTATCGCAACTGTCTTAATCAGATTGATCAGCTTTCTACGTATAAAATTCTTTTTATCAGCGACGATATTGAGTTTACCAGAAATGAGTTTTCGGATGTTCAGAATGCCGAGTTTGTCCATAATGATATGATTATCGACTTTCAAATCATGATGAATGCTTCAATCTGCATTGTTTCAAATAGTTCCTTCGCTTGGTGGGCAGCCTACTTAAATCCAAACAAAAACAAGGAAATTTACTGCCCGGAATTCTGGTTGGGTTTTAAAATAAAGAAAGAATATCCTGAAAATATTATTCCAGCAAGCTGGATAAAAGTTTCAACTGAATGCTAAACCACTGCTATTCCTTACTAGTACCCTGCTACAATGCCGAAGCATACCTAGATGCTTTTATTGAAAACATCGAAGCGCTGGAAAA
The DNA here is from genome assembly GCF_052344095.1 of Pedobacter paludisoli. Classification (GTDB taxonomy): domain Bacteria; phylum Bacteroidota; class Bacteroidia; order Sphingobacteriales; family Sphingobacteriaceae; genus Pedobacter. The sequence continues at coordinate 4,455,451 of NZ_CP179926.1, read as the reverse complement.
ACCTTTTGACGAAGTTATTTTTTACGATGATGCTAGTAGCGACAACACCTATGAACAACTCAAGTCAAAAGGATATCAAGTAATTAAAGGCTTGGAAAATAAAGGGCCTGCTTATGCCCGCAACCAGCTGATAAGAATAGCCCAAGGCGATTTCATTCATTTTCATGATATTGACGACGGTCTACACGCATCATACTTAGTTGAAACGGCAACGGTACTTGAAAATAACCAACAGTTGGATGTAGTTTTATGCAATGTGAAATGGTATGATGCGGCAACGAAAAAGCCGGTATTAAGTTGGGAATACAGCCAACAGGAAATCAATAAAATCCCCTTAGTTTATACCATTTCACACCCCATTGGGGGGATTAATGGCTTATATAAAAAGGAGGTTCTTATAGCTATCGGAGGTTTCAACGAACAATTAAGAATCTGGGAAGACGCAGATTTGCATGTTCGATTGGCACATTTTGGTGCAAAATTTCAGGTCATTGAGAAGGAACTTTCGTATGCTTACCGCTATGCTGACTCAGCAAGTTCCAATCAAAATTTAGCTTGGAAAATTCGCTTTAACTTACTTCGCCAATATGCCAATACATATTCAAACAACGAAGTTCAATTCGCCATAGGCGCAGAAGCGCAAAAAGTAGCCTCATCTTTTATTTTGATGAAGGAGTTTCAATTAGCCAAAGAGGCCTTTCAGTTAAGTGAAAACTGTAAACTTAAAGTTCCGTTCAAATCATCTCTATTTTGGAAAATATATAAATTCATTTTACCCCGCAGCTGGCGAATTAAATTCCGAATGTTTCACCTAAAAAAAGCATTTAAAAAATGAGCATTCTCCGCCTACTAAAAAAGATTACCATCTTACTTTTTACCCATAACCCATATAAAATAAGAGCCTGGGATAAGCTCCAGTTTATTACAATTGGACAGCCTGTAGAAAACCTAGAAACGCTTTCGGCCAAATTATACGAAGAATCAGGGGAGCTGAGCTATTATTCAACAACTTTTGAATCGTATGGTCAAATCTTAAACCACCGTTTTTTTAAAAATACGGTACCGCGTTTTAAAGAAAAAGGCTTATTCAAAAATCCAGACAGGAAAGTATTCTCCTTAGAGAACGGATGCATTTTAGGCCATCTTGGCTTAGTGTATTCGCCAGAAAAACGAACGTTTATTCATGAATCGGCGATAGACTGGTCGAAAAAACTACAGGATATAGCCTATACCAATGCATTTAAAATGCCTGAAATAAAAAAATTGAAAGGAATAACGCTTTCTTTTTTAAGCATAGGAGCTGATGGTGGTTTCTATCATTTTTTATTCGAATCACTAGCTAAATGGGGAATATTTAAATCAATACTTGCCAATTGCGACCACCTCCTTTTTAACGGGCCCGCTACCGATTGGAAACTAAAATGGATGCATCAAGCAGAAATAGATACAAAAAAAATAATCTGGGTGGATGCAAAAAGTCATTTTCAATGTGAACAACTCATTTTCAGCAATCGACTCATACACGATCAGCAAATCAATACCTGGTGCATTGACCGTTTAAAAGAAATGTTTGCAATCTCGATACTACCAAGACCTATCCGTCAGGAAAAAGTTATTTGGATTAGCCGAAAAAATCTTGTCAATAGAAATCTTGTTTGGGAAAACGAATTGCTCCAAAAATACCCGCAAATTGAAGTGATCGATTTAACAAGCCTTTCTGCTAGAGAAAGTATAAACATTATGCAACATGCATCGCACGTTATTGGTCCCCACGGAGCAGGGCTAAGCAACATCTATCTCTGTGAAGAAAACACCAAAATTTTAGAGCTTTTCCCGCACGACAGCTTTTTCCAACCTTGTTACGCCCGCTTAGCACAAACGTGCCGACTAAAATATTCAACATTTCAAATTGATTTTAGGCATACAGAAAATGAAACGTTTGGATTTAACAAACTTAACCAAGTACTAAAAGATTTTTTATGTTAAGAATCATTTCTAGGTGCTATATTTTTGTGTACCGTTTGTTCGAAATTAAAATTGAAACTGGCGTTAGAATCTGGCCACGAGTTTTTATATCTAAAGGATACTCTACCAAAAAAGGTTCAGTTTATATTTCAAAAAGATGTGAAATATCAAATGGATGCATTTTAAAAGCGTACGGCGGCGCCATTCATATAGATGAAAATACTTTTCTGGGTGAATATGTAATCATGTATGGACATGGAGGAATTGAAATAGGTAAAAACACGCTCATTGCCATGCATACCTGCATTGTAAGTTCCAATCATACCATTCCATCCAAAGTAGAAAAGATAAGAGATAAAGGCGATATTTTACTTCCAGTTAAAATTGGCAACGATGTGTGGATTGGAGCAGGCTGTAAAATTCTTGGTGGCATTACCATTGGCGATGGATGTGTAATCGGAGCGGGTAGTGTAGTGACCAAAGATATTCTGCCCTACTCTATTGCGATGGGGGTACCTGCACAAATAAAAGGAACTCGAAATGATTAAAGTAATTTCTGTTATTGTTCCAACGTTCAATCCTAATCCAGACAAGTTAAACCAAACCATTATGGGGTTAAAAAATCAAGGTCTAACGCGCGATGAGTGGGAATTAATTATTGTCGATAATTGTTCAACCAATCCTGTTAAAATCGATCTATCTTGGCATCCTAATGCTGAAATAATATCTGAGGATAAAAAAGGCTTAACCTCAGCCCGTTTAGCAGGTTTTAAACAAGCCAAAGGCGAAATTATTGTACTAGTTGACGACGACAATATTTTAGCGGAAAATTATTTGGAAGAAGTAAAACGTATTTTTAATGCTTCTATAACATTAGGGGCTATTGGCGGAAAATCGTTGCCTTTATTTGAGGCTGATCCTCCGGTTTGGTTAAAGGAATTTTACTGCAATTTAGCTTTGCGCGATTTAGGAGAAGAAATTATTGAATCTACTTGGCAAGAAAAATATCCCGAAGCTGCCCCAATTGGTGCTGGTATGGCCATCCGAAAAGAAGCGCTTCAGTCGTACCAAACTAAAAAACATACCATATCCGATAGAAAAGGGAACGGTTTAAGCTCTGGAGGCGATAACGATATCGTACTGGAAATTTTAAAATCGGGTTGGCAAGTGGCTTATTATCCTACTTTGAGCCTTCAACACATCATTCCAGTAGAACGAATGCAAAAAAAATATTTGGCAAGATTAATAAACAACACCAATCAATCTTGGATAGAACTTTTAGAAAGCCATGGAATAAATCCTTGGAAAAAAATTAAACCTTGGTCAGTACCTATGCGTAAAACAAAAGCATGGTTGACTTACAAGGCTTGGCTTACCCCCGCAAATTACATTAAGTGGAAAGGGGCATGTGGCTTATTTGAGGGATTATCAAAATGATTTTAAAACTAAAAAATAGTTTAGCATATCGACTGCCTCATTTTTACCGTGCAATTTTAAAGCAAAAACCTTTTAAAGCGCAACCTAAACAAACATTCCCTCTTTCTGTAGTAATGATGACCGGAAAACATCATTTAGATTATCTGCAGCTATCAATTATTTCCATTAGTAAAAACTGGTCAAAGGTTCCACAGCTAACGGTGATTAATGATGGGAGTTTAAAAAACGATGAAATAAAAAGAAAATTAGCGTTTTGGCAAGGTGATTTAATTGTTGAGGATTGGGATAATACGAAGCATTTTTATCAACTACAAGGCAGATTGGCACTATTACGATACGCTGAATTAAATCCATTTGGCAAGAAACTAGCTGTAATTTTACGTTTTGCAGCTAAAAACCCTATTATTTGGATTGATAGCGATATACTTTTCTTTAACGACTTTACTCCGCATATTCCACAGCCAACTACCGAATTTGCCTTGGGTGGTATGTGCGATTGGCGTGCAGCATACGACAATCGTTTACTAAAAACATTTGGAAACGATTTATACCAAAAGGAAAATTTTAATGCAGGCTTATTGTTTGCTTCGGGCGATACCATTTTACGAAGACTTTGATTTGGAAAACATCATTAACACCATTCACCCCAACTACGATTTCCTTTCAGAACAAACTATTTTTGCACATATAGCTAGCAAATCGCTTGGTGTACTATGGAAAAACAATGTAGTAGCCAATTTTGGTGGCGATAATTTAACCCTCAAACCCATGAAAATAAACGGCTTAATTGGCCGCCATTATACACAAGCGATATTCGACATCTTTTTTGGCGTGATGCCTTTTTTAACATATAAAAACTTCAGCAAACGCTAATTTTGATTCAAAAACTAATTGATTTTCTTTACCGTCTTCCTAAATCTTCTCTAAAGAAGTACAGTAGATTTGGCGGCTATCTGAACTATAGAAAGATGATGCAAGCATCGAATAAAATGCAAAAATCATCTTCAAAACTTCCAGCCGTTAAATCTTTTGAAGATGGCTTAGAAATTTACTTCCTTACAGGGCAGGAGTACCTTTACCAAACCTTATATTGCATTCAGTCATTAAGCAAAGTCACGACAACAAAATTCAAGTTTATCCTTGTTGACGATGGTAGTTTTACCATCGAATTGGAAAACCAAATTCAGAAACAATTACCAGGAGCAGTCATTGTTAACGCCACGCTAATACAAAAAAATCTGGAAAATGTACTGCCCGAAATCTTATTTCCAGTATTGCATCAAAAGAGAAAAGTATATCCGCATCTAAAAAAATTAACGGATGTTCATACTCTGTCAAGCAATTCAGATTGGAAACTAGTACTCGATTCTGATATGCTTTTTTGGTCAAGTCCTAACGATATTGTTGCTTGGCTTCAACATCCTACTCAACCCATATACATGCTCGATTGTCAACAATCCTATGGATATGAAGAAGCTTTAATGCAGCAATTAAGCAAAACTGCAATTCCAAAATTGGTAAATGTTGGAGTTATCGGATTAAACAGTAAAAACCTTAATTGGAAAGGCCTTGAAAATTGGATTGTGGAACTCGAAAAAGCAGAGGGAACTTCCTATTATCTTGAACAAGCACTTACCGCCATGTTAATTGGCGAACAAGCCTCAGTTATTTTAACCAAACAAGAATATCAGGTAAACCCTTCAAAGCAAAGCATTGACGCGACAGAAGGAACTTTACACCACTACGTTGATCTTTCGAAAGAAGGATATTTTAAAAAAGCATGGAAAAAAATCTAAACAACCCTATTCAAGGTCTTTGGATTGGTGGAGCGCTATCAAATGTTGAAAAGCTCTGTATTCAATCTTTTCTTGATCATGGACACGAATTTCATTTATACACTTACGAAGAAATAAAAAATAGTCCGAAAGGGACTATTTTAAAAGATGCCAACGAAATCATGCCTGAGTCATCCATTTTTAGATATAAAAAAGGTTGGGCTAAAGGTTCTGTTTCAGGCTTCGCCGATGTTTTTCGCCTACTCCTAATTCAAAAAAAAGGAGGCTGGTGGGTTGATATGGATATCATTTGCTTAAAGCCTTTAGATTTTAAAGAAGAGCTGGTTTTTTGTTCGAGTTACGAAATGGAATACGGTGAGCTTGCCAACAATTGCATTTTTAAAGCGCCAAAAAATGCACCTTTTATTGATTTCTGTTTAAAAGAAATTGAAAAATTAGACTTACATACCATGGATTTTGGTTTAGCAGGACCTTTCTTATTTCAACGTGCAATTAAGGAGCTTAACTTAAGCACGCAAATGAAAGCACATTATTTTTTCAATCCATTTAGCTGGAAATTTTTAGGAGAACTATTTTTAGACAAAATGAGTTTCAGCAATAAAATTAAAGAGCTTGTTCGCCCTATTTTTAAACCCGCAACTATGAAAGGGCGTGTAATTAATTCGGATACGTATACCATCCATTTATGGAATGAAGTGTGGAAAGCTGGCAATTTCGATAAAAATGGCATCTATCAGCAAAATAGCATGTTCGAAAAATTTAAAAGAAAACATCGTATTTAATGGATACTGAATTACCACTTATCTCCATCTGTATACCTGCATATAACTGTATAGATTATATAAAAGATACCATTGAGTGTATATGTGGACAAACCTATAAAAACCTCGAAATTTTAGTGGTAAATGATGGTGCGGATGTCAATATTAAACAAGCAGTTTTATCTTTTGAAGATTCTCGAATTAGCATCTTTGACATAGATAAAGGAGGCGCAAGTAGAGCCAGAAATTATGGATATAAGAAATCGAGTGGTAAGTATATACTTTTTTTTGATAGCGATGATTTCCTTTTACCCAATTTTATAACAACTCAATTTCGAGCAATAGAAAATCGAGAGGACATTGTGGTATTTTCTGACTGGGGAAGATTTTACAATGATGACCTTTCAACTTTTCGTAAAGAATCTGTACCAAATGGACGAATTTCTTTTTATGATTGGATAAAAATTTACTGGCAATCCGGTCAAACAATGACCAATCCAGGCAGAGCGTTAATTCCAAAAAATCTAATCGAAAAAGCAGGTCTCTGGGACGAAAGTCTCAGTTTGAATGATGACTTTGAATTTTTTTCGAGAATTTTTCAAAACTGTACAGAAATCATCTTCAATAATAAAAGCTCTCTTTTTTATAGATCGGGCATGAACAGCTTATCAAATGCAAAAAATAGTGAAGCTTACCAATCTCTCTATTCATCCATTGTAAAATCAATAGCAGTGGCTCAAGAAAGTTATCCAAACAATAGCGAAATCAATTTAGGATGTGCAAACATGGCCCAGTTGTTTGTTTATAAGACTTATCCGAACTGTTCTGTGCTAGTCAAAAAAACAGAAAAATTAATACGAGATTTAGGAGGTAGCAATATCCCCTTCCCTTCTGGACCAATAACAAAATTAATAGCTACAATAATCGGCTGGAAAAATGCGAAGCAAATTAGAACCAACTTTTAAAAAGTTAAAAATTGTAATTACTGCTGATCCTGAAATTCCAGTACCTCCCGAATTTTATGGTGGAATAGAAAGGATTATTGATATGTTAATTAATGAATATATTTATTTAGGCCATGAGGTAACCTTATTTGCTCACGAAAAATCTATTACGCGAGCCAAGCTCTATCCGTATCCAGGTAAAACAAATGGACGAATTGATTTTTTAAAGAACATGTTATATATAAACAATATTGTTTTTAGACAAAATTACGATATTATACACAGCTTTGGTCGTCTTGCTTATTTAACTCCATCTTTACCCTTAAAAATCCCCAAATTAATGAGTTATCAGCGAGAGCCTACAATTAATCAAATTATTAAAGCATTAAAAATTGCAAAAAAATCAACGTTGATGTTTACAGGATGCAGCAATTATATAAGCAATAAAATTAAGCCAATTGCCATTACTGAAACCGTTTATAATGGGGTAGACTCCAAAAAATATTATTTTACCGCTGAGGTAGAGCTTAAAGCTCCCCTCATATTTCTTGGAAGAGTTGAGCCAATTAAAGGCCCCGATATTGCGATAAGAATTGCGCAACAAACAAACAAAAGCTTAATAATAGCTGGCAATTTAAATTTAGAGCATGAAGACTATTTTAACGAAAGTATAAAACCGTACCTTAATGATCAGATAAAATATGTTGGACCAGTTAATGACCAGCAAAAAAATGAATTATTATCTAAATCTTCGGCACTTTTAATGCCTATCATTTGGGATGAGCCATTCGGCATTGTAATGGTTGAAGCCATGGCATGTGGCACACCTGTAATCGCTTTTAACAGAGGTGCTGCTCCAGAAGTAGTTTCACATGGAGTTTCAGGTTTTAGAGGAAATACTTTTGATGATCTAGTTTTCTATGTTACACAAATCCCTACCCTTTCAAGACAGCAGGTAAATACTTACTTTTTAGAAAATTATTCTTCATCCGTTATTAGCCAGAGATACTTAAATATTTATCAAAAATTAATAAACAAAACTAATGCGAACTAAGTTGCTAATCGGGCAAATCATAAATGGTACAATAACAACGTTTTTAAACATCAATCATAAACTTCTTAAATTTATCCCTAATGGTAGGTATCTTACACTCGATTTAAAAAGAGCCAAGATAAACATTAACACCATTTTCGATGTTGGTGCTAACATTGGCCAAACTGCAGTGTCGTTTGTTGCTGCATTTCCAGGAGCCACGATTTATTGTTTCGAACCCGTTGCATCTACCTTTAAAATACTTGAAGAAAACACAAAGAAATACGAAAACATTCATATTTCCAAGACAGCGTTAGGGGCAGAAAATAAGACCGTTTTTATTTATGAAAATGCAGATTCAGAAATTAACTCCGTTAAAAAGCAAATTTCTCCTACAGACCAAAAAGCTATTTCAATTAACATTTTAGAAGGACAATCTTTCTGCAATTTAAAATCGTTGAAAGCCATCGATCTTATAAAAATTGATGTTGAAGGTTATGAAATTGAAGTATTAAAAGGTTTTGATGCCGATTTCCTTTCCGCAAAAGTGCAATGTATTTATGCAGAAGTTGGTTTTGATCGTAGTGATGAATTAAAAACTATGTTTAGTGACATCAACGATTACCTCAGTAAATTAGGTTTTGTTACGTCGGGTTTTTACGAGCCTTTTAGATGGGGGAATAGTAAACTTAGATTGGGTTTCTGCAATGTTCTTTTTATCAATACAAACATCATTAAAGATTGAGGCTTTTTTATGATTCAAGATATTACACTTCAGATTAACCTTTCTCCTGGAGATATTGATTACGCAGAAACAACTATACCTGCATTAATTAAAAGCCATGAAAACATCAGCAATCGCCTAATAATTGCTGATTGTTGCAGGCCACAGAAAACAAAGTTATTAGATCCGGATATCAAGCATCCAATTGATCAGTTTAATAAGAAAGTTGAGCAATTAATTAATATATGCAATAAATTTTTAGCCAATAACCTAGTAACACATGTTTATTTTCTATTTCCCGATGATCCTTTAATAGATAAATTATCATCAAAATACCTAAACGGGATTTATAAAACAACACATGCTGCAGGTGGCACAGCAAATATGAGTTATTGGGCTGCTATAGAAATCCCAAAAACGAGATATATTCTGCATTATGACGGGGACATTCTTTTATACCAGAAACAAAATTATTTTTGGTTTAATGAAGCTAAAAATCTCTTAGAGAAAAATAGCAATTGCATAATTGCTGTACCAAGATTATGCCCGCCAGTATCTACTAATCAAGATGTACCATCCCTAAACGAAGGTCGCCCTTTTTTATCAGAAAGTGATTTTTGGATTAACGATTGGTTTTCTACAAGAATTTTTTTACTCGACAAAGAGAAGCTCCAAGACTATTTACCATTGGTTAGGGGGAAAATTTTACTCGAACTTTTGGTTAGAAAATATGCACAAAGAGCTTTCCCATTAGATCCAGAAATCATAATGTTCAAATCTATTGGAAAAAGGAATGGCAGAAGATTAATTCTGAAAAATGAAAACTCTTGGATTTTACACCCTAGTGAAAAGGGTAAACTTTTTAATGATAATATAGGTCAAATTTTGGAATATGTTCGCCTAAACAAGTATCCAGCAGAACAACAAGGGAATGAAGAATTATTGATTTCAGAATGGATAAAGTACATTCGAGACAATTAGGTCTACCCCTTTTCAAGATTTAATTTTTAATGACGTAGAATACCTATTCGATAACAATATATCAAGGTTGATATAGCTTAAAACACAAGTAATTGTCTACAAAAATTGTATTAATTTCTTCTGGGCAGCCTTCATTAAACCCTAGATTGGTAAAAGAGGCTGATTCGCTTACAGAAGCTGGTTATGACGTTACAGTAATCTATCAGTATTGGAATAACTGGGGAACTGATCTTGACGAGATAATGCTTCCGAAAAAAGCTTGGAAGGCTATTCGTGTTGGTGGAAGCCCTAAAAACAACCGATTACTGTATCTATTTACACGTATCCTCTATAAAACAAGTTCAATTATCGCCAATATCTTACCTGTTTATTTTAATGATTTAGCAATTACAAGATCAGCACCATTTCTTACGTCCGCAGCGAAGAAAAATCATGCATGCATATATATTGCCCATAATTTAGGTGCATTACCCGCTGCATTTAAAGCAGCTAAAAAGCACAATGCCAAACTCGGTTTTGACGCAGAGGATTTTCATCGTTTAGAAACAAATGCACTTAAGGATTCGAAAGAATATAAATTAAAAAGTCTAATTGAGGATAAATACATTCCACATACAGACTATTTTACGTCAAGTAGCCCTCAAATTTCGGCCTTGTACAAAGCATTATATCCTTCAATAAATCCTAAAACAATATTAAATGTTTTTCCCAAAAAACATCTTACAAAACCTATTACAAATATTAAAAAAAATACTTTAAGAATTTTCTGGTTTTCTCAGACAATTGGACCTAATAGAGGGTTAGAGATTCTATTTGAGGCATTAAATTTAATTGATTCAAATTATTATCAACTCACCTTACTCGGCGATCCACAAGATAGTTTTTTAAAATCTTTAAATCAAAATGTTAAGTTTAAGCTTCATAAACCGATGAACCCATTAGAACTTTTGAATTTTACAAGTAATTTTGATATAGGTATAGCTAGCGAATCAGGTTTTTCTGTAAACAATGAAAATGCATTAAGTAATAAAATATTTAATTATCTCTTATGTGGACTTGCAATAGTTGCAAGTGATACAATTGCACAGAACTGGCTATTAAATAAATATCCAAAAATTGGAAAGATATATTCAAAAAACTCTGCACAAGAATTAAAAAACATTATTTTAATGTATTATGCAAACAGTGAATTACTTGCAGAAACCAAAAAAATGAGTTTTACACTCGGTCAAACAGTACTTAATTGGGAGATAGAAAGTGAGAAATTCGTAAAAATTGTAACCCAAACCTTAGAAAATCAAGCTTGAAAACTTAATAAAAAGAAAAAATTCTAATTTAGAACCATTTATGGTATCGAAACGCGCTCATAAGAACACACAAATTCCACTATTATTTTTCTCTAGTTAAAATGCCTTCTGAAAATAAGAAAATTAGCTCACAGATAAATTTAACACCTAGCGACTATCCTTCGGCTAAATATATTTTACCACATCAGCTTAAAATTTTGGCAAATCAAGTTGATGAAATTGTATTAACAATAGAATCAAAACCAAGCAAAGGCCGATTTGCTATTGGTTAGGAAGAAAATAAAGATAAACTGCAAAACCTTTTAATTGATATAACCAAAAGCTACGAAGTAAAAATAGTTGAAGTAGATTATCATCCGAACACAAAAAAAAATAATAGCTAACAATTTCTTTGGAATCAATACTATCCCTGATAAGGATTACAGAGGAGGCCCTTTCTATAGTTATTTTTATGGAATTTACCATTGTACAAACGATTTTGTTTTTCATTTAGATGCAGATATCCTTCTAGGAGGAAACTCATCCACATGGATACAAGAAGCAATACAACTTTTTAATGAGGAAAAAAATCTGTTTTCTATTTCTCCACTTCCAGGTCCTCCAGAAAAAAACGAACAACTTATAGGACAAATAATCCTGAAAAAGTATATAGATCAGCCGTATAAATACCAGTTGAAGAGATTCAGCACACGGTTATTTTTAATTAAAAAATCAAGTTTTACCATTAACAAATTGCTACTAAGAAAACCTCGTTGCAAAAACCAACTAAGGGCTTGGATAGTAGGAAATCCAAATGCTAATTTACCTGAAAATCTACTTTCAACTTTTATGAAAGTTAATAACTTAAAAAGAATCGATTCCCTCGGTAAAGGAAGTGGTCTGTGGTCATTACATCCTCCATATAGAACACAAGGATTTTACAATCAACTTACTGATTTGATCAATAAAACAGAAAATAAGTTACTCCCGTTATCGCAGCATGGCTTTTACGATGTTATTGATGAAGTTATTGATTGGACTGAGGCTCGTGAAGAGCGTTCAACAAAGAACTGGATAAAAAGAAACTTAAAGCTTAAATAAAAAATTAACACCATACAGAATCAGAACAAAAAAAATGCATACAAATTAAAATAAAGATCTTACAAAAAAACATTACCATCTACCCTCTCTTTATTCATTTCTCATAAATTAAATGAAACGTGTTTTAATTATCTCTCCTTACTTCCCACCAACAAATGCTGCCGATATGCATCGGGTACGATCTAGTTTACCTTATTTCGAAGAAAACGGTTGGCTGGCAGAAGTAGTGATGGTAGGCGAAAAACACAGTGATATGGTAAAAGACACGTTATTGTTGTCTAGCATTCCACATCACATCAAGGTGCATCGGGTAGCAGCCCTTTCAAAAAAATGGACATCCAAAATCGGCTTGGGAAGCATCGCCTTGCGTTCTTTATTTTATTATAGAAGGTATGTGAATAAGCTCCTGCAGAAAGAGCAATTTGATTTAATCTACTTCTCTACCACCCAATTTCCTGTGCTCATATTGGGTGCTTATTGGAAAAAGAAGTTCGGAATCCGATATGTAATTGATATGCAGGACCCTTGGCATTCTGACTATTATCAAGATAAACCAAAAAATGAACGTCCTAAGAAATACTGGTTTTCCTATCGTTTAAATAAATTCTTAGAACCCATTGCTATGAAAAAGGTGGATGGATTAATAAGTGTGTCAGATGCTTACATTAAAGCGCTGAAATTACGGTATTCGGTAATAAAAGACATCCCCGAAGCAGTTATTCCCTTTCCAGCAAATGAAAAGGATTTCGAAATAACCGCAAAAAATGCGACGGCGTTAAAAATACATTTTCCTAAAAAAGAAGAAAACATTCACTTGGTATACATTGGACGAGCTGGAAACGACATGGCTAAATCCATCCGCTTGCTCTTTCATGCGTTTAAAAATGGTTTAGATAAACAACCCGCTCTATTTGAAAAATTACGTTTTCATTTTATCGGAACAAGCTACGCCGCCATGGGCTTGGGCGTTAAAACCATTGAACCCATTGCACAGGAACTTGGAGTGGAGGCCTTTGTGATGGAAAATACCAATCGAATACCCTACTATGATAATTTGCATACCTTAACGCAAGCAGATGCCTTGTTAATTCCTGGTTCTGACGACCATGGCTATACCGCATCAAAGGTTTTTCCTTATATTTTAGCTAAAAAGCCATTGCTAGCCATTTTTAATACCTCAAGTAGTACCTATCGCATTCTGCAAGAATGTAATGCAGCGATTTTGGCTTCCCTAAATGAGAAAACTGAAGCTCTTCAAATAATTGAAAAATTCCTAACAGATTTAATCGATAAACGAATTGAAAAACCAAACACAAATTGGGATAATTTCATACCTTATACTGCCAAATTGAATACGCAGAAACAATGCGCGCTTTTCAATTTACTAACCAAAGAATAAACTAAAAATCAACCCTGTGCAAGCAAAAAAAATTGCCATTTTAGCTTCTCATCCTATCCAATATTACGCGCCTGTATTTCGGTTATTGGCGCAAGAACCATCCATATATTTAAAGGTATTTTATAGCCTAGGCGAACAAACTCAGATTTTGGACTCTGGTTTTGGAAAAAAAATTGAATGGGATATTCCTTTACTGGAGGGATATGCATATCAATTTCTAGAAAACACATCCCCAGAAAAAGGAAGTCATCATTTCAAAGGTATTGATAACCCCAGGGTATTAACGGAAATTGAAAATTTCAATCCCCATGTACTCTTGGTTTACGGTTGGTCATATAAAAGTCACTTAAAAACCATTCGATATTTTAAAAACAAGATTCCCTTATGGTTTAGAGGCGATAGTACGCTTTATGATAATCATTCTTTATGGAAAACCATGCTCAAGCGAATTTCATTAAGATGGGTTTACAAAAATATCGATACCGCTTTTTATGTGGGTTCGGCCAATAAAAAGTACTTTAAATTTTATGGTTTAAAAGAACATCAATTGGTATTTGCACCACACGCCATTGATAACCAGCGCTTTTCAAGTAAGCAAAATGAAGAATCAGCAGCCCTACGAAGAAGTTTAGGCCTTCAGGATGAGGATATTTTAGTGCTGTTTTGTGGAAAATTAGAAGCCAAAAAAGACCCAATGGGTTTACTCAAAGCATTTTTGAATGTAGACAACATTAAAACACATCTTCTTTTCGTTGGCAATGGTCCGCTCGAAAATGAATTAAAAACACTGGCAGCCGCAAAAAAAACAAATCGCATCCATTTTATTGATTTTGTGAATCAAAGTAAAATTCCGGCTGTATACCAGTCATGTGATTTATTTTGTTTGCCATCTGTGGGGCCTTCCGAAACTTGGGGACTAGCGGTAAACGAAGCCATGGCCGCCAGTAAACCTATTTTAGTATCCGAAAAAGTAGGTTGTGCAGTCGATTTAGTTAAAAATGGAGAAAATGGTTATATCTTTAACCCGAAAAATGAAATCGACCTATTCAATAAACTGGTAATGCTTTGCAACAGCAAAACAATGTTACAGGAAATGGGAGCAATTTCTTTCCAAAAAATACAAAACTGGACATTCGAAAAGCAAATAGATGCCTTTAAGCGTGCATTAAATTAGAAAATGGATCAAAGCGGCGACCGGATAAAAGCAATAATTCCCCTGTATATACCCGTAATATTGGCTTTTTTATTGGCTGATTTACCCATTGCCTCTTATTTTATTGCATGGCTCGGTTCTATTTTCATTTTTTACTGGACCTGGTTCTCTCCTGCTGCCTATTACCATAACGACCTCCCCATTTATAAACAGATCATGCGTCCTATATTTTTAACGCAGTTTATATTTGCTGGCTTCATGTGTTGTACCTCTATTTTCTATTTTTTGGATCATTTGGGTTATCGCTACTTTACATTGGTTGAAAACGGTTTGCAATTTCAAGATGCACACCGAACAGCCATTATAGCACAATGTCAACGAATTTCTTTGTTGGCACATGCTGCATTTACTACTGGGATTATCTTAAAATTGAGTAAAAAACCAGTAGAAATTAGAAACATTATGGTTTTTGCTGGACATAATTATTTAATCAAATTAAGTATTATCAGCTATGCGATTGGATGGATTTGTAATTATATTCCTGGATTAAATCAAATAGCCTTACCCATAACCACCTTAGGGGTAAGTTGTGGTGCAGTCTTATTTGTTGTGGGTTTTGTGCTCAAAAAACTAAACTACTTTTTAGTGGGATCGGGCATTTTTCTAAGTGCCTTCTTAGGGGCTACTTTAAGTGGATATAAAGAACCAATCATTATCAATTTTATTCTTTTGATCTGTTTATTCTTGCCTTATTACAAAAAAACGATTATTTGGATCTCTGCACCTTTACTTTACCTGCTCTTATATTTCCTTCCCACGTACAATTCTGTCGTTAGAGAATCTTGGTCTGGCAATGTCAGTGCAACGGACGCTCGTTCAGAGGCTATTGAGACCATCTTTAACGAAGAAAATGAAGAAAAAATAGATGATACCAATTGGACCTTCCTTACCAATCGGCTCAGCGAAATCGATATGTTTACCGATTTTGTTGAATACGTTCCTGCTCATCATCCCTTTTACGGTTTTGAGATTATTAACCAATCGATCGAAGCATTGATTCCGCGAATTTTTTGGCCAGCTAAGCCCAATATGGAAATTATTTCAATGGAGCGCGTATATGAATCGGGGGCTGTTAACCGTTTTTCAAATGTTTCAGCTAAAACACGTCCGGTGGTAGATGCCTATTTAAGCTTTGGCTTGCCAAGTGTATTCATCATCATGCTTCTGTATGGTATGTTGATGCAAATCGCCTGTAATTTAGGAGAACGGTATTTTGGCGGATACGAGCTTGGTTGTGTGATCGTTTTTAATAGTTTATTTCAACAAATGTGGCGTGGAAACAACTTCGAATTTATGTTTAACAACATATTTTATGCCTTTATATTGCTTTTTATTTTATCAAAATTATTAATTGCACTCAAGGTAATTATGCCACGTTTTAAAACAAAAGAAGATTAATCCTCTTGAAAATCATTCACATTACGGCATCGTATAAACCTGCATTTATTTATGGAGGACCTGTTCAATCTGTAGCGAAACTATGCGAAGCTACTACCAATCTCAGCGGAAATCATACGATCGAAGTACTCTGTACCACGGCTAATGGTCAGGAAGAACTTGCCGTTCAAAAAGGGGCGAAACAAGTGGTAGAAAATGTATCGGTAACTTATTATCCCCGCATTACAAAAGATCATACGCACTTTTCTCCCGCTTTATTGTGGGGCTTGCGCAAGAAAATAAAATCGACCTCTGTCCCAATGGTTATACACATTCATGCCTGGTGGAATCTGGTTTCCATTTTTAGTTGCTGGCTTGCAAAATACTATCGTGTACCCGTAGTTTTATCGCCCAGAGGGATGTTAACCAACTACTCACAAACCAATAGAAATACCTTTTTCAAAAACCTGATTCATCGTTCAATAGGCAAGAAATTACTCCGTTACTGCCATTTTCATGCAACCAGCGAACAAGAAAAAAGGGAAATTCAAGAAATTATTCAGGGTAAGAGCATTACTGTAATTCCAAACTTAGTAAAACAAAATGAAGAAGCCCTCAACCCAAAAATCCTTGAAAAAGAAGCTCCCCTCAAATTGATTTTCTTATCGCGCATAGAAGAAAAAAAAGGATTAGAAATTCTTTTTCAAGCTTTGTCCACTTTGTCTATTCCATTTACCTTAAGCATTGGCGGCAGCGGTAAAAAGGAATATGTAGAGGCTTTAAAGAAACAGGCTAAAAACCTAAACATAGCCGGGAAAATCTCGTGGTTGGGGCAAGTTTCGGATGACCTTAAATTTAACGTACTGCAGCAACACGACGTACTGGTGTTAAGCTCATACAATGAAAATTTCGCCAATGTGGTCATCGAAAGCCTAAGCGTTGGAACCGCTGTTTTAATCTCCAAACATGTTGGATTAGCAGAATACATTTCACAGCATAATTTAGGATGGGTAACCTATTTAACGCCTAGTAGCATTCAACAAGCACTAGTAGATGCCGCACATAACCGCCACAAACTGCAAGAAATACAAAAGCAAGCACCCCAATTGGTTTATCAAGATTTTAATGACCATACGCTTATTTCACACTATATGGATTTATATGCAAAAGTAACTTCCGATCCATCAACACGTTTATGAAACCCAGTCCATATAGTTTCGTCATTCTTACCTTCAATGAGGAAATTCATTTGCCTCGATTATTGGAATCGATAAAAGATTTGCAAGCACCCATTTATATTCTAGACAGTGGTAGTACCGATAAAACACTTGAAATTGCCGCACAATACCAAGCCACCATACAACAAAATACTTTTATCAATCACCCAAAACAATGGCATTTTGCACTGCATAATTTTGACATTAAAAGCCCTTGGATTATCGGCTTAGATGCCGATCAAATTGTTAGTAAAGCCTTGCTCAAACAGTTACAAAGCTTTAACCTGAATGAATATGCCGATATAAATGGCATATATTTTAACCGAAAGAATTTCTTTCAAGGCAAATGGATTCGATACGGTGGGTATTTCCCCTTCTATCAGTTAAAAATGTTCCGTACTGGATTAGGATATTCCGATTTGAATGAAAACATGGATCACCGCTTTATTGTTCCAGGGAAAACCATTATTTGGAAAGATGCTTATCTGATAGAAGAAAATTTAAAAGAAAACGATATTCAGTTTTGGTTAAAGAAACATGAACGTTACAGCGACTTAATTGCAGAAGAAGAAATTGAACGTAGCAAAAAATTGCGCAAACAAAGTCTAAAACCACGTGTTTTTGGAAACCCAGATGAACAGCGTGCATTTCTCAAAAAAATATGGTGGAATTTACCTTTAGGTTTGCGTCCTTATTTATATTTTAGCTACCGGATGATTTTTAAATTAGGACTATTAGACGGCAAAAAAGGTATTTATTTTCACTATTTGCAAGGATTTTGGTTTAGAAAACTAGTTGATAAAAAAATTCACCTTTTAAAAAAGAAAGAACGTCCAATATGACAGAAATAGACCCTATACAAGCAAAAAAAGAAGCGGATAAAAAAGCACTAAAATTCGTCATCTTACTTTTTGCACTTTACATTCTTTTTAGTCAAGGCAACATCTTAATGAACAGTATGGTAACGCCTAATTCGCGTTTTTACAATGCTTTTCTACATGATCATTTAAATTATGTTCAAGGCTTAAAAACAGCCATAATCCGACCATCGGTTTGGTTAATCCGCCTTTTTGGCTTTTATACCATTTACAACGATTCCGATATTTTGGTGGTAGCAGGTCCTTTTCTGCGCATCAATTATTCGTGCTTGGGTTTAGGCATCATGAGTTTTCTTGCTGCATTTGTGATTGCATTTCCTGCATCCATTAAATCATCATTGAAGATGCTCGTTTTTGGTTTTTGCTTAATTTATGTATTAAATGTTTGCCGAATCGCTGGTTTAGGCATTTTATTGGCATTTTTTAAATCGCACCGAAAATATTTCGAATACCACCATGAAATATTCAACATCTTTATCTATATCGTTGTACTTACAATCTTATACTTTTGGGTAAAGAAAAATACGAAAGGCAATTTCTTTAAAACGCCAACCAACTAGCTGCAACATTTTGAAAAACGTTCAACTTGCCAAAAATTTCAACACCGGAGACTTTTCAATAGGTGCTTCAAAACTGAAACAAACATTGTGGTATTTTAGCAGCATATTCTTTTTCCAATCAGGATTGATCCCTTTTAGCGTGCTATTAGTCTCTATTTTAAGGATATTTGGCGCAAAAATTGGCAAACACGTACGTATAAAACCAGGCATCCACATTAAATATCCTTGGAAGTTGGAAATCGGCGATTTCAGCTGGTTAGCAGATTGTTATATTGAAAATTTGGCCCCAGTTATAATTGGGAAGAATTGCTGTATTTCACAAAAAGCAATGCTCATTACAGGCAATCACGATTATAAAAAAACGACCTTTGATTTAATCACAGCCAGTATAATTCTTGAAGATGGCGCATGGATTGGCGCAAATGCCACAATTGCTCCCGGGGTAAAAGTAGCCAGCCATTCGGTATTAACCTTAGGGAGTGTTGCCACCCAAAACATGGACGCTTATAGCATTTATCAAGGTAATCCTGCAAAAAAAGTAAAAGATAGAAATATAGAATAGACCGGAAGTCAGAGGTCGGAAAGTCTGAGGAACAAAAACCGCTTTATTAACGCAAAAAATCCCCTTTTCGCAAATCTGTATTGACTTGCAAAGCATAAATCAGAGAAAATTAAGGTCGAATCAATTAAACTTCTTTAAACCGGCCTCCGCAACGTTAATCTTGCTTAAGGATTAACGTTGCTTAGCTTATTTCGTCTACGATTCACGTAAACCAAACCAGCTACTCCAAACAATGCTGCTGGCACATAATCATCAACAGGACATGGTTCATCTGGATCGCAATCTGGAAAAGTTAGCTCCTGTGCTACTGCAAACGGTGAATTAAAAAGGGTGACAACAACAAAAATTGCTACTACTACGGGAAAAAAATACTTCATTAAATTTACTTTTTCAAAAACTTGGATCTCGCTATTACAAGGCTGTTATTTACTATTTCTAGTATATACGTGCCTGGACTAAAATTATTCACATCTAAACTAAAACTGTTTTGATTAAAAATCTCTTGTTTTAGTACCTGGCCAAAGGTATCTATTATCCTTACCTTCATTTCACCAGAATAGGTATTATTTACATCAACATTTAACTTATTTACCACTGGATTTGGATAAATTTTATGGGCACTTTGCGTATTTATCATGCTCTTATCAAATTTAACCAATACACTTTCCGAAAAGCTGGTTTGATCATTTATATCGGTTTGTACCAATCGATAATAGTTGTCGCCAATGTTAGGCGAGCTGTCTAGCGCTGAATAAACTTCTTTATCGGTACACTTGCAACTTGATACTGGACTAAAGTTAAGGCCATCGCATGATCGCTCTACCGTAAATAAAACAGCTTGCGGATGCGCATTCACATTCCAACCAAGATTAACCGCATTTAATGCCGGACGGGCGTAAAAATTCAGAACAGTATTCGTCATTAAAGGTTTCTCTTCAAAGGCAATTTCAAAACGTCCATCAACATAACTTTGCGGTAGATTGCGATCAATGGTAAAGGTATAAGTTGGTTTCTCGGCAAATTTGACCGTTTCATTCTTATAATGATCAATCAAAAGCGGGTTATATTTTTTTGCTAAGGTTGCTAATTCCGAGGCCACAAAATCAAATGTACCCGAAACAGCACTATTTGCAGCTAATCTAACCCGGGTATCCTTGCTTATTACAGACCAGGTATTATAGGCTAGTTTAATATTATCTTTTGATAAGCTTGATAACAAGGTATTCCCATTGGTTCCCATATCTACACCATCTTCTATCTCTTGATAGGTATCTTTTGCATCTTCATGAAAATCAATCACAATTTGATTTACCTCATTCGTATCGGCTTGACTTTTCATCAAAAGTTTCATATACTGAAGTTTTGACTTTTGTCCCACACCTTCTAATCCCATTAAAAGACTGCTACCTGCAGTAAGTTGATTGGAAACTTTAGCCGATTCATTAAAGGTTATGGTTTGCCCTGTAGCCATTGCTTGTACAAAAAATCCCTGACCACTCGAAATATATCGAGAGGCATTTAAGGCGCCAATACCTGTGCTCCTATTAAATATTGAAAACGTTTTAGTTGCAGGGTCTACAACATAAATCATTGGGCTGACCGAGGCAGCGTAAACAACACCAGGCGACGTTAAATCAATGGTAGAGGCGTATGGATTTCCGATTAAATTTAATCCATCGTTGGCATTTATAGGCGATGAAACTGTATAAGAAAGATTTACTGTAACAGTTCCTTGGTTTAAGTCACCTTTAAAAGCCAGTGTATTGTCTTCTACCACCAAACTGGTACTAAAACGTGTTGGTATATCGGTTCTCAAGCCCCTGTTAAACACATACATCCCCTCACCTACAGTAAACTCATTTCTATCAAGTGGAAGGGATATACCTACAAAATCGGCATTGGTACGCGCACCGGCATTCGATTCTTTGTAATGTAGAATAACCGAATTATGATAAGGCGAATAATCAAATTTATTTACATCAGTTGCAGATGATAAAGCCATACTGGAGGCATCTGGACTGCCTGTTATGTACATATTTTGCTTCAAATTGAATACATTATAGAAATTTGGACTTGAAGCGATATGTGTTGGTGAAGACATTAAACGGTAGCCTCTACGCGCATTCGAGCCCCCTTTCATAAAACGACGCACATACACCGTACCGTTTACAGCCGCATTACTAGTGTTTATGGTGGTTACATAGGCCGTTTTTGCTTCTGTTGATTCCAGCGTAAAAGTACCTGTACTCACGGCCAAAGTACCCAATGTTGGAGTTAGTGCATTGGTTAAGGTAAGCGTGCTACTTAATGTTAAAGTATTTGCCTTAGCCACCTTATTCAAGGTTAAATTTGATAAAGTAGCTGTGCCAGTTCCTGAAAAAGTTTGCGCCGTTGAACCAGTAAATAACAAAGTAGCGGCCGAAATACTTTCGGTTAGCTTTCCTGTGTTCGTAATATTTGCGCCAGAAAGTGTTACAGTATTGCCATCTAAAATTAAGTTACTGTTTGCATTTTGAATATCCAATGAAGTAGCTACCGTTAAGGAACTTGAAAAGTTTAATGGATAGTTTAATGAGGTTTTATTCAATTTTACATTCGATAAACTAGTACTGCCCGCACCAGAATAGCTTTGTACAACCGAACCTGTAAACAAAAATGTAGAAGCCGATGCTTCTTTTATTGTCCCTGCATTGGTTACATTGGCACCATTAAGCGTCAAAGTGGATGCAGTAAGGTTTAAAGTACTGGATGAAGTAACCTCTAACAAAGTAGTTACCGTGGTGGCCGCCTTTAAATTTACAAAACCAGCGCTTGTATTTTCTATTTTTAAGGTTGCATAGCTAACTGCCGGGTTACTTGTTCCTGTAATAATATCCTGCCCAGCAGTTCCTTTATAATCAACAATACCATTAAAGTTTAACGTAGTTGTCCCTGTCGACCCCGTTCTAACTAAGATAGCCGAAGTATTATCTTTCAATAAATTTAATTGTGCTCCTAATGAAACAGTCAAAGTAGATGTATTATCTGGATCATCTTTATCGAAAATCATTTGCCCAGATAAATTCATCATACCAGATGACACTACAAGAGATGCTTGATTAAAAAATTGGTAAGGAATCCCCCAAAAATCATCACTGACTTCAAGTGAATTAAGTTGCAAATTCTCATATACCGTAAGTATACTTATATCAGAAGTAAAAATAGTATTTCTATTAGATTTAGGAGTTAACCCTGATTGCCCAACTGTTAAATTTCCATTTACGGTTAAACTACCGCTACCCAAAATACTCGCATTAAAATTATTAGATGAAAGAATGGATTCATTATTACTCTGTTGTAATACATTATTCGTTACGGTTAATGCTCCATTAACCGTAAATCTAACACTAACAGAACTTCCAAAAGTTAAGCTTTTAATCGTTAAGGTACTACCTGCTGGGAAAATTGGCGCATAATTTCCTGTATAATAATCATCACCAATCACCACATCATCATTTACGGCAGGAACGCCACCCTGCCAATTTGCTGCTGTATTCCAAGCTGTACTAGTTGTTCCTTTCCAGTATTTGGTGGCGGCGTAGCTTTGATCGCCGAATAAAATTAAAACACAAAAAATTACTAAACTTTTAAGAAAAAAAGTCCGGGACGACTTTAACCGTAAGATTTTAAACATGAGAGCGGGACAAGAAAATTATATTATTTTAAGGGTTTATATCTTTATAAATTTAGTTCTACCTATTATCTTTTTTGAGGCATTGTTACTTAATTCAATAATGTAAACGCCTGGATTTAACGTGTTCGTATCCATGTTCCAACTTTGCTTGGCACTTACATACTCTTGCACCACTTTCCCCATTGCATCAATCATGCGCACTTTAACCTCTTTGTTTTCATCATTGGGTAAATCAATGGTGTAGGTATTTTTTACCGGAATTGGATACATTTTAAAAGATTCATTTTGCTTAAATTGATTTTCAATCGTAAACGATAACAAATCTGAATAGGTGATGTGCCCATTTCCATCATCTTGTTTCAATCTGTAGTAATATTTTCCTTCTATTAATTTACTATCTGTAAAGTAATAAACCGAACGATTATCCGATTGAACGGTATAAATATCAGTAAAATTATTCTTATCAAGAGTACGTTGTAAAGAAAAAAGGACACTGTATTCTGCCTCTACAGTAGGTTTCCAGGTTAAAATGACATCGCTATTTTTTGCAATTCCTGTATAGCTCAACAACTTAGTTGTTAAATCAGGTTTTTCATGAAAAACCAATTCAAAACGCTTAACATCGTACGTGGCAGCAATATTTCGGTCAATAGTAAAAGCATACGCAGGCTTGAGCGTTAAATCAGTCGAATCATTTGTAAAATGATCAACTAAAAATACATTCCATTTCTTTTCAATGCTACTTAAATCTGGCGTTGATAAAGTAAAGTTTCCTGTCAACGAGCTGTTGGCTACTAGTGGAACACGTAAATTTTCTTCAATTGAAGGCATACCATTGATGGCCAATTTTATTTGATCAGACGACATGCTGGATAAAAAAACGGTACTGTTTCCGCCCATATCGTAGGCATCTTCTAAGTCGTTATATTCTTTTTGGCCACCCGATTTAAAGCTTAAAACAATATCGTCTTTTAGGGTACTATCTGCTGGATTTCCCATCACCAATCTGATTTCACTAGCTGACACTGTTTTAGCTGCCGCTGATGTACTCATTAATAATTTTGGTGTACCGCTTGGTGTTAGTTGTTGGCTTACTTTCAAGCTTTCTGTAAAATTGATTTTAGCTCCAGTTGCAGTCGCTTGAACAAAGAAACCTTGTCCGCTTGCAATATATTGCGATGCACCTCCCGTAGGGGTTACTCCATTTTTGTAGGCTGAAAATTGTTTGGTTGAAGGATTTAATACATAAAAACTAGAGCCAATACTGGTTCCAGTGATGCTACTTAAATTAATAGTACTGGCATAAGGATTACCTACCAAGTTTAAACCATCGTTTGCATTGCTTAGAGAAGAAGCGGTATACGAAAGATTTACGGTAATATTTCCCTTATTCAATTCTCCTGAAAAATAAACCACGTTATCTTCTGGTGTTACAGAAGTGCTGAATCTGGATACGCCGTAAGCATCGGTGGCAGTATTTTTACCCCTATTAAAAAGATAAGCACCCTCACCTATGTTAAAATAATCGGCGCTTGGTGAGGTAATAGGTATAAAATCAGCATTACTTGCTCCTCCTTTGTTGCTTTCTTTATAATGATAAACCGTTGCGCCGTTTGCTGGCGAAGCATCAAAACCGTTTGTAGTGCCACCAGAACCAGTTATATACATATTTTGTTTCAAACTAAGTACATTATATTTCTGATTACTTGAAGATATTGATGTTGGAGAACCTATTAAACGATATCCGCGAAGCGAATTTGAACCACCCTTCATAAAACGCTCCACACGGAAAGTTCCTGAAATAGTCGTTGTGCCTGTATTACCAACATAAGCTGTTCCCGTTGCATCCGATTTAAGTGTAAATGTTGTTGCGGAATTTACAGAAAGGCTCCCTCCGCTGGTAAAATTTACTCCACCGGTAGGTAAAATATTAATGCTTCCTGGTCCAGTAATTGGAACTGTTGCTGAAGTATTCAAGGTAATACCCGTACTCAAATTTACAGTTTTCCCGGATGAAACAGTTAAAGATGTAAAATCAGTACCTCCAAAAATAAATTGGCCTGCACTTACATTTACGTTAATAATAGGTTGATTTTTCTGTCCAGTAAATGCAGATACACCAAATCGAACAACATCATAACTACCTTTCGGATAATCTGATGCACTATTTGCTCCATCTTGTGTAAAATTATTTTTATTATCCCAGTCACTACTCACTTTTCCAGTCCAATCATAATAGGTTACCGGATAAGTAGGATTCGAAGCTGTTGTTCCAGATTCGGTTGAAGTAGATACAGGATTTCTCTCACCATAAAAACTCGCATAATTATCATTTGCTGTTGCACTTACGTAAAAACTTATTGAGGAAGGTGCAGATGAATAAAAAGGATTTCGCGCCTGTAACACCAAAAAGTAATAACTTACTGCCACTAAAGAACCGTCTGAGCGATTCCCCGGACTATAATAATATTCAGTTGAAGACAGATCCATTTGCGATGTTCCGTTATTATACACAGATATATTGAACAAAAAAGTATCTGTTAAACTAAAATAATCATCGGTCGACTTATACAATTTTCCACTTTCAAAAATAGCTTGAGAATCTGTAGCTGAACCAAAACGAATACGACCAAATTCAACATCCCCTCTCACCTTTGCCTGAATACCGTATGGAATTACATTGCTTTGACCTGGCGTAATCCCTCCTTGAGTAATTCCATTTGAAGCAGCAGTCATGGCTACATAATTCAATTCTAAAGAATACATATTCAAGTTATCCCACTTGAAGCGATTTAAGGCAGTGCTCTTTGATTCTAAATACGAGTAATTATAAGTGGTATGAGTCTTATCTCCCCAACCTATACCACTAACTGTAGTTGTATTTGTATTTATATTCAATAAATAAATCTTCCAAGCATCTTCAGCGTTTCTTACCACTCGAATTTGGTACTTCACATTATTACTGATATCTACACTTAAAAGATTATCGAAACTCCCAGCTGTTGATGATTTCTTGTAACGAAGATATAATTTACTTCCTGATTGAGTTATATAAACTCCTTGCATGCCATTATTTTCCGAGCCCGATGCGGCATTGGCAATCAACCAATATCTCCATGAATCCGTATCCGGAGTAGCTTGATCAATCTCGCCTGGCGAACTCGATGAAGTATTTAAATAGGTTATTTCCCATTCCCAACTTTTCGAGGTTAAAGACATCCCCGAACCTGAATTAAAAAACGACCAACGTTTATAGCCCCAACTCGTACTAGTATTTGTACTTGCTAAATTATAACTCCCTGCTAAAGGACTTGAATTAGAAATTGCAATGGTTGAAGCACCGCCTGATGTTGCCGTACTTCCTAAGCTTCCTCCCTCAAAATCGTTATAATAATAATTCGTTCCGGTAGATTCTTGAGCGTAGGACAGGGCACATAACAATTGCACAAAAAGTACAATGAGCGTAATTTTCTTGATCATAAATAGAGATGACAACGGTTTATTTCGCTTTTACACGATGCGCTAAATTACTTATAAAGCTTTTAATTTCAATTGACAAAAGCGAAAAAAATTCACAAATATCAATAAAACACACCACTCAAAATACAACCACCTAACAATCAGCAATAAAAAACAAAAAACATCCAAAAACGGCAGCAATTTTTGCACAAAAAAAATCATATTTACCAGTAAAAAGGCATCTTTAAACAGACAACAACTGTATTTTCTTAAAAAAAGACACTCAAAATGTTCCACGCTTGAAACTTTTTTACGTACCGATAAAAACTACGTTAATTTGTGCCAAAATTTTATCCTTGAAATCAATTTAATGCTTAGTTTTGGCGAATGTCTAAATCCCTATTTTGTATTTTCTTATCTACAACCATTGCGGTTATTTGCTGCGCAGTAAAAGTAAAAGGCCAAACGCAAACCAACGGAACGCAAGTGAATAATCTAGTTACCGCAGTTCCCTTTTTATTAATAACGCCGGATGCGCGTGCAGGTGCAATGGGAAATGCCGGAGTTGCCATTGAAGGCGACGTGAATAGCTCGAGCATAAACGTTTCAAAGCTTCCTTTCTTGAACGAAGATTATGGATTTGGCCTATCGTATAGCCCTTGGCTTAAAAGTATTGTTCCAGACATTAATCTAGCCTATCTATCGGGTTATTACAAACTTGATGACCGCAATGTGATTGGAGGTTCTTTACGTTATTTTGCCTTAGGTTCTATTCAATTGATTGACGAAAACCAGCAAGATTTAGGGATTTTTAACCCAAATGAATTGGCCTTGGATGCTTCTTTCGCCCGGAGCTTTGGTCAAGAATTTTCATTAGGCACCAGCATTCGCTACATTTATTCAAATTTAAGTACCGGACAAATCAATTCCGGCCAACAAACCACCGCTGGTCAGGCAGTAGCAGCCGATGTTTCTGGTTTGTTTAAAAAAGAAACACGCTTTTTAAATGCAGATGCTATTTTATCAGCAGGGATAAACATATCCAACATTGGAACAAAAATGAGTTACGCGAGCAATGGCAGTAGCTATTTTCTGCCAACCAATTTAAAAATTGGCGGTGCCAGTACTTTTCTACTAGATAGCTATAGCACTTTTTCTTTCGCCCTTGATTTTAATAAACTATTGGTTCCTACCCAACCCATTTATGACGAAAACGGAAACATTGTGAAAGGTAGCGACCCCAATAAATCAGTTCCCTCAGGGATATTTGGGTCTTTTAGCGACGCTCCAGGTGGTTTTAACGAAGAGTTAAAAGAAATTGGAATCGCAAGCGGCATTGAATACAAATACAATAATCAATTTGCCTTTCGGATGGGATATAATTTTCAAAGCCCGGCAAAAGGAGGAACCAATTATTTTACCGTTGGTGCAGGTTTAAAGTACAATGTTTTTACCATAGATTTATCGTACTTAATCGGAACTGTTCAAACGAATCCAATGGCCAACACCCTCCGCTTTGGACTGCTATTTAACTTTGGTACAACAAAATCATATTTCCCAAATCCAACTGTTCAATAACTGTCTGTATTCGCTACCTTTACCAAATGATTAGATTAAACAGCGATACCCCATCAGATGTGCTAAACGAAGTGAAAATTGGCGACATGGTAACTGATACATTTAGCAAAACAGGTCTTGTTGAACGTATTGAAGTTAGCGATGACGGATTGTACAAACTTTATATTTACCACTTGGTAACCGGACGTACCATTACTATTAAAAAGTAAGCGTGTGCATATAAAGAACCTCGAGTAATAAACGCATTTAGTTCGTTAAAAAAAGAAAGCTGAAAGCCTTCAATGAAGAAACTTTCAGCCTTGAACTTCTTTATTTTACCTTCACTGGAACGGCCACTTTATCCCAGTTTAATGAAAAACCTTTGCTGTCAATTTTATAAAGCAATTGTTCTTGTTTCGCTACTAGAGCTGTTGGTTTTACCTCAACACGCAATTGATCTTTCGATTCTTCGTATTTAAAAGCGCCCCATTGTTTTGGTTCCTTATTAAAAATGACTGTCCAGGTACCTGTTTCTTTAGGGATTACAAAAAAACTATATTTTCCTGCAGGCAGAACTTTTCCTTCTATTTTTAAATCTTTAGTACTTTCAAAAGTTGTTGCCTCGTTTGCACCCGCGCGCCAAACTTTATTATACGGCACCAACTTGCCCCAAATTTTACGATCTTTTACTGAAGGGCTGCTATAATTGATGGTAATTTCAGCCCCTTTTATAGTACCTGTTGCGCTGGCTGCAGGACTGGGTCTAGAGGCCGATTCTTGTGCTTGAACATGTACTGAAACGACACTTGTTACCAAGAATAGGCATACTAACTTTACAATTTTTTTCATGGTTATTTTTTATGATGATGAATGATGGTTTACTTGTTTAAAAGGATAAATCAACTGAAATATATACGCAAATACAATAACAGCGACAGCACCGATGATGTTCAACCACAAAAAGGATACCACATCAAACTCATAAACGGCAATTACTACAATTTCTGATAAAATAGCCGAAATAAAAATTGGGGTTCCGCCAACTCTCTTGAAATAGAAGGCAACTAGAAATATTCCTAAAATAGGTCCGTAAAACAATGAACCGAGCACATTAACCGCCTCAATAAGCGAACCCATGCGGGTAGCAAACATGGCTACGGCAATTGAAAATAAGCCCCAAACAAGCGTGTGTAAACGGCCATACCGTAATTCTTCCCGATCGCTAAACGTTTGTTTTGCATACAACAAATGAATGTCTTTTAACGAAGAAGCTGCCAAGGAATTTAATGCCGCTGAAATAGAACCCCAGCTTGCTAAAAAAATAACCGCAAAGAGCAAACCCACCATCCCGGCAGGCAAGGTATTTTTTACAAAATAGAGAAAGATATAGTTCGTATCAGTTTTTTCGGCGTTCAGATTCACTTTATTAATGGCCTCCTCTACCCGACCGTGCAATTCCTTTACTTTGTCCTGGGTAGCTTTGAAAGCTTCGAGCGAAGCAGGCAGCTGTACTGATTGCTCTTTACGTTCCTTTAAAACCTTTGCCGATTGTTGATTAAACTGCTGCTGCAACTGCCGATGTTCTTCTTCAAAAACAGCAGCCTGTTGGGGTTCGTTTTTCTTTAAATATTCGTACGAACGACTATTAAAATAAATGGGCGCCGGTTTCAACGCGAAAAAGGCAAATAATAAGGTACCAATTAATAAAATACTAAACTGCATGGGTATTTTAACCAAACCGTTCAATAGCAAGCCCATCCGAGCCGTTGAAGTATCTTTCGCCGTAATGTAACGCCCTACCTGACTTTGGTCTGTTCCAAAGTACGAAAGTGCTAAAAAAAATCCGCCAAAAATCCCACTCCAAATGTTGTATTTATCCTTCCAATCAAATTGGGTGGTAATCACGTTTAGTTTTCCTGATTTACCTGCTAAATAAAGTGCATCCGAAAAGCTAGCTCCATTTGGCATACTTTGAACCAATAAGTATCCCGCAAAAGCCATTGTTCCTAAAATGATTAAAAACTGAAGCTTTTGCGTATGCGCGATTGCTTTCGCCCCACCTACATACGTATAAATCAACAAGATACCTCCTGTAAGCACGTTTGTTAGATAAATATTCCAATCCAACATCGTTGATAAAATAATACTGGGCGCATAAATACTGATTCCAGTTGATAATCCTCTGGAAAAAAGGAAAAGCAAGGCCGTTAATACCCGCGTTTTTTTATCAAAACGCTGTTCTAAATACTCGTATGCCGTGTAAACATTTAACCGTTGAAAAATAGGAATAAACGTAATGCAGATGACAATCATCGCCAATGGCAAACCAAAATAATACTGTACAAAACGCATCCCATCGGTATACGCCTGACCAGGTGCCGATAAAAAAGTAATCGCACTGGCTTGTGTAGCCATTATGCCCAAAAGCACAATGTACCAAGGCATTTTGTTATCGGCTTTCAGATACGATTTATTGCTCTCCTGCCCGCGCCCCACAAAAACACCGTAGAGCACCATCACCAAGAGGGTAAAAATTAACACAAACCAATCGATACCACTCATGCCCAATACGCCGTAAAAAGGTAATAAAAAACAATTTGCAGTATCAATGCTAAGGCTAAAAGCCAATACCACAAATTCCAACTTTTTTCTTTTTGTTCCATCTATTTACCTACCGACAAAAAGTTAAAAAATAAACGTGCAGCTCCTGCATTTCCGGCGGGCAATTGCCTAAAAAAAGCTAATGGACTGTATATAAAATGACCTTTTCCGTATGTAGTATATAAGGTTGATCCTTGCAAAGGCTCTTCGTTAGTATCGTGCATTTCAAACAAGGCTTCATATTTACTATCCCATTTATCGGTAAAATAAGCGCCACGTTCTTGCACCCATCCCTCAAAATCGCTTTGAGTTATTTTATTCGGATAATTCAATAATCGATGATTGGGAAGCAGAAATTTTACGGCAGAATTTTCTTCTGTTACCCGCTTATTGGCTATTGAAAAAGGATAAATCCCCAATTGATTTAAGGTTGCATCCTGCGTGGTGTTGTACTGCATCAACAAAGTACCTCCGTTTTGCACGTAGGCCCAAATATAAGGCATCCATCTGTCCAATCTTTTTTCGGTGTTATTTGCCCGAACCCCCATCACAATCGCATCGTAACTTAAAAATTTAGGATTTATTTTATCCGGCTGTGTGCTTCCGTAAAAATCTTCATCTTTCAATACCTCAACTGCTATTCCGGCTTCATTCAAAAATTCAGGAATAAAATCTCCTGCCCCCATTACATAGCCTACTTTCTTCACCTTTACCTGAAGATCGCCCTTCATGAGTTGCGCAGTCGCGGGCAAGAAATATTGCAAGGTTGGTAAATGTGGATATTGAATTAGCTGCTTATTTTTACCAAATTCTAAACCATTGGTTTCAAAAATGACCGAAAGTTTGGTATCCGTCGTACGGGTCAATTTATTGGCTTCAATTAAGCAGTCGAAAATTTTATTTTTTTCAGTTAAGGAGATCCCTTCAATTGTTTTAACCACCTGACTGCCTAAGCGAAAAATAAGTTTACCATTGTGATACGTTTTATCGGTGTTATTCTTAACGTTTAGGGTAAGGGTTAACTTATCTCCATTTTGAAGTAAATAAACGGGCTGTGAAAACTGGAGCTCTACTGGCGGAATGATGCGCAAGGCCTCCACCACGTCGCCTTTTACAGGATCCAACTTTTTGTATGAAAGTGGCAATTGCACCATAAAAGCCATGCCATCAATTTTCAAGTTTACACGTACCAGCAATGCTGATTCATCCTCTGGTTTACCAATCAGCGTATCAACAGGCACGTTAAATTGCGCGGCGTTTTTGGCTTGATTTGCCAACCAATACGGTTCTGTTAAGGCCGCATTTGCCGGTATTTGTATTTTCCTTTCAAAAGTAATTAAAGAATCAGCCGCCAAAACCCGCTTGATATTATCTTTCTCGTCTAACCAGGCAATCCCTTCAACTACAATTGGTAATTTACTTCTGGCGATGAGATTTAAACGAAAGTTAGCTTCTTGACCTGCCACCATTTCGGGTTGATTGGTTACCACTTCGCCCATAAAACCTGCACAGCTTACAATAATTTTATCCAAGGCTTCCAACTTATCTTTTCTTAAGAACCTATCACGAATGTTTAACATTTTTACACGAAGTGCGAGCAAAGCGGATAAACTTGCATCTGGTTGATTAAAGTTAAAATTGGTTATTATTTTTGCAATGTCTTGATCAATCTCTGCAAGTCCTTTATCTGAAAAAGTTTTCCCTACGCCATCAAAGAGGCTACTCTTGGCGGCAGTACCTGCAACTTGAGCAAAATACTCGTTGCGGATACCCGGCACCGAGCGTGTTCCTGCTCCTTGACTTTTATGCAAACTACGACTAATCCCCGCAAGTTCACCGTAGCCCATTCCCAAAAGCGGGTCGTATTGACCAATGGTAAACTTTAATTGATTTTCAGCAGTGGTATTCACGCTACCAAAATTAAAGGTATTCCAGAGCAAACGAGTGGGTTGCCAGGTATCGACAAATTTTAATTGATTGGGGAATTTTGTTTTATCACCAGCCAACTTGAATGCTTTTTCGGCAATTACAGCCGATGCAGCGTGCTGTCCATGACCCGCGGCGGCCGTGGGTGGGAAACGACAAATAATTACATCGGGACGAAACTTGCGGATTACCCAAACCACGTCGGCGGTAATGCTATCCGCATCCCATTGCTTAAAAGTGTCATTCGTGTTTTTTGAGAAACCAAAATCGATGGCGCGTGTAAAAAATTGTTTTGCACCATCCAGTTTACGTGCTTCCAAAAGTTCATGTGTGCGAATGAAACCTAACGCGGCTCCTTGTTCTGTGCCTAACAAATTCTGACCGCCATCGCCACGCGTTAACGATAAATAGGCCGTTTCAACTTGTTGATCATTTACCAACCAAGATAATAAACCAGTATTTTCATCATCGGGGTGCGCAGCCAAATACAGC
The DNA here is from genome assembly GCF_052344095.1 of Pedobacter paludisoli. Taxonomy (GTDB): domain Bacteria; phylum Bacteroidota; class Bacteroidia; order Sphingobacteriales; family Sphingobacteriaceae; genus Pedobacter. The sequence continues at coordinate 4,422,509 of NZ_CP179926.1, read as the reverse complement.
ACTTTTGGTAAATGTTGCAAGGTTCGGATTTCGCGATAAATCTCAGCTGATTTTAAGGGCCTCACTTGTTGCCCATGAACCACACAAACTGGTACTAGAAAACTAAAAAGACAGATTACTTTTTTAAACATTCGCATGCATCAAAGATGCTTAATTTGCTTTTATTTCCTATCCATCAAAACAAAAAAAGACGAGAATACACACTCAATATGGTAAAATTATCGTTATGAACGAAGCACAACAAACAAGAAAGAGGACTACAAATTTTCGAACCGCTCCCAAAAACCATCTACAGGAAGTTTGGCAAAAATTGTTACCGGTTCTTTTTTTACGGGATGAATAAATTGCAACCGACGGGCATGTAAACAAATGCTTCCTTTGCGACTTCCTCGTGGGTATCCATATTTATTATCGCCCACAATTGGGCATCCCATACTCGATAATTGCACACGAATTTGATGCGAGCGCCCGGTTAAAGGGTCTACTTCAAGTAAAAAATAATCACCCAGTTTTGCCTTTAATTTATACGAAAGTTCGCAGCGCTGACTACCAGGGGCTTCGTAATTGTAATGCGTTACGAGATTTTTCTTTGGGTTTTTAATCAACCAGTGAATCAATGTGGCAGATTCCTTTTCTGGTTTATTTCGTACAACCGCCCAATACGTCTTTTTTACCTCCCTATTTTTAAAGATGGCATTCATTCTTTCCAAAGCTTTGCTCGTTTTTGCGAAAAGAATAACGCCACTCACCGGTCTATCTAAACGATGAACAACACCTAAAAATGCTCCGTTCGGTTTGTTGTATTTTGCGGCAAGGTACTTTTTTACTTGCTCATCTAAGGGTTCATCGCCTGTTTCATCAATTTGCACAATATCTCCTGCGCGTTTATTGACGGCTATCAGATGGTTATCTTCAAAAAGGATGTCGACATCGGTTATGGGCATCGTAATTTGTTATGGGTAATAAGTTGCGGGTTTGCTTTTTTTGATTGTGGATACCTATTTTCGAGCACCTAGGAACACGAAACCCGCAACGCTAATTAATACTGTTCTTTTTCGTTCGGGAAGTCGTTGCTTTTCACATCGCGGATATACGATTGAGCGGCACCTAAAATTTCTTCGTATAAATTGAGGTATTGACGTAAAAAACGTGGTTTAAATCCTTTTGTTAACCCAATCATATCGTTTACCACTAAAACTTGTCCATCGCAATGCTGACCGCCACCAATACCGATGGTTGGAATATCCAAGCTTTCGGTAACCTCTTTTGCCAGTGCAGCCGGAATTTTTTCCAATACAATACTAAAGCAACCCGCTGCTTGAAGTGCCAAAACATCCGTTTTCAATTTAGCGGCTTCCGCTTCCTCTTTTGCGCGAACGGTGTAGGTACCAAATTTATATATAGATTGAGGTGTTAAACCTAAATGCCCCATCACCGGAATTCCAGCAGTAATAATGCGTTGAACCGACTCAATAATTTCTTCACCGCCTTCTAACTTTACCCCATGAGCGCCCGACTCTTTCATTATACGGATAGCCGAATGAAGTGCTTCTTTTGAATTTCCTTGGTACGAGCCAAATGGTAAATCAACCACTACAAAGGCACGTTTAACGGCTCTAATTACCGATGCTGCGTGATAAATCATCTGATCTAATGTTATAGGCAAAGTAGTTTCATGACCTGCCATCACATTTGAAGCTGAGTCGCCCACAAGCAATACATCTAAACCAGCATCATCTAAAATGGTCGCCATAGAATAATCGTACGCTGTAAGCATCGATATTTTTTCACCACGCAATTTCATCTCTTGCAAACTGTGCGTAGTAACTCGTTTTATTTCTTTGTGTACCGACATTGGGTTTGTTTTAATGAACAAAATTAAGTTTTACAATTGGGATATTTCAAATTTCTTTAGCCATAATTAAGTAATGCTTCTGAATATTTGTCTTTTTTTCTCACCTTAAAAATTGTGTTTGATTCCAGCACTGATAAATAATTAAAAAAATCTGACAAAAACCTTTTAAAACAACATAAAATAAGCCTATCTTTGTACCCCGAAATGAAAGGGATATATTCATCGTTTTTTGTAACCCGCAACAACAGCTTTTTAGCTGATATACTTCCTTTTTTCCACTCATTTTTGATAAAAAATCCATATTGTAATTACCATGACTAACTACACCAAGTTACCTGCGATTTTATTACTGGCTGATGGCACAGTTTTTTACGGCAAAGCTGCTGGAAAAATTGGCACTACAACCGGCGAAATTTGTTTTAATACCGGGATGACAGGTTACCAGGAAATTTTTACCGATCCAAGTTATTTTGGACAGATAATGGTTACGACCAATTCGCATATTGGTAATTACGGTATCCATGCCGATGAAATTGAATCGGGTTCAATTAAAATTGCTGGTTTAGTTTGTAAAAACTACAACATTATCTACAGTCGTAAACAAGCAAAAGAATCGATTCAAGATTATTTTCAAAACGATAATTTAGTAGCCATCTCCGACATCGATACACGTGCTTTGGTACGTCACATCAGAGATAAAGGCGCTATGAATGCTATTATATCTTCAGAAATCACTGATTTAGAAGAATTAAAAGAAAAACTTGCTAAAGTCCCTTCAATGGAAGGTTTAGAGCTCTCATCGCAAGTTAGCACCAAAGAACCTTATTTCTACGGTAATCCAAATGCAAGCTTAAAAGTTGCCGCTTTAGATTTAGGTATTAAGAAAAACATTTTACGCAATTTCGATGCGCGCGATATGTACGTACAGGTTTTCCCTGCAAAAACTACATTCGCTGAAATGGAGAAATGGAACCCAGATGGATATTTTATCTCAAACGGCCCTGGCGACCCATCGGTAATGCCATATGCAGTTGAAACCATTCAAGCAATTTTAGCAGCAAACAAACCAATGTTTGGTATTTGCTTAGGTCATCAGCTTTTAGCAGAAGCAAACGGAATTGGTACCATGAAAATGTTTAATGGGCACCGCGGTTTAAATCACCCAGTTAAAAACATCATTAAAAACCACTGCGAGGTTACCTCACAAAATCACGGTTTTGGTGTAATTCCAGAAGAAGTAGAAAAATCAGATAAAGTAGAAGTTACACACATTAACTTAAACGATAAATCGATTGAAGGTATCCGTGTGATAGGCAAAAAAGCATTCTCGGTACAATATCATCCAGAATCTTCTCCAGGCCCACATGATTCACGTTATTTATTCGACGATTTTGCCGATTTAATCACTGGAAAATTGACTTGGTAATCCAAAAAAACATAAAAAAAATCTGCGCATCTACGGCTTCCTAGCTAAAGATTCGCAGATTTTTAGTTTTCAGGGATATTTACCCTTTTAAAACCAACATTTACCGATTTTTACCTTCAACTTAGAGAAATCCGATCTCTTTTCACCCAAAAGCCCTTACCTTCGCAAAATGGAAACGCAAAACGCCATTATCCGTGTTAAAAATTTAGTAAAAAAATACGATGACTTTACGGCCGTAAAGGGTTTAACTTTCGATGTATATCAAAACGAAATTTTCGGTTTATTAGGCCCAAATGGAGCTGGAAAAACAACCACACTCGAAATTATCGAAACATTAAGAGAAAAAACCTCTGGTGAAATCATAGTTGATAATTTTTCTGTTGATACGCAAGCGCAAAACATCAAACAAATTATTGGTGTTCAATTGCAAGCCGCGGGTTATTATCCAAATCTAAACTTAGTTGAACTGCTTGAGCTATTTGCTGGATTATACGGTGCAAACATAAAACCCATGGAAATGCTGCAGAAAGTAAACCTTCAAGACAAGGCTAAGGCCAAATATAAAGCACTTTCTGGAGGACAAAAACAACGTTTTTCAATTGCTACAACACTGATTAACCAGCCCAAGATTATCTTTTTGGATGAGCCTACAACCGGTTTGGATCCGCAAGCGAGAAGAAATCTATGGGATTTAATCACCGATATCCGCAATAATGGCACAACCGTGGTAATTACCACCCACTACATGGACGAAGCAGAGCAGTTATGCGATCGTGTTGCTTTTGTTGAAAACGGCGAAATCATCGCGTTAGATACGCCTGATAATTTAATTGACCAATTGGTTAATACCGGATTCGAGCGCAAAAAAGAAGTTAAAAAAGCCAATTTAGAGGATGTTTTTATTCAATTAACAGGAAAAGAATGGCGCGAGTAGCCCAAACAATACTCAACCTACATTATCCTAAACATAAAAAACACGCAACATTTATATTATCCTTAGCATTCTGATTTAACAATCAAGCAGCAAGCAAAAAAATTATGCAACCAGAATCAAAGCATACACCATCAACCGTAGCAAGTGGAACCGTAAAATACAGTAACACAAAAGCCACTTTAGCTTTAGCAAAGGCTAGTTTCCGCTCCATTATGCGAAGCCCCTCGGCGGTAATTTTCACCTTAGCTTTTCCGCTAATTTTCATTATCGTTTTCGGTTTTATTGGCGGCGGTGGTATGCACATCGATGTGGGAGTTAATCCTGGATCAGACGTAAAAAATCCTGTGATTGGCACGCTCCAACAAACAAAAATGATTCGTTTGGTTAAAGATAAGTCGAAAGAGGACTATGCGAAATTACTAGAAAAAGGAAACGTAGATGCCCTGATTGATATTCAAAAAAAGGCAAATAGCCCTGCTTACACAATTAATGTACACTATACATCAGCATCTCTAGATAAAGGGAACATCTTAAAAACGCTTTTAAACAATCTTTTCTACGATAAAAAACTAAAACCATCAATAGCCGAAATTAAGGAAAGTACCGTTCATGGGCGTGAGTATAAAACCATCGATTTCATTTTGCCGGGTCAATTAGGGTTTTCATTATTAAGCACCGGGGTTTTCGGAACGGCCTTTGTATTTTTAAGTTTGCGCCAAACCTTGGTTATTAAACGTTTTTTTGCTACTCCTGTAAAACGTTCGAGCATTGTGATAGGTGAAGGATTAGCGCGAATTGGTTTTGCCTTGTTAGGGGCTCTTTTTATCATTGTAATAGGCCATTTTTGCTTCCATTTCACCCTCATTCACGGTTTTTTAACGGTCTTTAACATGCTTATTTTAGCCATTATAGGCTTAATTGTGTTCATGGGCTTTGGTTTTATTATTTCAGGCATTGCCAAAAATGAAAGCATGGTTCCGCCTATTTCCAACATTGTTACCTTACCTCAATTTTTATTATCCGGAACTTTTTTTTCTATAGAAGCTTTTCCAACCTGGTTACAACCCATTAGTCGCGCACTTCCGTTAACCTATCTAAACGATGCCATGCGTAAAGTGGCTTTTGAAGGACAAGGTTTATGGGATGTAAAAATCCAAATTTTAATTTTGATTGCCTGGGGAATTGGCATTTACGCTGTTGCTGTAAAAGTTTTTAAATGGGAGTAAAATAAAGATTGCTTTTCCAGCAATGACAATCGTTTGGTACGTCATTGCGAAGCCGGATTGTACGAGTTGAAGCAATCTCAGTAGATTAATTATCGAACAAAGATTTTTAGATGCTTTGTTGTAGGCCTTTTTTGAGAATATCGGATAAATAATTTTTTAAACCAATCCGATATTAGTACATTTGGGTATGTGGAACTTAAATTTGAGCGATTTAGCAGACTTAAAACCTCATATAGAAAGGCTGTATCAAAAAAAAGCTATGCTGGATACCGGTAGGCCATTACCTAGTAGCGCCCTAAATCGTATCAAAACTGAGTTAAGTTTAGAATGGACTTATAATTCAAACAGCATAGAAGGCAATACGTTAAGTCTTCGCGAAACGCAAATAGTACTACAAGAAGGCATTACGGTAAACGGGAAATCACTACGTGAACATTTCGAAGTTTTCAATCACGAAAAAGCAATCAACTATCTATATAGCTTGGTGAACCCTAAATACACTTTGCGCAGCCTAGATATCTTATCGTTACATAGGTTAGTATTACAAAACATTGAGGATGATTTTGCAGGCAGATTGAGAAACGGAAATGTGCGCATTGTAGCGGCTAATTTTACTCCACCTAATGCAAACAAAGTTTCTGATTTACTAGATGAGTTAATTGATTTCGTAAACAACAACACAACGGTGCAAAATGATATTGTATTAACAACCATTTTTCATCATAAATTGGTTTGGATTCACCCATTTTTTGACGGTAATGGTCGTACAGTGCGTTTAGTAATGAATCTTTTGCTTATGCGCGTGGGCTTTCCTCCTGCTATTATTTTAAAAACGGATAGAAAAAAATATTACGAGGCTCTTAATCAAGCCAATAAAGGCAGTTATCATAAACTTTGTTTATTGATGATACAAGCCTTAGAACGCTCGTTAAACATTTATTTAAACGCTTTACCCAATACAGGATATGGCGAATTCTTACCCATTAGTGAAATAATATCGGAACCCGATTTTGAATACGGACATGAATACATTAGCTTATTGGCGCGTACGGGAAAAATTGATGCATATAAAGATGGTAGGAATTGGCTTACCTCTAAAGAAGCTATATACCAATACATAAACACAAGAAAAAGAAAGCGTTAACGTTTTTTAACTTTTAGCGGCAAAATATTCCTGTACCTTTGCTCAAATGAAAAAATTTATTGCCTTTTGTTTAGTGCTGTTGAGTATCCACAGTTTTGCTCAGTATAAATTTAGCGACCCGAACAGTTCATCTGTTTACAGAGCGAAGATTTTTGTTGCCCATAATACCGACTCCCTTTGCAGCGGGAAGGCTACTATTTTAGTTTTTGATAAAATTACCGGAACGGAAATACAACGATTAACTTCTGAAGACCTGATTTTTACACTTAAGCCCAATCAAAACCCCAAATTAGACTGGGTAGAATTAGGCAAGTACCAAAGTCCCTTAGTTTTTGGCGATTTTGATTTCGACGGAAATGAGGATATCGCCATTAGAAATGGCAGCAATAGTGCCTTCAAAAAGCCCTCGTACGATGTGTATTTGTACAAAAAAGCAAAAGATATTTTTGAGAAAAACAGCATACTAACCACTATTGCCAGCGGAAACCTGGGCATGTTTACCGTTGATAAAAAAGCAAAAGAAATTACAGTAAATCAAATTGAGGGCTGCTGCATACACAAAAGCATCAATTACACATTCGACACTCACAAAGGTTTAACCGAAGTATCTTCTATGATCGAAGACACACACGCAAAAGATGAAGTGGTGGTTATTAAGCAAAAATTGATAAACGGCAAAATGCAGCAAAAAGTAGAAAAATTTAAAGCATCAGACTACTTTAAAGCAAATTAACATACGTATTTATTTGCTTTAAAGACTAGAAAAACACTGTTTTTACAAGGCTGCTTTTACCAAAAATGGCAATATTTCTTTCTGAAAACTTACAAAGTTTTTGCGCACATCCGAATCACTTACCGAAGTAAATGCAAAAGAAAACACAATGCTTTTACTGGCTTTCAACAAAAAGGCTAAACCTTCTCTACGAGCAGGATTGTTTTTAAAATTATCCAATTGGAGGTAAGCCGCTAATAAAAGTGCCTCTAACTGATCAGAAAGATGTTTTAAAAATTCTTGTGAATTGGTGTTCTCACGCACGAAATCCCAACCTATGAACTCATTACATGCCGTAAACGACAGTCGGCTGGTTTTCATCACCAAGGCTTTTAAATGCTCTTCTTCCGACGAATAGCTTACTTTATTACTTAAAATTTCATGTAAATTTTGATCAAGATAATCCATTAGAATGCTATCCAAAACCTGTTCTTTACTTTCGAAATATTTGTAAATAGTTGCTTTTGCGATGCGTGCTTTTTTGGCAATCTCGTTTACGCTGGTTTTGTGGTAACCGTATTTTCTAAATAATTCTTTTGCGGCTTTCTTTACAGTATCTTTTATTTTTTCAGCTTCCATTCTTAATTAGTTACGCGTATGGTGTTACCTGAGATGCTAACGAGATATTCTCTTAAGTATCGGGCAGCAGGGGCTTTTGCAGGACTTCCGTCTTCGAGCAAAAATTTAGCGCCCGTACAAGGGTCGGTTACAGTTATATAATTATCATCAATTTCAACAGCACACATGTTGCGAGGGTTTACAGTACTGCAACGATCGTACGCTACGTACTTTCCGGCTACATTCCTATACAAGATTAAACCCGCTACGCCCTGTCCTTTTACAGTCACAGGTTTTCCTGATGACAGACCTACCAAATTGGGATCCGTTAAAAGCGTAGTGTAATTTACCGGTACATTCGGCACAAAATCTTCTTCTTTGCCACAACTAGTACATAGTACAACCAGACACAATATGCTGTATAAATACTTCATCCTTAAATTAAGGTCGACTTGTATTGTTTTAAGAAACGAACATCGTTTTCAGAAAATAAGCGCAAGTCTTTAATTTCAAACTTTAAATTGGTAATCCTTTCAATTCCCATTCCAAAGGCGAAACCACTGTATTTTTTTGAGTCGATACCACAGTTTTCCAATACATTTGGATCAACCATTCCACACCCTAAAATTTCTACCCAGCCACTGTATTTACATAAATTACAGCCATCGCCTTTACAAATGGTACATGAAATATCCATTTCAGCTGAAGGTTCTGTAAACGGGAAATATGATGGACGGAAACGCACTTTAGTACCTTCGCCGTATAATTCTTGCACAAAATAGAATAAGGTTTGTTTTAAATCGGCGAATGAAACGTTTTCATCCACATACAAGCCTTCAATTTGATGAAAAAAGCAATGTGCCCTTGCAGAAATTGCTTCGTTACGGTATACACGTCCGGGCATAATGGCACGGAATGGTGGTTGTCCTTGCTCCATCATACGCACTTGTACCGATGAAGTATGGGTACGCAAAGCGATATCCCCTTTTTCTCCTCCCTTTTTAATAAAGAAGGTATCTTGCATATCTCTAGCGGGGTGTTCTTCAGGAAAATTTAAGGCCGAGAAATTATGCCAATCGTCTTCAATCTCTGGACCTTCGGCAACGGTAAAACCTAGCTTTGCGAAAATTTCTACAATTTCTCTGCGTACCAATGCTAAAGGATGGCGAGAACCTATTTCAAAACCTTCACCCGGCAAAGACAAATCCAGTACAGCGCTTTCTGTTTTCTGACTTGAAGCTTCGGTAACTTCTTTTAAAGCTAAATATTTTGCTTCGGCAAGCTGTTTAAATTCGTTCAAAACCTTACCTAACGAACGTTTTTCTTCAACAGAAACATTTTTAAAATCATCAAAAATCTCTTTGATAACTCCTTTGCTTCCTAAGTATTTTATACGAAATTGTTCTAACTCGTCTGCTTTTTCAGTTACAAAAGCATTAATTTTTTCGGTGTATTGTGTTATTTTTTCCTGTAACATGGCTTCAAATATACAGCAAATTTTCTTTAGATTTTATCCCGTTTGAGTTCAAAATATCCATTCAATTGTAATTTATTAAAGAAAATGAACTCAAAACAAAAAAAGCCGCAGTAAATTGCGGCTTTTAAAAATTCGGTATACAAGGGCTGATTAAATAACGCCTAGTTCTTTCCCTACTTTTGTAAAAGCTGCAATAGCTTTATCTAAATGATGTTGTTCATGCGCTGCAGACAGTTGAACACGAATACGCGCTTTTCCTTGTGGAACAACCGGATAAAAGAATCCGATTACATAAATTCCTTCTTCTAACATTTTCGCAGCGAATGCTTGAGCAATTTTAGCATCATATAGCATAACTGGAACAATTGGATGGAAACCTGGCTTAATATCGAAACCTGCTTCAGTCATTTTCTCGCGGAAATATTTTGTGTTGCTTTCTAACGTATCGCGTAAAGCGGTAGTTTCACTTAGCATATCTAAAACCGCAATAGAGGCACCTGCAATAGATGGAGCCAAGGTGTTCGAGAACAAATATGGACGCGAACGTTGACGTAACATTTCAATTATCTCTTTCTTACCTGAAGTAAAACCACCCGATGCACCACCCAAAGCTTTTCCTAAGGTGCCGGTGATAATATCAATGCGGTCCATTACGTTGAAATGCTCGTGTGTACCACGTCCGGTTTTACCAATAAAACCCGAACAATGTGACTCATCAATCATAACCAACGCTTCGTATTTATCAGCTAAATCACAAATTTTATCTAAAGGAGCAACAGAACCGTCCATAGAAAAAGCACCATCGGTTACAATAATGCGATGTCTGCAATCCTTTGCGGCAATTAATTGTTTTTCTAAATCTTCCATATCCGTGTTTTTATAACGGAAACGTTGTGCTTTACATAAACGCACGCCGTCAATAATGGATGCATGATTTAATTCATCTGAAATGATGGCATCTTCTGCTGAAAAAAGAGGTTCAAAAACACCGCCATTGGCATCAAAAGCTGCTGCATATAAAATCGTATCTTCCGTACCCAAAAACGAAGAAATTTTTGCTTCAAGTTCTTTGTGAACATCTTGTGTACCGCAAATAAAACGAACTGACGACATACCATATCCATGTTCATCAATCGCTTTCTTAGCAGCTTCAATTACTTTGGGATGAGAAGACAAGCCTAAATAGTTATTTGCACAGAAATTTACCACTTCTGCACCGCTATTTACTTTAATATCTGCACCTTGTGGAGTTACAATAATGCGTTCGCGTTTATATAATCCTGCATTTTCTATTTCTTCAAGTTCCTTTTGTAGAACAGGTTGTAGTGTTTTATACATAATTTATTTTGATGATTGCCTGAACTCCAAAGGTATAAAAATGCATGGATAGTATAAAAATTATGGCCGATTGAACAATCGTTTGCGCATTTTTTTCGATGAATAAAGCCCATATTTTCAGCTTGATATACAAATTCGAATAAATAAATCACTTTTTAACAAACAATAATTCTATTTTAGTGGTCATGTATCTTATTGATTAATAATTTACTATCTGATTAACTTACATCTATGCTAAGAACTGCCTACCTGATAATCATTCTTTTTCTTGTAAACACCGTGCTTTTTGCCCAACAATTCACATTGAGTGGAACGATTCAAGACGAGAGTGGCCAACCCGTGCCTTTTGCGAGTGTTTTTTTAAAAAACACCACGCACGGAACCTCCGCCAACATTAACGGTAAGTATATTTTCAAATTGGACAAGGGAAAATACACAATTTCGTATCGAGCAATTGGTTTCAAAACCAAAGAAGTTTTGATAAATTTAACAGACGATCAAACACACAACATTACACTGAAGGCTGAAAACTATGCCTTGGAAAACGTAACAATCCACGGAAATGCCGAAGACCCTGCTTATGCCATTATTCGCCATGCGATTGAAAAACGAAAAGAACATTTAACAGAAGTAAATGCATACGAATGCGATGTGTACATAAAAGGAGTACAAAAATTAAATGGCGCACCCAAAAAATTCTTAGGCCGAAATATTCAAAAAACACTCGATTTAGACACCAACCGAAAAGGAATTATATACCTATCTGAATCGGAAAGTAAATTTAGTTTCCAACGCCCAGATAAAATTCACGAAGAAATGATTTCGTCTAAACTATCAGGAAGAAACAATGCTTTTAGCTTTAACAAAGCTTCCGATTTAATGATTGATCTATACGAAAACATTGTTCTCGAAAATAATTTAAGTGCACGTGGTTTTGTATCACCTATTGCCGACAATGCTTTATTTTACTATAGCTATAAACTTTTAGGAGAGCTACATGAAGGTGGTGAAACGATTCATAAAATTGAAGTGATTGCTAGAAGAGAAAACGATCCAGTTTTTAGAGGAATCATTTACATCTTGGATAAAAGTTGGCGTATTTACAATGCTGATCTTTTCTTACTAAAAAAGGCAGGTATCAACTTTGTTGATACCCTGAGCATGAATCTGTCCTACACAAAAGTTAAAGAAGTGTACATGCCAACCAATGTCAACTTAGAATTTTCGGGCAATTTATTGGGTTTTAAATTTGCGGGATATTACTTGGCATCGTACAGTAATTACAACCTTAATCCAAAATTTCCAAAAAACTATTTTAACGGTGAAATATTAAAAATTACCGAATTTGTAAACAAAAAAGATTCTCTTTACTGGAAAAACAATCGTCCGATTCCACTCACACTAGAGGAAAAGCTCGATTATGTTAAGAAAGATAGTATAGCTAAATTAAAGGAATCGAAACATTACCTTGATTCTGTTGAAAATGCCAATAACAAATTTGCCATCAACAAACTGCTATTGACACCCTATAGCATCAATAAACGATACGAAAAGAAATTTTACACCTTCGACCCGATTTTACGCTCCATTTTTTACAATACGGTAGAAGGTCTTGCCATTAAATATGGCGTAACCTACAGGAAGGAATTTGAAAACCGCGTTAACTATACCATTCGCCCCGAAATTAGATACGGATTGGCAATTAACAAATTTACCGGTAGCCTAACTGGAAATTACCATTACAACCCCAAGAAAAAAGCGAATGTTGGAATTTCCTTTGGAAATGGGATTTTTGATTTAAACAATGTAGGATCTATGACCCTCTTTGGAAACAGTATCAACTCTCTCTTTTACGGCAAAAATTTTCTGAAATTTTATGAAAAAAATTATCTAAAAGTTTATTCATCAAGAGAATTGACCAGTGGCTTACAAGCCTCAATTGGCATGGAATACAACCAAAATAAAACCTTGGTTAATCATACCGATTTTTATCTCATCAACACTAAAGATTTGGCATTCACATCGAATAATCCTTTTACGCCTGAGGTAGAAACACCACTGTTTCCAACATACAAGGCCTTTACCCTAAATGCAAGCTTAACCTATTCTATCGGCCAGCACTACATTACGCGCCCCGACGGTAAATTTTATACCGAGTCTAAATACCCGCAAATAACTTTATCCTATAGTAAAGGATTAAAAAATACGCTGAGTAGCGATATCGATTATGACTTTCTGAAGTTGGAAGTTTACCAAGAAAAAATAAATTTTGGCTTATGGGGCTATAGTACTTTTCTAGTAGGAGTTGGTGGTTTTCCGAACAACAATAAAATGTATTTTCCCGATTATAAGCATTTCGCCGGAAACATTTCAACCATCTTCCCGCCTAATATCCGAAAATTCCAGTACTTGGATTTTTATCAATTTAGTACACGCGAAAAATATTTTGAAGCCCATTTAGAACATAGTTTTGGAGGATTTTTTATCAACAAAGTACCACTATTACGTAAAACAAAACTTGAAGAATTTATAGGCGGTGGCTATTTATCATCACCAGAAAAGAAGAATTACAAAGAATTTTATTTTGGTCTAAAACGCCTCATCTTTAGAGCAAGTTATGGTTTTGCATACGATGGCAGCAAGAAAATTGCCCAATCTATTCGCTTTAGCTACGGTTTCTAAGTTTTGTATGCCAGGGTAAAAAGTACAGAGATAGTTGGTTAGCTAAATTCAGATGATTTTTGTATCTTTGCAGCGCTTTAAACGCCCTTTGCATGGGTATCAATAGCGTTATGAAAAAATATCAAACATTACTTTATTACTGCTACAGCCGCATTGAAGAGGCTGAACAATTTGCAGCAGATCACCTTAAATTTTGTAAATCGTTAGACTTGGTAGGTCGAATTATTGTGGCCGACGAAGGTTTAAACGGAACTGTTTCGGGTACTCCAGAAGCGTGTTCTGCCTATATGGAAGCCATTCACGCTGATGCGCGATTTGCTAAAACAGAATTTAAAATTGACCAAGTAGATGAACCTTCGTTCATTAAAATGCATTGTCGCTACAAATCAGAAATTGTTCACTCGGGTTTAAGAGATACTTCTATCATTGATCCAAATGAACGTACCGGAAAACATTTAGAACCGGTTGATTTCATGAAAATGAAAGACGACGAGGATGTGGTAATCTTAGATGTGCGCTCCAACTACGAACACAACTTAGGAAAATTCAAAAATGCAGTAACACTGGATATTGAGAATTTCCGCGATTTCCCAGAAAAAATAAACGAACTTGCTCAATATAAAGACAAGAAAATTTTAACCTATTGCACCGGCGGTATCAAATGCGAAAAAGCATCTGCATTACTTTTGCATCATGGATTTAACGATGTGTATCAACTACATGGCGGTATCATCAAATACGGAAAAGAAGCCGGAGGAAAAGATTTCGAAGGTAAATGTTATGTTTTCGACAATAGAATTGCTGTTGACGTAAATGAGGTAAATCCAACAGTAGTTTCTGTATGCTACAACTGTGGAAAAACAACACCAAAAATGATTAACTGCGCCAATCCAGAGTGTAATGAGCACATTACGCAGTGCGATGAATGTGGAGATAAATTACAAGGATGTTGTTCAGAACCTTGCACAACCAATCCACGCAAGCGTCCATATGATGGAACAGGTTATTACGTAAAAGTACCGCAACCGGTAGCTAACGCATAAAAATACACAACAAAGGGGGGATGTTTGACAAAACATCCCCCCTTTATTGTTTTATACCCAAGAATACACGCAGGCCATTTTCTTAGCACAGGCTCGCTTCATTTTAGCTGAAGAAAAACCTTTCAAACTGCTGCAACATTTTCATTCTCCTACTTTAGCATAGTTTTTGCAAGTAAAAGACTCAAGATTATTCATGCGCATTTATGCAAAAACGTTTTCGCCTTACAATTGCCTTTCTTTTTCTGCTTATCCTGCGACTGCATGCCGTAGATATTCAAGGCATTGGCGCTCCCTATGTCGAAAACTTCCGAAAGGCAACCTATGCAGCAGGCAACCAAAACTGGGCAATTGATAAAGACAAAAATGGGGTCATGTATTTTGGGAATGCAGAAGGGCTATTGGCCTTTGATGGTCGCTATTGGGCAAAATATAAAATGCCCAATAAACAAATTGTACGAGCCATAGCGGTTGATTCCACTGGCAGAATTTATGTAGGTAGTTTTGGCGAGTTTGGCTTTTGGTCGCTTCAAAATAATGTGCTTCAATTCACTTCAATAAGCAAATTATTACCCAAAAATGAAACACTAAACGACGAGGTATGGAAAATTTACATCGATAAAAATCAAGTCATTTTCCAAACTTTCTCGCGCATTTATCTGTATCAGAATAACCAACTCCAAATAGTAAAATCGCCTAATTCTCCTTTTCTCTTTTTACACAAAGTGGATGAACATTTTTATGTAGAAGTATGGGGTAAAGGGCTCTATGAATTAAAAGAAAAAAAACTGATTTATCTCCCAAAGAGCGATAAACTAGGAGGAGAAGGCATTTTATCTATGCTTCCATACAAAAACAATCAATTGCTGATTGGAACGAGCAAGAATGGACTATTCCTGTATAACGGAGCCGATTTTATACCTTTTCGCTCTGAAGCAAGCAATTTTCTAAAAGTCTATCAATTAAATAATGGCTTCCGAGTATTAGGGAAGTATTATGCCTATGGAACCATCCTCAACGGAATCATTATCTTAGATGAAGGAGGAAGAATTGTACAACGCGTAAATAAATCAACTGGATTACAAAACAACACCGTTTTAAGTATTTACAGCGATAACGAACAGAATTTATGGACAGGCTTAGACAATGGAATTGACCGCATTGAGCTAAACTCATCCTTATATTACCATTTAGATAAATTTGGCTTGTTTGGCACGGTTTACTCCAGCATCGTGTACAAAGGTAAAATCTATTTAGGAACCAACCAGGGGCTTTATTACAGCGATTGGCAATCAATCAACAACCAACTAAAGCCACTTCGGTTTCAATTAATCCCACATTCTCAAGGACAAGTATGGGATTTATCAATTATTGGTAGTGAATTAATCTGTGGCCATAACAACGGAACGTTTCGTGTAATTGACAATCGGATAGAGAAAATATCGGATGTTAGTGGCGGCTGGACGATAAAAAACCTACAATCAAATTACTTTGTTCAAGGCACCTATAATGGCTTGTCTATTTTCAAAATGTCGGCTGAAGGTTTAAAATTTGTGCGCCAAGTTGAAGGATTTAATGCGCCTTCTCGAAATGTGGAACAAGACTACAAAGGTGATATTTGGGTAAGTCATGCCTACAAAGGATTGTATCGATTAAAACTAAGTCACGATTACACCAAAGCAACTGCCATAAAATACTTTGACCAAAAAAATGGTTTACCGAGTACTCACAACCTCAACATTTTTAATTTGTACAACAAAATTCTCTTTTCATCAGACAAAGGGTTTTACACCTATGATGAATTTAGCAATAAATTTCAGCTGTTCACATCCTTAAACTCGAAATTAGGAACCTTTGCAAGCTCCAATAAAATCATCCCGGCAGGAGATAAAAAATACTGGTTCATCAACCATGGAAAAACAGCATTGGTTTACATACGAGAGCCCGGAAAAATAGAAGTCGATTCCAATCAGTTTAGCCAATTAGATGGACGCATGGTACAGTATTATGAAAACATTAGTCAAATTGATTCTTCCATATACCTTATTAGTGTAGACGATGGCTTTGTGATTTACAAGCCTACCCATACACCTATTCCAACCAAACAAAACCTGCCGGCTGTTCTTATTAGGCAAATTGATGACATTACCGATAAATTTAGCATTATCAGCGAAACCAATGCGCCCCTTAAAATTGCCAATAATCGCAACAATATCCGCATTTCATTTTCGCTGCCCACATATAGAAAAAGTAACATTAAATTTCAGTTTTACCTAGAAGGATACTCGAAAGAATGGTCGGATTGGAGTTATGCTACCGAAAAAGACTTTACTAATTTAAGCGCCGGAAAATATGTATTTAAAGTACGGGCGAAACTAAACAACCATACATTAAGTGAGATAACGCGTTTAAATTTCACCATTTTACCCCCTTGGTATTTGAGTAACTGGGCCATTTCTTTTTATATTTTATGTATCGTAATAGCCTTAATCCTAGGAAAAAAAATATACGAAAGAAAACTTTATAAAGACCGAGAAAAAATTAGCAAACACTTGCAAGCGGAGCAGGAAGAACTATTCCGCAAAGAAGCCGATGCCAATGAGAAGCAAATTGCAAAATTACAAACGGAAAAATTGCAAACCGAACTCGCATCAAAAAACAGAGAATTGGCCAATTCGGCAATGAGCTTGGTGTATAAAAATGAACTTCTTCAAAAACTAAGTGAAGAGGTTGCAAAACTTAAAGACGAAGAAGGCAAAAGAATACCCGATGACCAAACACGCAAAATCCAGAAAGTAATTATAGAAGGTATGAATGATGAGCGCGATTGGAATCTTTTTGAAAACAGCTTTAATGAGGCACATGAAAGCTTCTTTAAAAAACTAAAAGCGCAATACCCAGATTTGGTACCAAACGATTTAAAACTCTGCGCATATTTACGGATGAATATGAGCAGTAAAGAAATGTCTTCGTTGCTTAACATCACCCTTAGAGGAATAGAAATCCGCCGTTATCGTTTAAGAAAAAAACTTCAAATATCGCACGAAAAAAACCTGACGGAATTCTTGATGGAATTATAAAAACACTACACATTCCAACTCTTTCACTCAATCTCTACTACGTCATTACCTCTCATCCCACCTTAGTTAACACATACAAAACAGTTGGTGTAACAACTACACCAACGTATTAAAAACAATTAAATCAAAGTATTTAAACGGTGTTTTTGGGCTATTTAAGAAATCAGTTCAACAAAAATTTGAGTTATATCAATTACACTGATGTAATGATGTAGAGGTTGTTCCACTTGCTCATTCCCAAAAACAGTGTCATTTTTAAACATCAATTTAACCAAATTAATAATAACAGCATGAAACAATTTTGTATAAAAATTTCTGTCTTGGCCGGAATTTGTTTACTTGCAATTAACGTGGCTTTTGCGCAAAACATTACTGTAAAAGGTACGGTAATAGATGGAGGTGATCAAACATCGCTCCCGAGTGTAAGCATCACGATAAAAGGCACACAAAACGGCACACAAACAGATGTCAATGGAAAGTATAGCATTAACGTTCCATCCAATGCAACTTTAGTGTTTTCCTATTTAGGTTACGCTAAACAAGAAGTGCAAGTTAATAATCGAACAACTATTAATATTTCACTCCAATCAGAAAACCAGCAACTAGAGCAAGTTGTAGTGGTGGGATATGGCACGCAAAAAGTTAAAGACCTTACCGGATCTATTGCTTCGGTAAAAGGCGATCAACTTGCGAAACAACCCGTTCAAACGGCTACTCAAGCCTTACAAGGAAAAGTGGCCGGTGTTCAAGTAATTAGCTCAGGTGAACCAAATGCCAATCCTACTGTACGTTTAAGAGGAACCGGCTCTACTTTAGGAGGAGCAAATCCGCTCTACGTAGTAGATGGAGTTATTACCGATGATATTCGGAACATCAATAACGCCGATATCGTGAGCTTAGAAGTTTTAAAAGATGCTTCAGCCACGGCTATTTATGGTATGCGAGCAGCAAACGGTGTGTTAATCATCACGACAAAAAAAGGAAAAAAAGGAGATACTGTATTTAGTTACGATGGAGTTGTTGGCTTTAGTCAAGCAACAAACCTAGTTGATATGGCAGGTGAAAACCAATACGCAGGTTATTTAAATGAAGCAAACAAGTATTACGGTAGTGGAACAAATTTAATTGACCCGAACCTTTTAAAAGGAGCCAATACAGACTGGTATGATGCCATTTTACGCAATGGATTTCAACAAAATCAAAATATATCACTCTCAGGCGGAAATGATAACATTATTTATTTTTTAAGTGCAGGTTACTTAACAAATAATGGTTTACAACTTGGGAACAGCTATAATAGATTTACCCTCCGCTCTAACAACGACTATATTTTATCTAAAAAATTGAAACTAACATCGGTTGTATCCTATGCAAGAGGAGATGCTGATGGAGCAAATTTAGGCTCTTTTGGAAATGCTTATAGAGCAGCACCGTACGTACCATCAAAAGTGGGCGATTTATATGGAAATACCTCTTTAGCAGGAAACGTTGCCAATCCCTTGCTTGATATTGATAAAAACTACAATCAAACCATCGGAAACAGAATCCAAGGAAATTTTGCGTTAGAATATAAACCAATAGAAGGTTTAACGCTACGCTCATCAATGGGTATCGATTTAGATTTCACAAAATCTACCGCGTATGGTTACAAATACCTAAACGATGGAAGTACTTTTATCACCCCGGCAGGTAACCAATCACGACCAAATAGCACCTTAAAAAGCACCAAAAATGATGCTAGTAGGTGGATTTGGGATAATACTGCTACTTACAGCAAAACATTTGGCAAACACAGCTTCACCGTATTGGGCGGTGTAACAGCAGAAAAATACAAATTTAACAGCCTTGTTGGATCTGCACTAGATGTACCTGAAAATCAAGACCAATGGTACTTAAATGCAGGAACAAGTAGCACGCAAACCGTATCAAACACAGGAGATAAATACGCTAGAAATTCCTACTTAGGAAGAATTAATTATGGTTACGATAATCGCTATTTGATTACGGCAAGCTTTAGAGCCGACGGGACATCGAAGTTTGATTCCGACAATCGTTGGGGATATTTTCCATCTGTTGGGGTAGCTTGGAACATCACCAATGAGGCTTTCATGGATAACCAAAAGGTATTTAGCAACTTAAAACTAAGAGGAAGTTTTGGTAAGGTGGGTAATGACAATATTGCATCATCACTTTATTATTCAATTGCTCAGCGCAATTTGCCGTACTATTACGATGGTTCGGCAACACAAGGAATTGCTTTGGGCAACATTAATGATAAAAATCTTAAATGGGAAATTACAGATGAATGGGATGCTGGCTTAGATTTCGGATTGCTGAACAACCGACTTTCGGGTACTTTTGATTACTACAGTAAAAAAACTAGCAATGCATTAATTTACATCCCACTTCCGGGTATTTTAGGCGACCCTGATAAACAATACCTTACAAATGCCTCAACCATTACCAATAAAGGAGTGGAGTTCTCGTTAAATTGGGAAGACAAAATTGGAGAAAACTGGAGCTACAGCATTGGCGGTAACGTAGCACACAACAAAAACAATGTAGAAAAATTAAATGGCGGACAACCCTTAATTGGCGATAATGTTGGAAATTATGCCATTACAAAAACCGATAATGGAATGCCAATTGCCAGTTTCTTCTTGTTAGAGAAAATAGGCATTTTCCAAAATCAAGCCGAAATTGATGCATCAGCCCAAAAAGATGCAAGAGCTGGTGACATTATGTACCGCGATATTAGTGGGCCAAACAATGTACCAGACGGAGTTATAGATCAGTACGACAGAAGCTATTTTGGCTCGTATCAACCAAAAGTAACCTATGGTTTAAACGGAAGTCTTACCTACAAGAGCTTTGACTTTAGTTTTGGTTTTTACGGTACCGCAGGAGGAAAAATCTACAATGGTAAAAAAGCTGCCAGAGGAACCAGTCAGCTTACTGATAATATAGAGGCCGATGTTGCAAGAAACAGATGGACACCCAATAACCCGAGCAATAGCGTTCCCCGTGCTACGTTAGGTGCCTTACCTGCTTCTACCTACTTCTTAGAAAGTGGAAGTTTCTTACGCTTAAACAATTTAACCTTAGGATATTCTTTACCAAATACCGTATTAAATAAATTAGGGGTCACAAAAGTTCGCTTTTACCTAACCTCACAAAACTTATTTACCATTACTTCTTATACAGGCTTTACACCAGAAATTCAAGCTGCTGCCGGCGAAAAGACCAATTTAAATCAAGGCGTAGATACCAATACCTACCCTTCTTCTCGAACTTTTGCCTTTGGTGTTAATGTTGGATTTTAATTGATAATAAAAATGAAAAAGATAGTATATAAAACAACTCTCAGTATTGTTGCGGCCTGCATCCTTCTAGTGGCCTGTAAAAGAAGTTTTCTAGATATACCACCGCAAGGAGAGCTAACAGAAGAACAAGCACTGATAGACCCAAAAGCCGCGAGCGACTTAGTTTCTGGGGTTTACAACACCCTTTATTTACAAGGAACCTTCGGATTAAAATTTGCCATCTTAGGCGATGTAACCTCCGATAACTCAGATAAAGGCTCAGTCGCATCTGACCCTGGATTTGATGGAATTTTTCTCGATAACTTTACATACGATGCCAATACCAGTATATTCAACGATGTATGGAACGATAACTACGAGGGAATTGCACGTTCAAATAAAGCCTTAGACATATTAACTAAAAGTACCATCGATGAGGCAACGCGACTGCGTCTAATAGGTGAAACCAGGTTCTTAAGAGCACTGTTTTACTTCAACCTCGTTAGAGAATTTGGTGGAGTGGTCAACTTAACCTCGGTTCCTTTAGCCTCAGAAGCTAACGATGATAAATATCAAACCCGAGCAACGAAAGAAGAAATTTACAAAGTAATCACCGACGATTTAGAATTTGCCGTAAGTAATCTTCCGATGAAAGGCGAAGCCGGTACAATCGTAGGTAGAGCAAACAAAGGGGCTGCGCAATCCTTCTTATCGAAAGTGTACTTGTATCAGCAAAACTGGCAAGGGGCTTACGACCTCTCATTAGCCGTTATGAAATCAGGAAAATATGACTTAGCACCAGATTATGCAACCATCTTCAGAGAAAAGGGAGCAAACAGCATCGAGTCTATTTTTGAGATTCAAACAGGTCCAAATGCCTTGTCAACAGCCGATGGATTAACCTGCAATGCGATCAGTAAAAACTACAGCAATTTCCAAGGACCTCGCGGTTCCTTTGCTACACAAACCATTGGAGGGCGGACATATTCAGGAGGGGATTTAGGTTTTGGCTTAAATACACCATCCGAAAACTTAGCAGCCGCCTACGAAGTTGATGATATAAGAAAAACTGGTACCATTATTTTCACCAGCACCGCAACAACAACCACATTATGGGATGGCTTTGTGTTACCAACCATGCCATCTGTAGTAAACGAGCGGTACAATTACAAAGCTTACCACAGCCCATTTTTAGAAACAAACGGTTGCGGTGGTATTAACGACAAGGACAACAAACCAAAAAACATTCGCTTAATGCGCTATGCAGAGGTCTTACTGATAAATGCCGAAGCGGCTACACATATTGGTCAAGATGCATCTACCCCATTCCTTAAAGTTAGAACACGTGCTAATCTTGGAGCTGCTGCCGCCACATTGGAGAATATTTTAAACGAAAGAAGAGTTGAATTGGCCATGGAAGGAGATAGATTCTTTGATTTAGTGCGTACAGGCAAAGCTTCTGCAGCCATGTCGGCCGTTGGAAAAAACTTTGTAGTAGGCAAGCATGAGCTTTTCCCTATTCCACAAAAACAACGCGATTTAAGCAACGGAAAACTCACTCAAAACCCTCTTTATTAATCTGATAAATTTTAATAAAATGAAAGTAAAAAATTATAAAATAGCCATCATTGCTCTTATGGCAGTGAGTATACAAATAACAGCTTGCGAGAAAAAAAGCAATGACGATTTTCCTCCCGGCGATGTTCCTCCTACTGCGGGAGGATTTACCGCAACAACACAAATTGCTCCAGCCAATTTAGTGGCTTATTGGAATTTTAATGGCGAGCTTAAGGATTCCGTTACAAACGTAATGGGGACGAACGCAGGAATGACTTTTAGCCCCGGATTAAAAGGACAAGCTTTAACAGGAAAAACCGATGCGAGCTTAAAAGCTTATGCTACAGCACCAGCAAGTGCGGCCGTAAAAGCAATGACACAATACACGGTAAGTTGCTGGATAAACACACCACAAAATACCGGCGCTACCGGAATTGTAAGCTTAGGCGATACACAAAATTTTTGGGCAAACATCAATATATTTTTGGAAAACGGTGGTACAGCAACCAAAGCACGTATAAAAACAATTTACGGCGACAATGGATCAACTTTCGACAATAACATTCAAGATATTGAAAACGGTTTAAACAACTGGACCAATTACATTATCTCGTACGATGGTGCTGGAACCTTTAAATCGTATGTAAATGGAACCCTGGCGAGAACAAACACGGTTGCCACTATGGGACCTATTCGCTTTACCAATGTGGGTCCAATCGTTTTTGGGACTTTGCATTTCATGACTGTCCCAAGCAGCACAACCGCCTCTCCCGGTGAAGGGTGGGCAGGCTACCTGCCCGGCAAAATAGACGAAGTCAGAATATACAATAAAGCTTTAAGTGCTATTGAAATATCCGCGCTCTCCATTCTCGAAAGACAAGGACGTTAAACTTATCAAGTATGCTGTTGAAAATACCACTTCAGCATACTTTTAATCCATTCCCCTGAGAAAAAGAATTATTATTTATCCATAGATTCTTAAAGATGATTCTATCCCCCAAGGGATAACAAAATATCCCCTTTAATATCCCTAAAATATAACACAAAACAAATGAAACAACCTTTCAATACACATATACTGCTATTAATTCTCGCGCTTTTTGCACTATCCTGTACAGAGCAAGAAAAAACCGCTGAAAACAAGAACACTTCAGACATAGCACTGACGGATGAGCAGCTTGTAGATTTAGTACAGAAACAAACCTTTCAATATTTTTGGGAGGGTGCTGAACCTACCTCAGGTGCCGCCAGAGAACGCTTCCATGTTGATAACATCTACCCTCAAAACGATAAAAATACCGTTGCTACAGGAGCAACCGGTTTTGGATTAATGGCTATTTTAAGCGCAATTGATCGAGGATATATTACCAAAGAAGCAGGGTTTGATCGCTTAACTAAAATTTTAAATTTCTTAGAAAAAGCAGACCGTTTTCATGGAGCATGGCCACACTGGTTTTATGGCGAAACTGGAAAAGTACGTCCCTTTGGCAAAAAAGACAATGGAGGCGATTTAGTAGAAACTTCATTTGTTGCCCAAGCACTCATCTGCATCAACAGCTATTATAAAAACGGAACTCCAGCCGAAAAAGCACTCTCCCAAAAAGCCAATGAACTTTGGAAAGGAATAGATTTTAACTGGTACAGAAATGGCGGTCAAAATGTATTATACTGGCATTGGTCACCAGAATATCAATGGGAGATGAATTTTCCGGTAAAAGGCTATAACGAATGTTTAATTATGTATGTTTTGGCCGCCTCCTCTCCCACACATGGGGTTCCGGCAGAAGTGTACCACCAAGGTTGGGCTCGCAATGGAGAAATAAAAACAACTTTCGCGTTATACAACCACCCCTTTACATTGGATTATCAAGGAGAAAAAAACAACGTTGGTCCTTTATTTTGGGCACATTACTCCTACTTAGGGCTAAACCCAAAAGGGCTAAAAGATCGATATGCCAACTATTGGGAAAACAATGTCAACCAAACTTTAGCCATCCGAGATTATTGTATACAAAACCCTAAAAAATACAAAGGCTATTCAGAAGATAATTGGGGCTTAACCGCCAGTTATTCTGTCAAAGGATACTCTGCGCACACCATTAGCAACGACTTAGGCGTTATTTCGCCAACTGCAGCCATCTCTTCTATTCCCTACACCCCAAAAGAATCCATACAGGTGATGCGTCATTTATATGAAAAACTAGGCGACAAAGTATGGGGTCCGTATGGCTTTTACGACGCCTTCTCTGAAACTGATAATTGGTTTCCAAAGCGATATTTAGGAATTGACCAAGGACCAATGGTGATCATGATTGAAAATTACCGCAGCGGATTGCTTTGGAAATTATTCATGCAACATCCAGATGTTCAAAAAGGTCTAATAAAATTAGACTTCCAAAGTCCCGAAATAAAATAAAAAATGAAAAAATTACATCTCCTCATCTACTTATTCCTTTGGGGTCTGACGGTATTGGCTCAAAAACAAAAAACGTATTGTAACCCCATCAATATTGATTATGGTTACACACCTTTTGAGTCTTTTGCTTATTGGGGAAAACACCGTGCAACCGCCGACCCTGTCATCGTCAATTACAAAGGCGATTTTTACCTATTCAGCACAAACCAAGCCGGCTATTGGTACAGTCCAGATATGTTAAATTGGAAATTCGAAGAACGAAAATTTCTTCGTCCATGGAACAAAACGAAAGACGAACTTTGTGCCCCCGCTGTGGGCATTGTGGGCGACACGATGGTTGTTTTTGGCAGCACCTATACCAACAATTTTACCCTTTGGGGAAGCACCAATCCGAAAGAGAATAAATGGTTTCCACTAGTTGATTCGTTGGATATTGGAGGTTGGGACCCTGCATTTTTTACCGACGATGATGGGAAATTTTATATGTACAATGGGAGCAGCAATCAATATCCCGTGTACGGAGTAGAGCTCGATAGAAAAACATTTCAACCTAAAGGAACCCGCAGCCCTATGTACCTCCTACAAGATTGGCGCTATGGTTGGCAACGCTTTGGCGAACACATGGACAATACTTTTCTCGACCCCTTTATTGAAGGCGCCTGGATGACTAAACACAACGGAAAATATTATTTCCAATACGGAGCTCCCGGCACTGAATTTAGCGGATACGCAGATGGAGTTGTAGTGGGGAGTAAAGCGCTGTTCGACGGCACATCAACCAGTCCGCAATCCGACCCCTTAAGCTTTAAAGCGGGAGGATTTTCAAGAGGCGCAGGACATGGTTCTACCTTTCAAGACAATACGTCAAATTATTGGCATGTATCTACCAGCATCATTTGTGTAAAAAATACTTGGGAGCGTAGAATCGGGATATGGCCAACTGGCTTTGATAAAGACGATGTAATGTGGAGTAACACCGCCTTTGGTGACTATCCCATTTATCTCCCTTGGGAAAGAATAAAAAAAGGAAGTTTAAGACCTAATTGGATGCTGCTAAACTACAAAACGCCCATCCAAGTTTCGAGTACATTAGGGAGCGCTTACCAACCCAACAATGCGGTTGATGAAAACATTAAAACCTATTGGAGCGCCAAAACAGCCAACAAAGGGGAGTGGCTTCAAACCGATTTAGGAAGCTTGGCGACGGTAAATGCCATTCAAATTAATTATGCCGACCAAGATGCCGAATTTATTGGAAAGCAAACAAACATTTATCATCAATATCAACTTTTTTCATCACTAGATGGGAAAAAATGGACACTTCTGGTGGATAAAAGCCAAAACAAAACCGATATCCCGCACGAATACATCGAACTCGAAAAACCAATCAAAACCCGGTTTATAAAACTAGTAAACATACACATGCCGACTGGAAAATTTGCCATTAGTGGCCTGCGCGTTTTCGGAAATGGAAATGGAGAAAAACCAGCGAGTGTAAACAACTTAATTGTGCTGCGCACCGAAAAAGACAAACGCAGTGCATACATCAAATGGCAACCCGTTGATAATGCTTATGCCTACAATTTATATTATGGCACCGCAGCGGATAAATTATATAACTGCATCATGATTCACGATTTCAATGAATATTGGTTTAAAGCCATGGATAGCCAAAAAACCTATTATTTCAGCATTGAAGCCATCAATGAAAACGGTGTTTCGGACAGAAGCGCTATCCAAACCGTCAATTAAATAGTTCACCTAGATAAACAAATACCGCATGAATAAAGTAAAAATCATTGCCGTTGTTTTAACTGTACTGAGTTTGAACCTTTGGGCTCAAAAACAAACCACAGCGGAGCAAACAAAGATGAATACGTTCATTTCAAACCTGATGGCCAAAATGACCGTTGATGAGAAAATTGGGCAGCTTAACTTGCCCAGTTCGGGCGATATTACCACCGGACAAGCCAACAGCAGCGACATCGGCAAAAAAATTAGAGCTGGCCAAGTGGGTGGCCTATTCAACATTAAAGGAGTTGAAAAAATAAAAGCTGTTCAAAAACTTGCAATAGAGGAAAGTCGAATGAAAATCCCCTTGCTTTTTGGAATGGATGTTATCCACGGCTATAATACCGTTTTCCCAATCCCTTTGGGTTTAAGTGCAACTTGGGATATGCAAGCCATTGAAAAATCAGCCCGCATTGCGGCTATTGAAGCCAGCGCAAGTGGCATCAACTGGACTTTTTCGCCCATGGTCGATATTTCGCGCGATCCACGTTGGGGACGTGTTTCAGAAGGAAGCGGAGAAGATCCTTTTCTAGGTTCTGCCATTGCAACCGCCATGGTTAAAGGTTACCAAGGTAAGCTAAAAGAAAACAATGAAATTTTAGCCTGTGTAAAACACTACGCATTATACGGCGCAGCAGAAGCTGGACGCGATTATAACACAACCGATATGAGTCATATTCGGATGTACAATGAATATTTACCGCCTTACAAAGCCGCCATTGATGCTGGAGCAGCCAGTATTATGGCCTCTTTTAACGAAGTTGATGGTGTTCCTGCTACCGCAAATAAATGGTTGATGACCGAAGTGCTGCGCAATCAATGGAAATTTAACGGTTTCGTGGTAACAGATTACACCGGAATTGCCGAGATGGTCGACCATGGATTGGGCGATTTGCAAACCGTATCGGCCTTAGCACTAAATGCCGGAATTGATATGGATATGGTAGCAGAAGGATTTTTAAAAACAATCAAAAAATCGCTATCAGAAAAAAAGGTAAGCCTACAACAAATAGATAGAGCCTGCCGCTTAATTTTAGAAGCCAAGTATAAATTAGGCCTCTTTCAGGATCCATATAAATTTTGCGATCCTAGCAGAGCTGCTAAAGAAGTATTTACACCTGAAAACAGACAAGCTGCACGTCAAATTGCAGCTGAAAGCTTTGTGTTGCTCAAAAATGAAAACAACGTACTTCCTTTAAAAAAATCAGGAACCATTGGATTAATTGGCCCTTTGATTGACAACACAGCCAATATGTATGGAACTTGGAGTGTAGCGGCATTGTTTGATAAATCGGTTACGGTACTTCAAGGCATGAAAAATGCGGTTGGCGAACAAGCGACAATTCTTACAGCTAGAGGTTCTAACTTCCTATCCGACGCTAATTTAGAAAACAGATATGTAAACATCCACAATAAAACCTACGAGCGCGATATGCGCACCGAGCAAGAAATTATTGATGAGGCTGTTTCAATAGCCAATAAATCGGATGTAGTGGTAGCAGTGGTAGGTGAAGGTTCAGAATTCAGTGGCGAAAGCAGTAGTGTTACCAATATCGAACTTCCACAAACACAAAAGAACCTGCTTCAAGCCTTATTGAAAACAGGTAAACCGGTAGTAATGATTCTGTTCAGTGGAAGACCACTTGCACTGAACTGGGAAAACAAAAACATCCCAGCCATCTTGAATGTTTGGTTCCCAGGTAGCGAGGCAGGCGACGCCATTGCAGATGTGCTCTTTGGAAAAGTAAATCCTTCAGGAAAATTAACGGCTACTTTCCCTCAAAATGTTGGGCAAATTCCTTTGTACTACAGCCACAAAAATACAGGACGTCCTTTAGCAGAAGGAAAATGGTTCGAGAAATTTCGCTCCAATTATTTAGATGTGAGCAACGACCCGCTGTTCCCTTTTGGTTATGGTTTAAGTTATTCCCGGTTTACGTATAGTCCAATCCAGTTAAGCGCCACAACACTCGAGAAAGGTAAAAGCATCACGGCCAGCGTAACCCTAACCAATAGCGGCAATTTTGATGGGAAAGAAGTTGTGCAATTGTATATCCGCGATTTAGTCGGTAGTGTTACACGACCTGTTAAAGAATTAAAAGGCTTTCAAAAAATAAGTCTTAAAGCTGGAGAAAGCAAAAAAGTAAGTTTCACAATCAGCGAAAACGATCTTAAATTTTATAACGCAGAACTAAAATATGTTGCCGAACCCGGCGATTTTAAACTCTTTATAGGAACCAACTCGCAAGAGGTAAAAGAGGCAAGTTTTAGTTTGAGATAAGTGATTTTGTGAAATCTATTAAACCTCACGGGTTTTTAAAACCCGTGAGGTTTGTAAACAAGCAGCTATTATTCCGCCATGTTATGATAAACGGCCTGAACATCATCGTCCTCTTCCAATTTATCAATTAATTTCAACACATCTGCTGCTTGTGCTTCCGTAACCTCATGATGCGACAATGCAATACGTTCTAATTTAGAACTCTTTAATTCGATACCTTTCTCTTCTAACGCTTTTTGCAATGAACCAAAACTCTCAAAAGCAGCTTGGGCAACTACAATATCGTTTCCTTCTTCATCGGCCTCCATATATAACTCTTCTAAACCAGCATCAATCAATTCAAACTCTAATTCCTCTAAATCGATACCGTCTACAGGAACAAAACGAAAAATTGATTTACGGTTAAAAATAAAATCTAATGAACCCGTTTTACCCAATGAACCATCTGTTTTGTTGAAATAGCTACGTACGTTGGCAACGGTACGATTGGTATTATCAGTTGCTGTTTCGATTAAAATGGCCACACCATGCGGTGCATAACCTTCGTAAACAATTTCCTCATAATTTGCCATTGATTTATCCGAAGCACGCTTAATCGCAGCTTCAACCCTATCCTTTGGCATGTTTACAGCTTTCGCATTTTGCATCGCAGTGCGCAAACGCGAATTCGTTTCCGGATTTGGACCCGATTCCTTAACAGCCATAACAATGTCTTTACCAATACGGGTAAATTGTACAGCCATTTTAGACCAACGCTTAAATTTTCTTTCTTTTCTAAATTCGAATGCTCTTCCCATTTGTTTTAGTATTGAAATATAAAATACGAATACGGATACCAAAAAAGGTAAGCTTACTCGTTAATCTTATAGTAATCTTTTTAAAATTTTATTTAATTTAATATTCAGGGCCAATCAAGTGGAAAGCCTTCAGGCGTCTTCCAGTTAACCCTTTTATTTTTCTAACGCTTTAAGTTCGTTAACATATCAACAGTAAGTTTCGCTAAATCGAATTCTGGCTTCCAATTCCAATCTTTGGTGGCAAAACTATCGTCAATCGAACGTGGCCAGCTGTTGGCTATTTGTTGTCTTGGGTCGTAATCCGCGTAGCTTAATTTGAAATCAGGAATATGCTTTCTTATCTCAGCTGCTAATACTTCTGGTGTAAAACTTACTCCGGCAAAGTTATAACTACTTCTAATAGAAATTTTGTCAGCAGGTGCATCCATTAACTCAATTGTGCCACGAATTGCATCGTCCATGTACATCATCGGTAATTCAGTTTCGGCGTTTAAGAAACTTTGGTAGCTTCCCTTTCTCAACGCATCGTGAAAAATATGAATCGCATAATCGGTAGTACCACCACCAGGAGCTGCTTTCCAACTAATTAATCCCGGGTAACGGATACTTCTCACATCTAATCCATATTTCTGATGATAATATTCACACCATCTTTCTCCAGCTAATTTACTAATACCATACACCGTATTTGGATCCATGGTGCAATACTGACTAGTAGCATCTTTAGGAGAATTTGGCCCGAATACAGCAATTGAACTTGGCCAGTAAACTTTCGCTGTTTTAAATTCTAATGCTAAATCTAGTACATTCAATAGCCCGTTCATATTTAAGTCCCAAGCAAGTTTAGGATTTTGCTCGCCTGTTGCTGACAAAAGAGCTGCTAATAAATACACTTGAGTTGGACGATATTTCTGAAAAACGGCGCTAACCATTTCTTTATTTAAAACGTTTACAAACTCAAATGGGGCTGAATTTTTGATATCATAATCCGGTCTGCGGATATCGCAGGCAACTACATGATCTTCACCATAAATTTTCCGTAATTCGGTTACCAATTCAGTACCGATTTGTCCATTCGAGCCTAGAACTACTATATTTTCTTGCATAATTTAAATTAGAAGTTGCAAAGGTAAAAAAATGAGCTAAAAAGCAGTATAATCATCCCGAATATTTAGAAAAATCATACTACTAGTTACCCAGTTACCTAAAAAAACTGCCTATAATTTCAAAGAAACACACAACAACCAAAAATAATACAAATAAAAATAACTAATACTACAAAAATGAAACTCATAATCGTAAGAAAAACGATTTAATATACTTTCAAATGAAGAATCCATATTATTTAGATTAATTCTTTATAGTAAAATAAGCAATACAAACTACTTTTTTAATTTAAATTGCTGTGGGTTTACAATATATTTTTAATAAAATTGTTTACCACGATACACAAACCAATATATAACCTTAAAATACCATGCAA
Organism: Pedobacter paludisoli; assembly: GCF_052344095.1. Lineage (GTDB taxonomy): Bacteria > Bacteroidota > Bacteroidia > Sphingobacteriales > Sphingobacteriaceae > Pedobacter. The sequence goes on along the minus strand of NZ_CP179926.1, from coordinate 4,391,350 downwards.
AGAAGAGAAGCGCTTAAAAACGTTGCGATTTTACTTGGTGGAGCCATTTCAGCAAGCACAGTCGGTGTTTTATTTGAGAGTTTTACCATTCCCGAGACCGAAAAAAACACGGCCTCCTTTTCTATTCAAGATGAACAATTACTAGCCGAATTTGCCGAAGTCATTGTTCCAACAACCACCTCATCCAAAGGTGCCAAAGCGGCTGGATTAGGTCCCTTTATTCCCATGATGATACGAGATTGTTATCCTGCAAAAATGCAAGAATCGTTTGCTTTGGGCTTAAAAGCCTTTGATGCCAAAGTGAAAAAGGAATACACGAAAAGTTTTATTGCTTTAACGCCCGCTCAACGTATAAAAGTAATGGGCGATATCAGAACCTTGGCTATTGCACAAAAAGCAAGTAAATCAGAAGAGGATAAAGACTTGGCTAATTTCTTTATCATCGCAAGAGATTTATCACTTTTAGGGTACTATTCATCGGAGATTGGCTGTACGCAAGCCCGTCGATACCTGCCAATTCCAGGCAAATACGATGGTGCTTATCCCTTGAAACCAGGACAAAAATCATGGGCTACCTAAGCCAATGATTATCTAAAACCTTTTATACACCCAACAGCAAAACATGAACATAAATACAAATCTCAAAGCCGAAAACACCTATGATGCTATTGTAATTGGATCAGGTATTAGTGGAGGCTGGGCAGCAAAAGAACTGACTGAAAAAGGATTAAAAGTGTTAATGCTTGAACGCGGCATGAACATTGAACATATACGCGATTACCCTACTGCCATGTCCAATCCTTGGGATTTCAAACACCGTGGTAAGTTAACAGAAGAACAAAAACGTACGCACCCCGTTCAAAAAAGAGATTATCCGTACCAAGAAGCGAACGAAAGTTGGTGGGTAAATGATTTGGAATGCCCTTATACCGAAGACAAACGTTTCGATTGGTATCGTGGTTTTCATGTAGGAGGTAAATCGCTCATGTGGGGGCGTCAAAGTTATCGTTTTAGTGATCATAATTTTGAAGATAATGCCAAAGATGGTCATGGAAATGATTGGCCTATCCGCTATAAAGATCTTGCTCCGTGGTACGATTATGCTGAACGTTTTGCAGGCATCAGTGGTCAAAACGAAAATTGGCCAACTTTACCCGATGGGCAATTTCTCCCTCCAATGGATTTAAATTGTGTTGAAAAATCGGTTAAAGCCCGTGTTGAAGAACATTATAAAAGAGAACGTATTATTACCATTGGTCGTGTAGCCAACCTTACCGTTCCGCATAAAGGTCGTGGAAATTGCCAATATAGAAACTTATGCAGCCGCGGTTGTCCGTTTGGAGCTTACTTTAGTACGCAATCCTCTACCCTACCTGCTGCAATGGCCACCAATCGCTTAACCTTAAGACCGTACTCCATTGTTAATCATATCATTTACGATAAAGACACGAAGAAAGCTAAAGGCGTAATGGTTATCGATGCGCAAACCCAAAAAACGATGGAGTTTTATGCCAAAATAATCTTCGTGAACGGCTCAACGTTAGGTTCTACCTTTATTTTGTTAAACTCTACTTCCGAAGCACATCCAAATGGACTTGGAAATGCCAGTGGACAATTAGGACATAACTTAATGGATCATCATTTCCGTTGTGGTGCCAATGGAGAAGCGCCAGGTTTTGAAGATAAATACACGTACGGCCGTCGTGCTAACGGCGTTTACGTCCCTCGCTATCAAAATATTGGAAACGATAAACGTGATTATTTACGCGGTTTTGGCTACCAAGGAGGTGCAAGTAGAAGCAATTGGCAAAATGACGTGGCCGAATTAGCATTCGGAGCGGAGCTTAAACAGAAAATGACAACGCCAGGAAAATGGACGATGGGATTGGGTGGTTTTGGAGAAATGCTTCCATACTACGAAAACAGAGTCTACATCGACCATACTAAAAAAGATAAATGGGGCCAGCCGGTATTGGCAATTGATTGCGAATACAAAGAAAACGAGAAAAAAATGCGTGAAGACATGAAAAATGATGCCGCAGAAATGCTCGAAGCCGCTGGAATAAAAAATGTAAAAACATACGATAACGAATGCTATCCGGGTATGGCCATTCACGAAATGGGAACCGCACGGATGGGTAACGACCCCAAAACTTCGGTATTGAATAAATGGAATCAAATGCACGAGGTAAACAATGTTTTTGTAACCGATGGCTCTTGTATGCCTTCTATCGCTTGCCAAAACCCATCGTTAACGTTTATGGCTTTAACAGCGCGTGCCGCAGATTATGCTGTAAATGAATTGAAGAAAGGAAACCTATAAAAATTTTAAGTAATATGTGCTAAGTTCTGTTTAAAAACGTAAAACTTAGGGCATACAAACCTAAAAAATGGAAAGAAAATTAAAAATGGGCATGATTGGCGGCGGGAAAAATGCCTTTATTGGCGCTGTTCACCGGATGGCGGCCAATATCGACGGTCTGATTGAACTACACTGTGGTGCGTTTAGCTCAAATGCCGAAACCTCTATTGCTTCCGGAAAAGATTTATTTCTACCGGATGATAAATGTTATGCTTCATACGAAGACATGATTCTCAGCGAAGCCAAACTTCCGGCAGAAGAAAGAATGGACTTTGTTAGCATTGTAACCCCTAATTTTGCGCATTTTGGTCCCGCTATGCTGGCATTAGAAAATGGCTTTCATGTTTTAATTGATAAACCCATGACTTTTACATTGGAGGAAGCTAAAAAACTGCATGCCAAAGTACAAGAAACCAGATTAAGCCTCTGCCTAACCCACACCTATTCCGCCTACCCCATGGTAAAGCAAGCGCGACAAATGGTAGCCGATTATAAATTTGGTAAAATACGTAAAATAATGGTCGAGTACCCACAAGGTTGGTTAAGTACCTTATCGGAAAAAGACAACAATAAGCAAGCATCTTGGCGCACCGACCCAAATAAAAGCGGAATAAGCGGCTGTATGGGTGATATTGGAACACATGCTGCTCAACTGGCCGAATACATTTCCGGCTTAAAAATAACCCAACTCTGTGCCGATATCAACATTGTGGTAGAAGGGCGACAGCTTGATGATGACGGGAATGTTTTATTGAAATTCGACAACGGAGCCAACGGAATTTTGATGGCTTCGCAAATTGCAGCTGGTGAAGAAAATGCCTTAAAAATTCGTATCTATGGTGAAAAAGGTGGTTTAGAATGGCATCAGATGGAACCCAATACCCTTCTGGTAAAATGGTTAGATGCCCCAGCGCAAATTTACCGTACAGGCAATGCGTATGTAGATAATATCGCAACGTTTAATACGCGTACACCCGGCGGTCACCCTGAAGGATATTTAGAAGCATTTGCCAATTTATATAAAAACTTTGCCCTCAGTGTTTCAGCAAAATTAGCCGGTAAAATCCCTACCGCCGAAATGCTCGATTTCCCAAGCTCAGAAGACGGTGTTAGAGGCATGGCCTTTATCGAAAACGTAATAGCCTCCGGCAAATCAGAACAAAAATGGCTTGATTTTAAACTATAATGTATGACCACTATCAAAGGACCTGCGGTATTTTTAGCCCAATTTATTAGCGATGAAGCGCCTTTTAATTCGCTCGAAAATATTTGCGAATGGGCTGCGGGATTAGGATTTAAAGGTATTCAGATGCCAACCCTCGATACGCGCTTCATCGATTTGCAAAAAGCAGCGGAGAGTAAAACCTATGCCGATGAGCTAACGGGTAAAATAGCTTCATACGGTTTAGAAATTACCGAACTTTCAACCCATTTACAAGGACAATTGGTTGCGGTACATCCTGCATACGATGAATTATTTGATGCATTTGCACCAAAATCGGTTCATAAAAATCCAAAAGCACGTACCGAGTGGGCTGTACAACAAATGAAGTATGCGGCTAAAGCATCGCAAAATTTAGGCTTATCGGCACATGCCACCTTCAGCGGTTCTTTGCTTTGGCAATATTTTCATCCTTGGCCACAACGTCCGCAAGGTTTGGTAGAAGAAGGCTTTGCTGAATTGGCTAAACGTTGGACCCCGATTTTAAATGAATTTGATACCTGTGGAGTGGATGTTTGCTACGAAATCCATCCGGGAGAAGACCTTTTTGATGGGGAAACGTATGAAATGTTTTTAGCGGCTGTGAATAATCATCCAAGAGCCTGCTTGTTGTACGACCCCTCGCATTTTGTGTTGCAACAGCTTGATTACATTCAATATATCGATTTTTATCACGAAAGAATTAAAGCCTTTCACGTAAAAGATGCGGAGTTTAATCCAACCGGAAAACAAGGCACTTTTGGAGGATATCAAAGTTGGGCCAATCGAGCAGGACGATATCGCTCGCCTGGAGATGGCCAGGTAGATTTCAAAACCATTTTTAGTAAATTAGCACAATACGACTTTACAGGCTGGGCGGTAATGGAATGGGAATGCTGCATTAAAAACCAACAAGATGGTGCCCGCGAAGGTGCCGATTTTATAAAAAAACACATTATCAACGTGACCGAAAAAGCATTTGATGATTTTGCTGCTTCAGGTAGCGACACAGCTTTTAACAAAAGAATTTTAGGACTATAAAAATTGCTTATTTTAAGAAATTAAGCACATATGAACAAAACACAATGAAACAAACATCCAAAGCAGTAATGTTAGTAGGCGCCGCAATTATTTTTATGGCGTCGTTCTCAAAAGCAAATTTATCCAAAGAAAAGAAAGCTATTTCCACAAAGACGTCAACACATCCCGTATTTCAAATGAGTACCGGCGAAAAATTAATCAACAAGTCAGATTGCATCGGCTGCCACAACAAAGTGAACAAAATTATTGGCCCATCGTACGTAGAGATTGCCAAAAAATATCCCGCTACGGAGAAAAACATCAACTACTTAGCAGATAAAATACTAAAAGGTGGCACGGGTGTTTGGGGTGAAATGCCTATGTCGGCGCATCCACAGGTAAAAAAAGATGAAGCCAAACTCATGGTAAAATACATCCTTTCGTTAAAATCTGTCAAAAAATAAGTTTTAAACCTACACGCTACGAACATGAAAGAGAATCAGGAACCTAAAAACACAACCAACCGTCGGGATTTCATCAAAAACACTGCGCTTGCAGCAGCTGCATTCATGATTGTTCCACGCCATGTCTTAGGCGGAAAAGGCTATTTAGCTCCTAGTGACCGCTTATTGGTAGCCGGAATAGGTGTAGGTGGAAAAGGCCAAAGCGACATTGCCATGTTCGCTAAAAGTGGCAAAGCCGATATAGCTTTCTTATGCGATGTGGACGACCGCAGAGCGGCAACAAGTGTAAAAAACTTTCCAAAAGCAAAATATTACCGCGATTGGCGTGAATTAATGGATAAAGAATCGAAAAATTTCGATGCTGTTTCTGTGTCAACACCCGATCATAACCACGCAATAATTACCTTGGCCGCCATGCAATTGGGCAAGCATGTGTATGTACAAAAACCATTAACCCACGATTTATTCGAGGCACGTATGCTAACCCTAGCGGCTAAAAAATATAAGGTGGTTACGCAAATGGGAAATCAGGGCGCATCAAACGATGGACCTCGTCAAATGAAAGAATGGTACGACGCCGGATTAATAGGCGATGTACACACGGTTTACGCATGGACCAATCGTCCAGTTTGGCCACAAGGAATTCCTTGGCCAAGTAAAAAAGCAGAAATCCCGCAAGGTTTAGATTGGAATTTATGGCTAGGTACTGCACCCGATAAAGATTTTGTAGACAAATTAGTTCCATTCAACTGGCGCGGATGGTGGGATTACGGAACCGGAGCATTGGGTGATATGGGCTGCCATTTAATTGAAGCCCCTTTTAGTGTGCTCGATTTAAAATACGCAAAAGAAGTAGAAGCCAGCGTGGGCTCGGTTTATGTAGATGAATTTAAGCAGGGCTACTTCCCAGAAAGTTGTCCGCCATCAAGTCACGTAACCTTAAAATTCCCAAAAACAAACAAAACCAAAGGCGATGTTACCCTACATTGGATGGATGGCGGAATTCAACCTGAACGTCCTGAAGAATTAGAGGCAAATGAAACGTTTGGCGATGGCGGAAATGGAACGCTATTCATTGGAACTAAAGGAAAAATGATGTGCGAAACCTACAGTGCAAACCCCAAATTATTACCATTAAGCCGAAATAAAGACATTCAGGTGAAAGAGAAATTTGCCCGTGTAAAAGGAGGCGCCAATGGTCATTATGCGCAATGGGTTGAGGCCGCAATTGCGGGATATGGTAAACAAGAGCTAAGTTCTCCTTTCGAAATTGCAGGTCCTTTAACCGAAGCTTTGTTAATGGCAAATTTGGCTATCCGAAGCTTCGACATCAAAAAAACAGTTAACGGAAAAGACACTTTCCCAGGTCGTTACATGAAAATGCTTTGGGACAACGAAAAGATGCGTATTACCAATTTCGAAGAAGCCAATCAATTCGTGAAACGAGATTACAGAAAAGGCTGGAACGATTTAAAACTTTAATAAAACATCCCTTATGATGAGACATGAAGCAATCCTATCACAAAAAGACCTTCGTATTTCGTAGCAACAAATAAAAAAACATGAAAAAAATCATTCTTTCTGCTTGCATCCTATTGGTAATACAAATAGCAAAAGCACAAAAAGGATTTAAACCTCTTTTTGACGGCAAAACCACAACCGGCTGGCATACTTATAATAAAACCAGTGTTGGTAGTGCTTGGCAAGTCCAAGATGGCGTTTTACATTTAGATTTAGCAACCAAAGGAAAAGATGGCGGTGGCGATTTAGTTACGGATAAAGAATATGGTGATTTTCATTTAAAATTTGAATGGAAAATTGCTCCAAAAGGCAATAGCGGGCTTATATTTTATGTACATGAAGACCCTAAATATCACGCCACCTATTCAACCGGATTAGAAATGCAGGTTTTAGACAACGATGGCCATCCAGATGGAAAAATAACCAAACACCGAGCCGGAGATTTATATGATTTAATTAAAAGTTCATCAGAACCCGTAAAACCTGTGGGCGAATGGAACAAAGCCGAAATCATCAGCAAAAAAGGAAATTTAACCTTCATTTTAAACGATATTAAAGTTGTTAAAACCAAATTATGGGATGAGAATTGGAAAACATTAATTGCTGGGAGCAAATTTGCCACTTGGGAAAACTGGGGCATATTTAAAACGGGAAAAATTGCATTGCAAGACCATGGAAATGAAGTATGGTATAGAAACCTGTATATTAAAGAATTATAAACGAAGGCGAAAAGAGTTAAAGGCGGAAAGGTAAAAGCTGAAAGGTATAAGGAGGAAGCTAAAAGCCTAAAGTAAAAAGATAATAGTAAAGGATGAAAAGACACAGGCGCTAAACCCATAAACCTTACAGCCTAAAACCTTAATCCCCTAAACCATACACCTCAAACCCTTAGCCCCTAAACCTTAGCCCTTAAACCTCAAAACCATACACCTTAAACCCTTATTCCCTAAACCTTACCCCTTAAACCTCAAAACCATACACCTTAAACCCCTCAATCAACCAAATATGAACTTTACTATCCGCGCCAAGCTATCAACCATGATGTTCCTAGAATTTTTTATCTGGGGCGCTTGGTTTGTAACCATGGGAACGTATTTAGGTAAAAATTTAGGCTCTAATGATGTACAAATTGGCTCAGCCTACAGCACACAATCATTAGGCGCTATTTTAGCTCCTTTTATTATTGGCTTAATTGCAGATAAATTCTTTGCCGCACAAAAAGTTTTAGCAGTGCTTCATTTAATAGGTGCGGCACTTCTATGGTATGCTGCATCGGCCTTAGAATTCGATCAGTTTTTCCCCTATATTTTAGGCTATATGATTGCCTATATGCCAACACTTGCACTGGTTAATTCCATTTCTTTTAAGCAAATGCAAGACCCTGGAAAGGAATTCCCTTCTATTCGCGTGTTTGGAACCATTGGCTGGATTATAGCCGGCATCGTGATTGGATGGCTTAACTGGGAGCAATCAGGCAACTTAGTACTAACCTTTAAAATGGCTGCAGGAGCTTCTCTAATTTTAGGGATTTTAAGTTTTTTCTTACCCAATACACCTCCGGCAAAAAAAGGAGAAAAAACAACATTCGGAGAAATTATAGGACTGGATGCAATTGGTTTACTTAAAAACCGCTCGTATTTGCTGTTTTTTCTATCATCCGTGGCAATATGTGTACCTTTAGCCTTTTACTACAATTTTACCAATCCTTTCTTAAATGAAACAGGTATGAAAAGCGCTGCAGGTATTCAGTCCCTTGGGCAAGTTTCAGAAACCTTATTCATGCTGCTTATGCCTTTATTTTTTGTTCGACTTGGCGTAAAAAAAATGCTGGCTATCGGCATGATTGCATGGGTTCTTCGTTACCTATTCTTTGCTTTCGGCAATGCCGATTCAAACTACTGGATGCTCATTGGTGGAATTGTGTTACACGGAATTTGTTATGATTTCTTTTTCGTTACGGGGCAAATTTATACCGACAAATTAGCGGGCGAAAAATTTAAAAGTGCCGCACAAGGCTTTATAACCCTAGCTACCTACGGTGTTGGCATGCTAATCGGTTCCTTTATTTCGGGAATCGTTGTGAATGCGCATGTTATACCTGATGGCCATAATTGGCATTCAATTTGGATGATTCCAGCTGCAATATCTGCCCTTGTTGCACTCTTATTCTTGCTTTTCTTTCGCGATAAAAATAAAACTGTTACAGAACCAAATCCTTATTAACATGTCAAATCTAAACAGAAGAACTGCTTTAAAAGCAATTATTGCCGGAAGTGCCACCATAGGTGCTTCATCTGCATTGTCTGCATTTGCTATAGATAAACAAAATGAAACGAATAGTCCTTTTAAACTAAAAGGAAATATTAATCAATCCGTTTGTCGCTGGTGTTTTGCAAAAATGGATTTAGATAGCTTATGTAAAGAGGCGAAGAAATTAGGATTAAAAGGCATTGATTTAGTTGGCCCAAAAGATTGGCCTACTTTAAAAAAATACGGACTTCAATCCACCATGTGTAATGGAGCGGAAATTAATTTAGTAGATGGTTTTAACGACCCGAAATTTCACGATAAGCTGATTGAAAGTTATACTAAAATGATTCCTTTGGTAGCCGAAGCCGGCTATACCAATTTAATTTGTTTTAGCGGTAACCGCAGGGGAAAAGACGATGAAACAGGATTAAAAAATTGTGCCGAAGGTTTAAAGAAATTAATGCCATTAGCCGAGAAACATAAAGTTGTACTGGTAATGGAACTTTTAAATAGCAAAGTCAATCATAAAGATTACCAATGCGATAACACCCCGTTTGGAGTAGAGCTTTGTAAACGTGTAGGTTCTGAAAATTTCAAGTTATTGTACGATATATACCACATGCAAATTGATGAGGGAAATGTAATTGCAACCATCAAAGAAAACCATCAATATATAGCACACTACCACACTGCCGGAGTTCCAGGAAGGGCCGAAATTGATGAAAGACAAGAACTAAATTATCCTGCCATTATGAAAGCCATTCTTGAAACTGGTTTTAAAGGAACAGTTGCCCAAGAATTTATCCCTAAAGACGAGGATAAACTGGCCTCTCTAAAAAAAGCAATCGCAATTTGCGATATTTAACATTAAAATCCCCTGATAAAAATTGATATGAATTCGAGAAGAGACTTTATAAAACAAGCTGGCTTATTAGGTTTGGCAACATTAGCCGTTCCATCGTTTGCACTTAATAGCGTGCACAAAAACATGGGTATTCAATTGTATACCTTGCGCGATGTACTTCCAAATAATGTGACAAAAGTGATAGAAGCGGTAGCCAAAGCAGGCTACACAGCGGTAGAAACGTATGGTTTTGAAAAAGGGAAATTTTGGAATTTCACACCAAAAGAATTCAAAAATTTATTGTCGGCTAATGGATTAAAAGCCCCAAGCGGACACTACCATATGAACGATTTTATTAAAGATGGCGAAACGGAGCAAATCAAAAAAGACATGGAGGCGTGTAAAATAATTGGGGGAGAATATTATACCATTGCCAGCGCCACTGTAAAAGAGCATACCGTTGAAGGATACCAATACACCGCCCAGTGCTTTAATAAGGTAGCCGAAATCGCAAAATCAATGGGATTAAAATTTGCTTACCACAATCATAACCACGAGTTTACCAAAATTGGTGACACCACAGGATATGAGGTGTATTTAAAAGAAAGCGATAAAAATTTAGTTGATTTTGAAATGGATTTATACTGGGTAGTACGCTCAGGAAATGATCCCATTAAACTGATTACCGAAAATCCTGGCCGTTTTCCAATGTGGCATGTAAAAGGAATGGACAAAGCCGACCCAAGCATGAATACCGAAATTGGTAAAGGGGTTATCGATTTTAAACCCATCTTTGCCGAAGCTAAATCCTCGGGCATGAAGCATTTCTTTGTAGAACAAGAAACCAATTACCAGCCCAATCCTTTAGATTCAATTGTGAGCAGTGCGAATTTTATTAAAAAGAATTTGCTATAAATCGAATAAAAAACAAAGGGAAAGATTCTAATTTCCCTTTGTTAATTCAATTTTCCGGCTAAAACGCAGGTATTCTTAAACCGTTTGACAGTACCTCTAACATCAAAAACATCAAACACCACTATGTAAATCCCCATTCGGGCCGTGGAACCATCTTCTGTACTTCCGTCCCAATAAAATGTTCCTTTAGTGGCAATGGTCTCATTTTTAAGTATTCTTTTTGTTAAAATGCCTTTATCGCTAAACACATTCACCGTTGCTAGGCGTTCATTTTCTTTCATCTGATATACAATACTCAGTGCATCTTCAAAACCATCGCCATCTGGCGAGAAGGTCTTCGATATCAACTGCACAAATTCTTCGTTCCCTTCCAATGCATTCGAGTTACGGTAAGTTGGCGTTGCAAAACCGACGGAAGCAGCGGCCGATTTAAAATTATCAGGTGAAATGGTTTCTGCATCAAACGAAACCCGTTCAATGGAAATTCCATCCGCGTCCTGAATCAAAGGATGATGAAAAGCAGGAGAGTAATTCAGTTGATCAATAACCCTGTCTTTACTTAACAACACCACCGTGCCTCCGCTATTGTTATATGCAGGCAAACTACTCATTTCTACAAAATTATTCGGATTCTCAACATAATACAATTCTTTGATATTGCTAGCATCAGTGGTTAGCACCCAATATGTTTTTGGTGGAATAAATTGAGAAGCGGTTACCATCGCTCTACGATTCGCCGGTTTTCCCAAACTATCGACATTGGCTAACTGAAAATCATTGAAATCTAACACATAGTCGGCATTGTTATACACCTCCACAAAATCAACGCCCTCACTTTTTGGATTGAATAACACCTCACTAATTAACAAATCTTTACTTTTTGGCTTTTTAGCGATAAAAAATTCTGCTGTATTCTCCCCTTCAATTCCCTTTCCCCCACAATCGGTTAAATTGGTTAGCGTTAACGTATTGGTTAGCCCATGAGGCAAAGGTGTATTAAAACGAATTTGTGCTGTTTTAAACCGATTGCTTAAACGTACCTCAACCGCTGCCCCCACCCCATTATTCACTTGATAATGTTGTGTAACCGATGCCGATAAACTATCAACCATCTTTGAAAAAATTACTTCTATCGTTATACTGTCTACTAGCTTTGCAGACACTAACTTGAGCGCATCACTATTCAATTGTTGCTGAAAAACAGCATTTTGCATACCAGGGCTTGCACCAAGCGCAGCAGAAGAGGCTATCCAGTTTTGGCTTCCCTTACATTGATTTTTAGGGTCTATCAATTCTAAACTAAAACCACCCTTTTTCTTTTCCTCATCATCATACCACGTATCTGTATAGGCTACTTCGTCTATTACATTGCCTTGCGGACTACGGATAGTTAATATATCGCCCGTGTTATTTAAGCTTGGCCAGGGTGATAAGCCAATGGTTTTCCCGAAAGGTTTAAATAAAGCCGTGTCGGCACGGGCACAAAGAATTAGGTACTGATGAGGTGCCAAGGTATCCGCAGCAAAAGTATAGGTCGATAACTTATCTGAATATTGATAGCCTTGCAGCAAAAGATATTCATTGCTGATATTCCAAAGCTCCACAAACTCCTTCTGCGGTATCCCCAGACTTCCAGTCGGGTTTGCAAAAATTTCATTGACTACCACATCCTGCGGTTGCATAACATACGGTCGGATATAGAAAAAATTTGCAATGCCTTGGCGTAATACATTTCCTTTTCTATCACTGATGTTTTGCACAGTAAGCGTATAATTTCCCGTTTTCAAAGCCTCACCCAACTGCAAACGCATAACACTGGCAGAAGCTGTACTTTCGATGCGCTTTGGTAAATTTCCGCTATCCGTTAAGCGATAATTATCCAATAACAACGCAGAAACTTGCTCTAAAGGCTCAGAAAAAGTCAGTTCGAGCAGATTCGAATCTAGCGCAATTACCTTTTGAAGCACCGGAGGAAGTGTATCAGCCACCAAATCGTCTACAAAAAAATCATCAAAAATAAATTGATTATATCTGGAGGCGGTGGCATACCGACAATAAACACCCATGAAATTAGAAACCGTAAAACTGGTATCGGTTACCGTTCCTTCAGATATGAAATTATTCCCACCAGTAACATCAGTCAACAACTCCCAATTCCCCAAAGCATCGCAGGTTACACGAATTTTGGCTTGCAGCATCGCCGCATTACTTCGGCTTTTGGCTACTCCAGTTATAATCCGTGTGGTTCTGGTACCATTTTGCCTATAGAGATGAAACCCATCAGCCGCCCCTGTTTCTCCTATTTGCACAAAATATCCGTTTAAGGAAGATTTTAAATCTTCTTGATCAGCGCTCAAATAAATGCGTACATAATTGCTCGTAGTAGGATCAAAATTAAGCTGAACAAAAAACTCCCAGTTTGTATTTAGTACCGAAGGATTTTCTGTCGAAAGTGCTAAAATCTGCGCGGTTTTATTCGCTCCGTTGCTTTGTAACTGATCCTGCGAATTGATGTAAAAAGAAGCTGTATCGCCTATCCAAACAGGATTCCTTAAGAAATCTCTGTCCGTAAAGGATTCTTTAATTTGAGAAAATGTGATTTTAGAAAATAACAATAGGGATATAAGCATAATTTTTACCATATTTGGGCCTATATCAAATGTTTAATAAATATAATAATTAAAATTTAAAATGAAAGTAGCAGTAGTAGGTGCAACCGGATTGGTTGGCACCGTTATGTTAAAAGTATTGGAGGAAAGAAATTTCCCTTTAACCGAGTTAATTCCCGTTGCCTCAGAAAAGAGTGTTGGTAAGGAAATTACGTTTAAGGGTAAGAAGTTCCCAATCGTTAGCATGGATACTGCTATTAGCATGCGCCCTGATATTGCTTTATTTTCTGCAGGTGGTGGCACTTCATTAGAAAATGCTCCGCGTTTCAAAGAAGTAGGTACAACGGTAATCGATAATTCATCTGCATGGAGAATGGATCCTGAAATTAAATTGGTGGTTCCAGAAGTAAATGCACACGAATTAACGAGTGAAAATAAAATCATCGCGAATCCGAACTGTTCAACCATTCAAATGGTAGTGGTTTTAAAGCCATTGCACGATAAATACAAAATTAAACGTGTGGTTGTTTCTACCTACCAATCGGTTACAGGAACTGGTGTAAAAGCGGTTGATCAATTAATGAATGAGCGTAAAGGTGTTGATGGACCTAAAGCCTATCCATACGAAATCGATTTAAATGTTCTTCCACATATCGACGTTTTTACTGAAAACGGCTATACCAAAGAAGAAATGAAAATGATTAAGGAAACGAACAAAATCATGAGCGATGATAGCATTAAAGTTACGGCTACTACTGTTCGTATTCCGGTAATGGGTGGTCACTCAGAATCTGTAAACATCGAATTTGAAAATGAATTCGATTTAGCTGAAGTTCGCAGTATATTAGAAAATGCTCCAGGTGTAATTGTGGTAGATGACGTAGCTAACTTAAAATACCCAATGCCAAAAGATGCACATGAAAAAGATGAAGTTTTTGTTGGCCGTATTCGTAGAGATGAATCAGCACCAAAATCGTTAAACCTTTGGATCGTTGCCGATAACTTACGCAAAGGCGCGGCAACAAACGCCGTTCAAATTGCAGAATACTTGTTTGAAAACAAATTAGTTTAAAAATAAACGCAAAGCCCGTGGCAGAAACCACGGGTTTTTTTATGCCCAAAAATTTGAAAAAGCATATACCCATTGCCTTAATTTATTCGAGATTATTCCTAGGAATATTAATTGTCTTACTCAGTTTACTGAAAGTTCAACAGTATTCATATATCGCAATTGCATTGCTGACAGTAGGTTTACTAACAGATATTTTTGATGGAATTATTGCGCGAAAACTAGGTATCTCTTCAGAAAAACTAAGAAGACTAGACTCGACCATTGATCAAGTATTTTTTATTTCCGTTGCCCTAGCTACTTACTTGCAATGCCCCGACTTTTTCAAAACAAATTTATCGAAGCTTGCTTTATTAATTGGCGCAGAGCTTTTAATCTATCTTACAAGCTACATAAAATTCAAAAAAGAAGTTGCTACACATTCTATCGGGGCAAAGTTCTGGACACTCATTTTGTTTGCCACCTTAATAGAACTTATCGTTCATTGTCAATCTAAAACCTTGTTTAATCTTTGTATTTGGCTTGGGGTAGTCACAAGATTGGAGATTTTAGCCATTATTCTTATCTTAAAAAAATGGACCAACGATGTTCCTACTTTTTACCATGCTATACAATTAAGACAAGGAAAACAGATTAAGCGAAACAAGCTTTTTAATGGATAATTCGGATTGATTTATTGATTAGTCAAAACAAAGCTCACACCTCTATTCTCTAAATTATATATAATTTAGAGAACATAATCTAAAAATTATATGTAATCTAGAGAACATAATCTAAAAACTATATATAAATTAGAGAATATAATCTAAAAATTATATGTAATTTAGTGTATTATGATTACTAGAACGATACAGTCATACATCGAATCGAAATTTTTCAAAGGAAAAGCTATCATTATAACTGGAGCAAGGCAAGTAGGTAAATCAACGCTTTTTAGGCAGATAATAAAAAAAACCGATCAACCTTACCTTTCTTTAAATTGTGATGAAGCCGAAGTGCGTGCTACCTTGGAAGATGCGAGTATAGAACGCTTAAAATCGATTATTGGAAGCAATAAAATTATGCTTATTGATGAAGCGCAACGTGTAAAAAGCATCGGACTTACGCTTAAACTAATTGTGGATAATATTCCGGATGTACAGCTTCTGGTTACAGGTTCCTCTAGCTTAGACCTTGCTACCGGGACTAAGGAGCCTTTAACTGGTCGGAAATTTGATTATAATCTGTATCCTTTCTCCATCGAAGAACTTGCTCAAAAAAACGGCTTACTGGCTGAAGAACAAGCATTAGAAAGAAGGTTAATTTTTGGCAGCTACCCTGATGCCGTAAATTATCCTGGGGAGGAAAAAGAGTTGTTGTTAAATTTAAGTGACAGCTATTTATTTAAGGATATTTTAGCGCTAACGGGCATTCGTAAACCTAGCCAACTAGAAAAGTTGGTGCAAGCCTTGGCTTTACAAATTGGAAGCGAGGTTTCGTATCATGAATTAGGTCAACTCATTGGAGCCGATAAGCAAACCGTTGAACGATACATCGACTTGCTAGAACAATGCTTTGTTGTTTTTAGATTAAATGCATTTAGCAGAAATCTACGCAATGAAATTAAAAAAAGTAAGAAGATATACTTTTATGATACAGGTATCAGAAATGCATTAATTCAAAACTTCAATCCCTTAAAACTTCGGTTGGATGCAGGTGCTCTTTTTGAAAATTACATCATTTCGGAATACATAAAAGCGAATAAGAATAACCGAAAACTGGCTAAATATTATTTTTGGCGTAGTTTTCAGCAACAAGAAATCGATTTGATTGAAGAAATAGACGGTGAACTCAATGCCATAGAAATAAAATGGAACGACACTAAAAAAGTTAAATTTCCAAGTACTTTTACTGATAATTATTCCGTTAAACAAACACTGGTTATCAATAAAAAGAACTACAGCAATTTTTTACTAAACAACAAAAAGTAGCCCCTTTTATTGAAGAACCCTTAATACCCTAAAATGAAAAAAATAAGCACTTCTTTATTCTTACTACTCGCACTTTCATTTACATCTTTTGCCCAAACCCGAATTCAAAATTTAGAGCGCTCTTTTACAAATTTCTTAAAAGATGAACAATGCAAACACGCCATTGCATCGCTTTGCGTGCTAGATGCCAGCACCGGAAAAACACTGTATGCGCATAATGAGCAAGTTGGTGTGGCTACGGCCTCTACGTTAAAAACCATTACCGCAGCAAGCGCTTTTAGTATTTTGGGCAAAGATTTTCAATTTCAAACTACTTTAGCCTACACAGGAACAATCACTTCGGACGGAACGCTTAAAGGCAATATTGTCATTATTGGCAGTGGCGATCCTACATTGGGCTCTCCGCGTTATCAAAATACCGAAGCATTTGTATTAAACCAATGGGCAAATGCCATAAAAAGTGTCGGAATAAAAAAAATTGATGGGGCCATCGTTGGAGATGACCGCATTTTTGGTACGCAAACTACTCCTGAAGGATGGGTATGGCAAGATATTGGCAATTATTACGGTGCCGGAACCTCGGGTTTGGCTTGGAGAGAAAATCAATTTGATATTCAACTGAAACCAGGAAACTCTACATCTGAACCCGCGAAAGTAATCAAAACCGTTCCTGCAACGCCCTATATTCAATTGATAAACGAGTTAAAAACGGGACCTAACGGAAGTGGCGACCGCGCGTATGCTTTTTTTCCGCCATACAGCAACACCGCTTATTTAAGGGGATCGTGGGGAATGGGAATAGCGAAATCAAGCATTTCGGTAGCTAGCCCTGACCCTGCCTTCGATTGTGCGTATCGCTTACAAGATACCTTAAATAAACTGGGCATTACCTGTAACCAAGCGGCTACCACATCCCGTTTATTAGATTTAAATAAGCAAAATACTGGCACCATTACCAAAAAAATAAATACCATAAGTTCCCCTCCTTTGAGCGAGATGGTGTATTGGTTTTTAAAGAAAAGCATTAATTTGTACGGAGAAACGTTATTAAAAACACTTGCATTAAAATCGGGCAAAGAGGCTAGCACACGTTCAGGAGCCGAAACGGAAATTAACTTTTGGGCGAATAAAGGAATTGAAAAAAGCGCTTTAAACATTATTGATGGAAGTGGTTTATCTCCCGGAAACCGCATTACTCCGTATGCAATGGCTTCTATATTGTTCCAAGCACAAAAAGAAAATTGGTTTCCTGATTTTTACAAAGGTTTACCCGAATACAACGGCATGAAAATAAAAAGCGGAACCATAAACGATGTTTCGGCATTTGCAGGTTACCACACCGACAACGCCGGAAACAAGTATGTGATTGTCATTAACATTAATAACTACAGCGGTAACGCCATTAATAAAAAGCTCTTTAAAGTGCTGGACGAATTAAAATAAAACAACCAGGCTCGATATGTGATGTATTGAGCCTTGTTTCTAGTTAATCAATTTTACTATTGGTATATTTTATTGGCGACTGATAATTTAACCACCGCACTAAATACGCTCTAGCTAACTGATCTGCCGCTGCTTCTTCGCGCGTTTTGTAAACCGACTCTTCCGGCGCGCCATAAACCCGCCTATCCTCGAATCTATTTTGGCAGTTTAATACTTTTTGAGCGTGTATTTTTAGCCAAAAATTGGCCTTTTCGCGCACCTTTTTATCTTTGGCAGCTACACTAGCAACTGCATCAGCAGCTACATAATTCACCCGGCCATAATAACCCCAATCGTTTCCTTGCGGAAAGTACAAATCGCTTATATCATCTGCATCGCTAATGGCTTTGCTGTAAATAACCCCACCTGGTGCCATTACTTTTCCACCGTTTATTTTCGTATCGGGTAAGGTATCCCCTGTTTTAAACACATACTCATAAAATACTTTGTAATTACTTTCTAAATTAAAAACAGCTGCCAAGGGTACTTTTTGACCTGCTAAGGGATATGTGCGCAAGGGAGAAAACTCGAACAAACCCGAGGCACAATATTCGGGATGAACCCTAAAATGATTCACCAACAAACCATTTTCAAAACAATTTGAGCCGTTTAACCATTCGCTTAAGGATTTTCCATTCAGTTTTTTTGATGAATTAGCATCGCTTGGTCTCGAAAATGAGGATATCAATAATTCCAGATTTTTACGCATCCATGCACTGTAATTTGAATGCTCAGGCATCATAGCGGTTGCCAGTTGAAGAATAAATGAATTCCAAGCATTTTCCTCAGCCTTGGTATCGCCGGGCACCAATATTTTGCCGCTTTTATCTTTATAATACGGCACTTTATAGTTTATTAATCGATTCGATTCATATTCAATAACCGCCTTAACTTTCTTTTGTGTTTGATCGTTCAACTCGGGCCAAACATACCAAGCTGCCGAAGCCAATGAAGCTGCCCAATAGGAACTTTGCCACTCATTTCCCCAACCTTTCTTTGAAATGACCAAATGTTTTTGCGCAATAGACTCAATCAGAAATGCTAGTTTTTTAAAGGCCTCCTCTTTGGAATAACCTACAAATTGCGCATCATAAATACCCAATTTAAGCGATACAGCCAAACATGAAGCTTCGCTTGTAGCCGGCCGAATGGCATGCTCTCTAAAGCCGCCAAAATCTAAATACCCTGTCGCATCAACGGTATCGAAACGCTTAATTTTATTCCACCAAGTCGTTAACATGTACCTGTTTGCATTGAGGATCGTTTTTCGAAGTATGATGGAATTGGAATCCGTAGGTGCCGGCTTTTTAAACTGAGACCAATTGATGGCTTTTACGCCATTCTGTGCAACCGATACGCTATGCGTTACTAAAAGGATGATCACTACGGAAAATAATCTAACAGAGTTTTTTAACGCTTTTAAATTCACAAAGGATTGAGACTTTTCTTTATTCATTTTGATTAAACAATAAGGAAAACAAACATACTTAAATAAGTAAGCTTTTCTATTAAGAATTTGGATACGAATAAGACACTTTTCTTTGAACTATTGTGTAATTTAGCACCAAACTAAAGCAATAAAATGATGAAAACATGTAAAAAATCGCTCCTGTTTGTACTGATGTTAATCGCTACGGCGAGCATGGGTTGGGCACAAGGCTTAAAGCTACCACAACCAAGTACGGCACAAACCATTACGCAAGATTTTGCTCTTGGTAAAATAACCATCAACTATTCGAGACCGAATGTAAAAGGTCGTAAAATTTTTGGAAGCCTGGAGCCTTTTGATAAAGTATGGCGCACCGGCGCAAACAATGCAACCAAAATTAAATTTACCGACGATGTTAAAATTGAAGGAAAAGATTTGCCTGCTGGTGAATATGCGTTATTCAGCATTCCAGGTAAAAGTGAATGGACCATCATTTTTAATAAAACCGCTAATCAATGGGGCGCTTATAGCTACAAAGAGAGCGACGATGTTTTACGTGTAAAAGTGAAACCAATTGCGTTAAAAAATTTGGTTGAAACCATGAGCCTTCAATTTACAGAGGTTTTAGAAACAGCTGCTGTGCTAACCATGCAATGGGAAAAAACGGCTTTTGCAATTCACATTACAACCTCTATTGATGATAAAGTAATGGCTAATATTGATGACGCCATGAAAGGCGATAAAAAACCTTATTTTGCTGCTGCCCAATATTATTATACCCATGATAAGGATTTAAAAACCGCTTTGGGTTGGATGAACGAAGCTGAAAAGCAAGATCCGAAAGCACCTTGGTTTAAATTATGGAAAGGCCGTATTCAATTAAAAATGGGCGATAAAGCAGGTGCTGCAGCCACTGCAAAACAAGGTATTGAGTTGGCTACTACTGCCAAAAATGAAGAATATGTTCGTTTGAACACGGAGTTGTTAAATCAATCGAAATAATATTTACTATTTTAATTTTACAGGAGGATGCTTTGAAAAAGGCATCCTCTTTTTTTATAGCATTTTTTTAATGTAACTCCACTCGAATACAACAGCTTATTTTTGAATTTGTTGAGCCTTTAAACCTGAACTCGATTATTAGTTACAATAAAATTTTAGAATGTCTATGAAATTGCCTTTCGAGAATGTACTAAAAAATCATCCCCCTGCCCCCATACGCTGAACCAGAACTCTCGATTGATGCACACACATGTTTCAATGATGAGGAACAGCTATTTATGGAAGAACAAATAATCAGACTTGAAGGAAAAACCCAGAAGCAGAAGAATCCTTATAAGGATAAAGATCTGAAAAGATATGTATGGGGATTAGCTAGAATGGGAGGTTGGCAAGGATATGAAAGCAAAAGAACGCCAGGGATAACTACGATCTGGATTGGATTAAAATACTTTAGGGCTGCAAAAGAAGGGTGGGACACACACAGAGATCTGTCCACACGATAGCTTCAAAGGGGGAAATAGCCAGCGTCCAAACTGAAAACGTACACATCTTAGGCGTTTTGTTGGTGTCCCCCTTTGAAGGGAGCAGGGGGATGACAACAACTCAAATGCATATTAATTATTAAAAATACAATTTCCGAACGCCTACTATTTAGGAAAAAATCTTCTCGAAATAAGGGTATTATCCACCTACATTATATTTAAAATCAACATATTAACCAATAGTAAGACAGGTGAAAAATTGTCGAACTCAGCCTTTAAAGTGTATACATCTCTGCATACTGTGACAATACTCTGTTTGCTCTGTGGTAAAAGGATAGTATTTCTTGTATTCGGGTTTGCCTGCGCTTTTCTCTTGCTAGCCTCCGGTAGGGCAAGGTACTTTTGAGAGCCAAAAGTATCCAAAAGCCTTTGTCAATCCGGCTAGGCAGCTTTACCCGCTAGCCCATTACACAAAACAAAAACAATATCGCTGGTTTTGTGGTGATTGGTTTTTTAACCAAAATTAATTATACCACAAAACTGAATAGAACAATGCTCGGTTGTGTACATTCGAATGTTTTTGCAACTGTTTTTGTTTTTACCCGCTGCTGGGGGAGCGACGGGCGATGTATCCGAAGAAAAAAGAACCTGCGTAAGCTAAACCGGATTGACGTGAAAAGCCCGTAGCCCGATTTTTCATCGGGAAAGGACTTGTAACAAAAAGCCGGACTACAGTACCCCAAGTACTTCTGCTTCTGCTTTTCTAAAAAATAGCACCCATTCATTCATTGCGTAGTATCATTATTTTAAGCAGGTTTTAAAAGTAGCGTTAGAGGAAAGTTAACACTTTATTAAAGTTGCGGCATCCCTACCAACATTAAGCTCTAAAACCCTTTTTTTATTTAAAAAATATCCTAACTTTGAATTTAGACTTAGTAATTGTATTTTATACACTAAGTACATAAGTAATCAACAAAAAATCAAATAAATAGAAATGAGCATAATTATTAATGTCCATGCCAGACAAATCCTCGATTCGAGAGGGAATCCAACAGTAGAAGTAGAAGTAGTTACAGAAGCAGGCGCATTTGGCCGTGCAGCTGTACCAAGTGGTGCATCAACTGGGCAATATGAAGCAGTAGAATTACGTGATGGCGATAAAGCTACTTATTTAGGTAAAGGCGTTTTGAAAGCTGTTGAAAACGTAAATACTAAAATTGCTTCGGCATTAAGAGGTGTGGATGTTTTTGAACAAAATACCATCGATAAAATTATGTTAGACCTAGATGCTACTGAAAACAAAGGCAATTTAGGTGCAAATGCTATTTTAGGGGTTTCTTTAGCGGTTGCAAAAGCTGCTGCTGATGAAATTGGCCAACCTTTATACCGTTATATTGGCGGTGTGAATGCAAACACTTTACCAATCCCAATGATGAACATCATTAACGGTGGTTCACACTCGGATGCTCCTATTGCTTTCCAAGAGTTTATGATTATGCCTGTTGGCGCTCCTTCTTTTTCGGAGGCTTTGCGTTGGGGTACAGAGGTTTTCCATAGCTTAAAGAAAATTTTACACGATAGAGGTTTATCAACTGCGGTAGGTGATGAAGGTGGTTTCGCCCCTACTTTTGACGGTACCGAAGATGCTATCGAAACGGTATTAAAAGCAATTGAAACGGCTGGTTACAAACCGGGTTCGCAAATTTGCTTGGCTTTAGATTGTGCTTCGTCTGAGTTTTACAAAGATGGCAAATACGATTATACGAAATTTGAAGGCGATAAAGGTGCAGTTCGTTCTAGCGAAGAGCAAGCACAATACTTAGCCGATCTTTCGGCTAAATATCCGATCATTTCGATTGAGGATGGTATGGATGAGAATGATTGGGCTGGTTGGAAAACCTTAACAGATAAAGTTGGCGACCGTGTACAATTAGTGGGTGATGATTTATTTGTAACCAATGTAACGCGTTTACAACGTGGTATTGACGAGGCTACTGCTAACTCTATTTTAGTGAAAGTAAATCAAATTGGTTCGTTAACAGAAACTATTAATGCGGTTACCTTGGCTCAAAACAGTGGTTATACTTCGGTAATGAGTCACCGTTCGGGCGAAACAGAAGATGTTACGATTGCTGATTTAGCGGTTGCATTAAACTGTGGTCAAATTAAAACCGGTTCGGCTTCGCGTTCGGACAGGATTGCAAAATACAATCAATTATTACGTATTGAGGAAGAGTTAGGTGCAAACGCGCGTTTCATCGGTAAAGATTTCAAATACGCAAAGAAATAGTTCTGTAGAGAGGCTCTGCCTTAAACAGACAGGAACAAGTTGAAAAAACTTGTTTGCAAAACATCCGGAGCTTTAAAAACTTCGGATGTTTTTTTTAAATGTCTATAGTGAGAATGCTGAATTGCTTTGGTAATTGGGCGAATGTGATTATCTACGCTATAAAGTACTATCCTGCTATTTTGTAAGTGAATTTCAACACATTTTTTAAACTTGTAATACGGGTAAAAATACTTTTTAAACGGAGGCCAAATTTCCTTCTTTCTTATCTTCAGCCAAACAAATTAGTGTATTCTTTTTCCAATTTCCTATAAGCAAATATTATATAGCTTGTTCAGTTATTATATATAGTAAATTGTAAAATACACATAATTAACGAAAAAAAATAATAACGTAATAAATTAACAACCAACTATTTACATTTAATAGCTCAAAAAAACAGCAACCTCCAAGGAACTTAAAAAAGTTCGTATATTGGGGAGTTGTGCGTCATTTTAAAAAGATTCTGCAATGACAGAAAAGATTTACAAAATATTACTTGACGACAAATTGCTTGGGACGACAAAATTAGAATTTGGCGACCCACCAATGGGAGTTGTATTTGGACAAATAAACTTCGCTAAAAAAAATATTGGGTATGACTTTATTAAGCAATATTGCATTGATAATTTAATTGAAATTCAAACAGATTATCCAAACGACAAATTAATTTCAACAGGGCAAATTGCAAATCTCAAAGTTTATAATATTGCAAATCTTGAACTTGTTGGAATAGGAAATAATATTGAAGGAATGGACTCTGATAATTACACAATAACTATCCTTGGTTTGGACAGCGAAGTTTACGAAAAAGAATTTCCTGAACACATTGCTGAATATGAACAAAAATTCAACAATTAGAAATGAATAGAAATAATCAAAAAGAACCACTTTATAGAAAGGTAAATACAAAAGCAAGAAACGTACACCATCTTTTTGGCGGAGACTTTAAATATTCAAGGCACAAGAAAAAAGAGACTTTGGAACAAACTAAAGGAACAATGTATGGCAAGAAAGAAAGGGGTTTAGATTATACACCACTTTTTAGATTTTTACTATCAAAAGTTGGTTCAAATTGGAATGAAATATTTAGCGAAGCAAAATCAAGATTAGACAAGACGGAGCCAGTATTTTGGTTGGTTGCATTAGACGAGAATGACAAGGAAGACTTTGTAAGACTTGGAGAAGCAACATATTTTTCAGGACTTTACGTTGACAAAGACGGGATTTTGCAATTATCAAATCCTAAATTAGAAGCAACAGACTTGAAACATTATTGTGAATGTTGTACACATACATTTAATGGACAAGTATATTGAAATGGAAAAAAAAACGAACGCACAACATTGTATTGGCAATAGTGGGGTTGACAGTCGCAACTCAACATTTGTAATTCTATTGGGCATTTGTGCAAATGTTGGGCTGACGTTTTTCAAATACCCCACCATCGCCAATACATAAACCGTTGTGTGCAACCAATCAATGACACTGCTTAAACTAATACTTTTAACATAAACCATATTGTGCACTTCCCTGTTTTTCAGACCATTCAAAATTATAATTTTGTCCTCAAATTTCCTCCCCCATACTCCATCACACAAAATCACAAAACCTACTCTAGAATCTCCGCAATTAATCGGTCTAATTCTGTAGCAGACAATATTTTAGGCGGATATAAATCCTTCTTTTCTGTCCAATCCTTTTCCATTTTATAATAATCAGGTTTGGCTATATTTTCACCTTTTATTTTGGCTAACCAATAGCTTTCAAACACGTTCCAACGCGATAAATATAAGCTTCCTAAAATGCCGTTCCATTCTTTGTTTGCATACTCGTGAAGATTGGTGTTCGGATTAGTATCAGGTCCCCAATACGTAATTTGAGTCTTTGCATTTTTTAAAGTCAGGCTTTTATCCGATGCCGTTTTGGCAAAATTCTGTGCCGCAACTAACCAGTTATTTAAAGTAAAAAGTTTATGGTTTGCCAATAAAGAATCTTGCTGCAGCAGCATTTTTTTAAACAACTTGCTGTATTTTAAAAATTCGCTTTCATTCTTTGCTTGAATCGACTTAACCATATTGGCATACACCTCATCGGCACTATTTGCCAAAACCTGGCGAACAAAATCTAATCGATCTACCTGATAGGTTTCACTATTTTTAAACTGTGGTGCCGCAACACAAAAATCGGCCACAAAAGATTTGAACTTAAGGATATCGTAATTTCTTTTTCTCGTTCCCCAAGATGAAACAGCCTTTATAAGCGTATCCGGACGGGCGCAAAAGATCGATTCTGATGGCCCCTCTTGCGGTACATTCGGACTGCTATAAGCCGTTTGCAAGAAGCCAAGCCAAGCCTGCTCAACCGATTGATTTGTTTTACCGTATCGATACGTAGCATAGTTCTTAATCCAATCGCTAACCGCTATTTTATCGCTATGCCAAGCTAATTCCAACATCAAATCGAAATTTACCGGATTATTGTAAATACCCTCCGGAATAATCCCCACCCCCTTTAAATAAGGCGCATATTTGCTGTTCTTTGCTCGGTAAACTTCATCCGAAAATCTTTGCAACTTACCGTAAATACCATTTTTTTCGCCAAAATTGCTCACATTGCTCCAAACAAAAGGCGTTGCATTATACCCATCCCGTCTTTCCCAATTATTGGTATTTTCACCAAAAAGCTCAATTACCAGTGTTTTATTTTTATCTAAAGCACTAAGCAAGTCCTTACTTGGATTTGCCTGCCAGCCTTGTAAAACCCAGGTGCTTTTCGGGAAACTGCTTTGCATTAATTTTTGAATGATAGCAGCCGATTCCTTCACATCAACACCTTTAGAACTTCCACCTTCATGAAAGGGATCGCCACCAAAAAACTTCCAATCATTTCCATATAGTTTTTTCGTTTCTGCATAATAAATTTGCGCCAATTTCTCAAAAAAAGGATCGGTAGGCGTTAAAAAATCGGGGCGTTGAAAACCACCTGCCCATGCTCCTTGTGGTATTACCTTTACCTGAAATTTATTTTTTAAACTGGTTGGCACCATGCCATAAAAGCCTTGCAGAACCGGTTCAATGCCTAAAGATTTCGCCCTTATCAGGATATTCCTCTGCAAAGCAACTTGCTGGTTAATAATATCTTGACTAACCCGACCACCCCATCCTTCTAAATTCCCCATTAACCACCACGCACCAAAGGTAGGCGCAGCAATAAAATCGGAAATTTCAGTTGCACTATACCCCATTTGTTTTAACGTATTTTGCCAAATAGCCTCAACCCCAATGGGCGCCAGCATTAAATTTACGCCGTTTAAAGCCATCCAATCTAACTCCCGCTCCCAATCTTTCCACCGGTAATAGCTCATAGAATAACTAACCGTGC
The DNA here is from genome assembly GCF_052344095.1 of Pedobacter paludisoli. Classification (GTDB taxonomy): domain Bacteria; phylum Bacteroidota; class Bacteroidia; order Sphingobacteriales; family Sphingobacteriaceae; genus Pedobacter. The sequence continues at coordinate 4,365,020 of NZ_CP179926.1, read as the reverse complement.
AATAATTTAAGGCATAACGGTATTCAAATGCTGCAGAAATTCTTATTTTATCTTTAATTTGAGGCAACTGCTTTGGAGCCTCCAGGTTATCGCCAAAATGCGACATACTCCGCTGACAATAATATTTTAAGTACCAACCCAGTGCTTGAGCAGCAGCATTACTACCCGATGCCGCAATGTACACCTTGTTATTTTTTGTAGATAATTCAAATATATCCATACCATTTTCTGGCTCAATTACATTAAAAACCAATGATTTTGCGAGCCAAGGCACCCTCCGTTCGGCAATTTGCTTCACCGAATTAAAAACCTGCGCATGTACAGAAATACTTAGCAAGGCAAATGACAAAAATAAACACAATTTATAGGCTAGAAGCGTAATTCTCATACAGGTACTGTTGATTATTAATTTGATGCAAATTATTTAAAATTATCTATATTTGAATTCATGAAACGTTTAATAGACCTTTTCCGCAATAAATACTTCTTAGCCACGGTGGCTTTTGCGCTTTGGATGTTATTTTTCGACAAAAACGACGTCGTTTCGCAATACGAATACCGCAGTCAGGCACACAAATTGCAAGAGGAAAAAGACTATTACGAAAAAGAAATCGCCCAGGTTAAAAAAGATTTAAACGAGCTAAACACCAACTTAAATACGGCCGAAAAGTTTGCGCGTGAAAAATACTTCATGAAAAAAGATAACGAGGATATTTATGTAATAATCCACGAGGATAAAAAATAAGCTAGTTTTTTTGTAAATCAATTGCAGTACAATATCGCTAACTGCAGTCCTGCTATACGCTTTATTTCGCCCGAAAAGGGCTTCATGCTCACTCCTATCAGGTTTATACTGGCAAAATTGGGTAACTCCTAGCAAAGGTTCTGATGAAACAAGTCATCCCTCCGAAGCAAGATACGAGCGAATTGAATGCACCTCCGTACTTCCAAACTTTCCGACCTCTAGCTTCCCGACTACATAATTATCACCATACCCCAGACTCTTGACTCCCCGAATTTCGGACTTATGAACCTGAACTCGATTATTAGTTACAATAAAATTTTCGAATGTCTATGAAATTGCCTTTCGAGAATGTACTAAAAAATCATCCCCCTGCCCCCTTCAAAAGGGGAAATAGCCAGCGTCCAAACAAAAAACGTACACATCCTAGGCGTTTTGTCGGTGTCCCCCTTTGAAGGGGGCAAGGGGATGACAACAACTCAAATGCATATTAATTATTAAAAATACAATTTCCGAACGCCTACTATTTAGAAAAAAATCTTCTCAAAATAAGGGTATTATCCAACTACATTATATTTAAAATCAACATATTAAATAAGAATAAGACAGGTGAAAAATTGTCGAACTCAGGTTATGAAGTACCTTTTCGACCAAACGATTTCATTTTAAATACCTCAGAAGTACCTTTTTGACCAAACGATTTCATTTTAAATACTTCAGAAGTACCTTTTTGTAGCTCTGAACAGCAATTTGGTCTTAGGAAGAGCAATTTAGTCTCACTAAGTACCTTTTTGCTCCTACAGACTTTCGCCCCCTAACTTCCGACTTTCGGACTTTCCTGACTTCCCTTACATCAATACGTAAACTTGGGAAGTGTTATTTTAAACCGTACAACAATAATCCTGAACACGAAAATAAAAGCAATCACGATTAATTTTGCTACCACAACATCTAAATTGAGGGCTAAAAGTCCGAAATACAACGCACCGCCTACGATGCAAGCCGAAGCATAAATTTCTGTTCTAAATACTAGTGGAATTGTGTTTAAAAGCGTATCACGAATAATTCCTCCGAAACAGCCAGTAATGGTCCCCAAGGCCACACACATCCCCGGACTCAACCCAAAATTCATACCTTTTTGTATACCCAGAACAGTAAACAAGCCAAGCCCTAAACTATCAAAAAGGAATAAAGTTACTTTAAACTTTTTCACGTGCGTTTTAAAAAAGATGGTTGCCAACGAGGTAAAAAGTATTAACAAACAACTCTCTACATTTCGCATCCAAGCCACCGGTGTATCGCCTAAAAGCAAATCGCGAACGGTTCCTCCTCCAATGGATGTAACAAAGGCAATAATTAAAACACCAAAGGGATCCAATCGCTTTTGCATAGCAGCAAAGGTCCCTGAAATAGCAAAGGAAATTGTTCCCAAAATTTCTATTACTTCTGATGTACTAATGGTCATAACGCGCTAAAGATAAATTAACAAGTCAGAAAAAATCAAGAATCTACACTAAACTTCCCCATTTCGTTTTCGTAAAAACCACTCCGTGCTAAGCAAAATAATGAGTAAGGCAAAAATCCATTTCATATTAATCAAGGTATCATATTTTCGGTCCTCGTAACGAATGGTTTTGATACTCTCATTTTGTATCATCTCATCGGCTATACGCAGTAAATTACTTGGCATAAACATTTTGCCCTTGCTTTGCTGGCTCATGGTATTTAATAATTGATGATTGGCGGTGGTTTGCTGAAATTCAGCCACCAAAGCCGTTACATAAAAACTACCCTGTGCTGTAAAGGTATCTTTCCCCAAAACGGTATTTGCAATATAGGTATAATTCCCAACGGGAAGTGTGCCCGCATCTAGACTATAGCCATTTTCTGTTTTGGAAAACACGTAATTAAACACCTTTCCTGCGTCGTTTTTAAGCGCTAATTTTACTTCTGAATCGTTTACGGCTTGGTAACTTTCATTGTATAACATGGCATTCAACTGCACCCTTTCGTTTTCATCGTAAGCCGATGCAGAGGCAAATACTTTAAACCTCCGTTTGTCGTCTTTTACTGCAAGATATTGAACCGTTTTAGCGATTAAACTGTTCACAAAACCCGTTTGATTTTCATTTTCCGCTTCCGATAATTTCCAACGCCATAAGCCTTCTCCCAATAAATACCCCGTTTTATTTCCATTTTCGGTGGTAAAAAACAAGAGTGGCATCTCGGTATTTACTTTTCCAATCCGTTGATTAAAGATGGAAGTTACATTGGTGTTTACTGTTAATTTACCAAATGGCATAAGCAATGGATCGAGCAAAGGAATACTTTTCACTTCATCCTCTTGGAGATTAAAACTGGTAAAACCGGCAGCTAAATTCGGATATACCTCCTGCATACTGCCCGTAGCCGATGCTAAATTTACTTGATTTTGAATCTGATTAAAGGCATTAATATTGCTTTGAGCGCCCAAAATATACCACACCGGTTTCTTCATCTCCAGTACCTTTTGAAGCAAATTTTTTGATACATTTTGATAATCAGGCAACTGATAAAGAATAACTAAATCGTATTTAGCGGGATTAACCGTATTGAGTTCATCGCCCAACACCAAGCTTGCTTCGTAATGTTTATTGAGCGAAATAGCTTCTTTTAGAACCCCTAAATCGGGATGAGGAGCTGCCGCTGCTAGTAGTACTTTTTCGCGGCCATCAATAACCTCCACATAAAACGTTTGAGAATTATTTTTAGTGGTAATTTCATTCTTTAGTTCCGATAACTGGACCGTAAATTTCTGAACACCCACTTTTCCCGCATGTAGCTTAATAGGTATATTTTTGACGAAATTATTTCCTTCAATGCGGCTATTTAGTTCAGCCACTTTTGCTCCATTTTGCGCTACGCGAATGGCAAAATTCTCAGCAGCACTCTGAAAGGCTTGCGCCTGTAGTTCAATGGTAAAATCGTCGTCTAAATAAACAATATTGTTGTAATTAATATTCGAAATAAGCAAATCACGTTTGGGTAGGGTGTCGCCCAACGCAATCGTATAAACAGTTGATTTTAAATCATTTAATTTATACAACGGATTACCACCCCGATTAAAAATCCCGTCACTAGCGATAACAATACCTCCAACATTTCTGTTCACATACTCATCTTTTATCTTTTGAATAAAAGCCGCAGCATTGGTTAATTTAGCGGAGTTGGTAAAATTGAAACCCTCTCCTATTTTTTCACCAAAATGATAGGTCCGAACTTCGTACTTCTCCTCCAATTTAGCTTGCAAGGCTTTAAGATTCTTCTCATACTCTTCCTGGTTAAAATTTGCGGGTTTTATTTGCTCTACCGATAGTGAATTATCCTGCCCAATGATGATGATGGGCTTATCAACCGTATAATTTAATGTCTTTACTAAAGGAGCAACCAGCAACCAACTAAGCAGCGTCACCACTAAAACCCGTAAAAGAATTAAGCTATAACGCAGTTTCTTTTCTAAATTTTTATTAGTCCCATACAATAGCCAGGCATATAAAACACCTAAAACCACACATGCTAAAAACGATAAAATGGAAGTACCAGAAAAGAAACTGTTCATACATTATAAAGATGCTAATTTTGTGTGTTTTTTCAAGAGAATGTGGTTTATTTTTGAAATCGCTATGGAAGACACGGAACGGTCTTTTTATTGTGATGTTTTGCAGCTTCGTGGGCAAAACAAAAAATAATAGCCACTGAAACACCAAATACACAGAAATTCCATTTTTATTCTGTGTATTCTGAGATTCCGTGGCAAAAAATAATAGCCACTGAAACACCAAATACACAGAAATTCCATTTTTATTCTGTGTATTCTGAGATTCCGTGGCAAAAAAAACAATAGCCCCTGAAACACCAAATACACAGAAATTCCATTTTTATTCTGTGTACTCTGAGATTCCGTGGCAAAAAAAACAATAGCCCCTGAAACACCAAATACACAAAAACTCTCTTTTATTCTGTATATTCTGAGATCCCAATTAAATTACTAGTTTTAGCCAAAGCAATACACTTATGAAATTTATCTATTTATTTTCTTTACTTGCATTTTCTTCTATGGCGAAAGCTCAAAACACCTTTAAAAAAGAGCAACTTAAGTTTGAACGCGTGCGAACTGCCTATTCAGAAAAGTGGGATGAACTACAAAAATCGTTAACGAAACAAAACTTCATTGCTCCTTTTTCGCTTCTTATAAATGCCTACAAAGCTGAAGGAAAATTAGAAATTTGGTTAAAAAACAACACCGACAAAAAATATTCACTGTTTAGAACCTACGATTTCTGCGAGCACTCCGGAACGTTAGGGCCAAAAATAAAAGAAGGCGATTTACAAACCCCAGAAGGATTCTATTCCATCAATGTTTTTAATCCCATGAGTTCATTTTATCTATCCTTGGGGATTGATTATCCAAATGCGGTCGATTTAGTTAGAACGGGAAAAAACCAAAGCCCAGGTAGTGACATTTACATCCATGGAGATTGTGTAACCGTTGGCTGTATTCCCCTAACCGATGAAAAGATTAAAGAGATGTATGTATTGGCAGTGGAAGCACGAAATGGAGGGCAAGAAAAAATCCCCGTGCAGATTTTTCCCTTCAAAATGACATCCGCAAACATGAAAAAATACGCTGATGACTATCCTTCTTTAACAAACTTTTGGAAAACATTGGAACCGGGTTATGCTTATTTCGAAAAACATAAAATTCCAGCGGTTATTCTAAAATCGAACGGAGCATACTCGCGCAAGTAGCACCCGTATTTTTCAAGAAAGACAATTATAAATGGTGCTCAATAATCTGTTCTATTTGTTTCGTTCTTTTTTCCCAGGTGTTTTCCTTAGCTAAAGCCTTACGCTGCTCTATTTTATCGTCCGTATCATTTGCCAGCGCTTTGCTCAAGGCCTCTGAAAATGAGTGTACATCATCAGCGTATTCAACTAGTTCGCCTGTAATTTTTTTAAGATCAGGATTAAAATTACTCGAAACAACCGGCTTTCCTGCACTTAAATATTCGAACAATTTAATCGGAAAAATGGTGGAACTAACTTCATCTTTCTTAAAAGGAATGATCGCCACATCAAAACTTGCAATTAATGCGCCCACTTCGGTGTAAGGCACGGCTCCTAAAAAGTGAATATTCTTTTCGGTCTTTAATGCGTTCGGCACAAACTCATCGCTTATCGGCCCTGCCAAAATAAAATTCATTTCCGGATGAAGGCTACTCAGCTCATGCAACAAATGATAATCTATGCGACGCTCAACCGTTCCCAAATACCCAACAATGGGCTTATGAAAAGGGGCTATTTTTTTGGAAATAAAGGAGGAAACAACTGAATTTGCGATAGACAACCTTGCATCAGCCGCATTTGGCACAAAATAGGTTTGCTTATTTTGAAGCATTTTTTCCTCATACAGTGCTTCACTGGTACAAATTACGACATCGCTTTTTTCTACCAATTCCCGCTCCGATTGTATTCCATGTTTTTTATCGTATGGAATAATCATGGGGTCTACACAATGATAAATCATTAAGCGGGGTTTAATGTATTTTGCCAGATTAGGAAAATGAAAGTTAAAAGAGTTGAAGTAGATAAACTCTTTAATTTTTTCCCTTTTGATGATTTTATTAATTCTATTGCTCAGCAACCACTCATTTACACGGAGCATCGATCGATAAAGAAAACCGTTTGGCAAAAAATTAATGGGTAAAACAGGAGGCGTTACCACCACGCTAAAATTAGGTAACTCCGTATCCAATACGCCATCTGAAAAAAATGAAAATTTTTCTCGGCGTTTCCCTAAAATAGCTGTCCCACGATATTTTAAGTAATCTTTGATTGTAAATGGATGATCAATAAAGAATACTTTGTTTTTTTTGGCTAAATTTCGAGCTATAAATAAGGATGTAGCTTGAATTTCACCATCAAAACGTGTATTAGCTAGTACGAATATTACCTTATTTTCAAGAGCCATAGTATCTAATAAAGGTTCGGCTTAATTTAATCTGAAGATGATCATTATACGGTGTTAAATTACGCAAATAGCCGAAATTATCACAACAAAAAAGACTAATTTATTACACATTTATCAAAAAAATGAAATAAAAAAAGCGTAAGACTAAAAAATCTTACGCTCTATATTTTAATGTTTTAAAAACCTATAACATACCGCCGCAAACCGATAAGGTTTGGCCAGTTACATAAGCACTCATATCCGATGCTAAAAACACGCATACATTTGCAATATCCTCTGTTTCGCCAGCACGTTTTAGTGGAATATCTTTTTCCCAACCAGCAACAACTGCAGGGTCTAATACCTCTGTCATTTCTGTTTTAATAAAACCTGGAGCTACTACATTGGCACGAATGTTTCGCGAACCCAATTCTTTTGCCACCGATTTCGTAAAACCAATAATCCCAGCTTTAGATGCAGCATAATTCGCTTGACCGGCATTTCCTTGAACACCCACCACCGAACTCATGTTAATAAAAACACCTTTACGTGCTTTCATCATTACTTTTGAAGCCGCTTTGGTAACGTTAAAGATCGATTTTAAATTCACATTGATTACATCATCCCAATTCTCTTCACTCATGCGCATTAACAACCCATCTTTTGTAATTCCAGCATTGTTCACTACAATATCAATTGAACCAAAGTCAGCTACAATATCATTAATCAATTGTTCTGCTTCATCAAATTTCGAAGCATCTGAACGATAGCCTTTTACTTTTGTGCCAAAACTTTGCAATTCTTGTTCTAAAGCTTGACCTTTTTCTACTGATGATAAATAAGTGAATGCAACATTAGCCCCTTGCTCAGCAAATTTTTCAGCTATTTTACGTCCAATTCCTTTTGATGCTCCCGTAACTAATGCGGTTTTTCCTTCTAATAATTTCATATTTTCTAAATCTCCTTTTAGAGACTTTTTATATTTTGGTTAATTTATTCTGTGTAAAGTTACTACTAATTGACGAATTGCAAATCAATTCATCAGTTGAAAACCTTAAGGTTTTAAAGCGCAGGTTCTTGTTGACTTAAGCAGTGGAAACTTCCCAAGCCCCAAATAATATCAACAGAATTAATCCCGATTACTTTCCTATCAGGGAAACATCCTTGAATAATATCCAACGCTTTTTGGTCGTTCGCATCGTTAAAAATGGGTACAATGACCGCCGCATTTGCAATGTAAAAATTAGCATACGATGCCGGTAAACGTGTATCCTCGTAAATTACGGCTGATGGCATTGGCAATTCTACAATTTTTAATGAACGACCATCTTTCAGCTTCATTTGTTTTAAAGCCTCCAAATTTTCCTGTAAAAGGGCATAGTTCTCGTCTTCAGGATTACTTTCCACGACCGTTAACACCGTATCCTCATTCACAAAACGGGTAATATCGTCAATGTGCCCATCGGTATCATCGCCAACAATACCGTCTCCTAACCACAACACCTGCTCTTGTCCATAATATTCAAGCAAGTATTGTTCAATCTGCTCTTTACTTAAATGTGGATTACGGTTTTCGTTTAACAAACAAGCTGTAGTTGTTAAAATAGTACCAGCCCCATTAAACTCAACCGAGCCCCCTTCCATTACAATATCAGGTAGAAATAAAGGTAAACTAAAGTGCTTGGCAATTTTTGTAGGAACAACATCGTCTAAATCAAAGGGAGGATATTTTCCACCCCATGCATTGTAGCCCCAATCAACAATAGCTTTCTCGTTATCTTTTACAAGATACGCAGGTCCATGATCTCGGCACCAAGCATCGTTCGTTTGATTAAAATAGAATTCAACCTGATTTAAATCCGCATCTACTTTTTCCAGTTCCGAAAGTACGAAAGCTTTCATTTCTTCGTCTTTCACGTTGATACGAACCTTCTCTCCTACTGCAACGGCTTTAATAAATTGACAGTATGGTTCGTAGATTGTTTCAATTTTCCCTGGCCAGCTTTCTTCTTTGTGCGGCCAACTTAACCAGGTTGCTTCATGCTTTGCCCATTCAGCAGGGAATGAATATCCTTGCTTCTTTGGCGAATAATCGAATTGATTAATATCTAATTCTTTTCTTGGAGGAAAATTTGACATTTTTTATTTTTTTAGTAAATATAGTCCGGAAGTCGGGCATCCGAAAGTCCGAAGACAAATATATAGTCCGAAAGTCGGAGGTCCGCAAAGTCGGGGCTAAATGTATTTAGGCGGCCTTCACTTCCGCCTTTCCAGCTCCTTCAACTTTTCTAATGAGAAATCAATTAATCTCCATCAATATATCTTTTCGTAATGGGTTGATAGCTATCAATTCTCCTATCGCGCAGAAAGGGCCAGTGCTTGCGGAAAAAGTCTGATTCTTGCATATCTAATTCTACCACTTCAGTTTCTTCCTCATCATGCGAGGCTAAATAAAGCAATCTACCCTGAGCATTGGTAGCAAAACTTCCACCCCAGAATTTCATAGCACCATCTTGCTCAAAACCAACGCGGTTCACACTCACAACCGGAACACCGTTGGCCACTGCATGTGAACGCTGAATCGTTTGCCAAGCATTGTACTGATCTTTATTCGTTTCCTCATCTTGATCGGTTGCCCAACCAATAGCGGTTGGATAGAACATAATTTCAGCTCCCATTAAAGCGGTAATTCTCGACGCTTCTGGGTACCATTGATCCCAACAAATTAAAATACCAATTTTAGCAAACTTGGTATCAAAAACTTTATAACCTAAATCGCCAGGTGTAAAATAAAATTTTTCATAATAAGCCGGATCATCTGGGATATGCATTTTTCGGTATTTACCTAAATAACTACCATCAGCATCTAGCACTGCTGTAGTATTGTGGTATAAACCCTCGGCACGTTTCTCAAATAAAGATGCAATAATTACTACACCCAATTCCTTTGCTACTACTTGCAGAGCATCGGTTGAAGGACCGGGAATAGCTTCCGCTAAATCAAAATTATCGTAATCTTCTACGTCGCAAAAGTAAAGCGAAGTAAAAAGCTCTTGTAAACAAACAATTTGCGCTCCTTTAGCAGCTGCATCGCGTACTTTAACAATGGCTTTATCTAAATTCTCTTGCTTATCTTTGGTACAGGTCATTTGCACCATACCTACTTTTACTTTCCTCATTTTATTAAATTACAGGTTGAATGAATAGCTAAATTCTGCTGCAAAGTTACTATTTTGTTTAAAAGAAGAGAGGCATAATTGTATAATACTTTTTATTTGAAACGCAGCAATAGCAAGTAATTTCAACCTTCGTTTATCAATCCACTATAGCCAAGATTACTAAAGCTGAAAGACAAAAGAAAACTAAAAAAACTTCGGTTTTGATTGCAATATCATCTAAACCAGACTAGAAATTGATCTTTTTAAGCGTGCTCTAATTTTAGCTAAGCTTTGATCCACGAGCAGTTTTCCATCTCTAAAAACCTCTTTAAGTTCGCCTTTCTTTTCCTCTTCCCAGCTTACTTGATCGACTAATTTGTAGGTACCGTTCTCCAATATAATTTTCATCAAACCTTTTGCTGATTTCTTTGTTCCATCATCTGTGATTGGATCTTTAAAAATTTCTCTACCTACACCATTAACTTCTCCGTAGGTAGCCTTCATGGCAAAACCAAATGTATCTCTCGTATTGTATTGATAGGTGTAGGAGCCAATGCCTAAAACTACATTGGTTGAGGCAAATCCTTTTTCTTTTAGTCGTTCACAAATGGCAGTTGCTCTTGAAACGGTTATACTATCGCCATAAATAGCGCCGATATGAGGATCTAGTTCCTTAAAGCCTTTTTCATTCACGTGCCCACCAAAAGTTTCCCAAAGCAATTCAACAACTCCCTTTTGCTCTTTGCTATTTTTTCCTGCCGGATTACCACAAATTATATCAACCGGATCACCACTATCAGGTCTAATAACCACTTTGCCCTCTCTGCCTAAAACTTCTTGCTTTAATTTTGGCAAATATTCTGTAAGCACTTTCCACAAATCCCAGGTATCAGAAACGATGGAAACAATCCCTTTTGGATACACTTCGCAAATCAACCTTCTAAAGGTTCCTATTTCATCTTCAATAGTGCCCATGCACATAACACTGTGCTCTGTGGCCGAAACAGAACCACCAATAAGCTCTAAATCAGAATTTGCGTTATAATAGCGTTCTAATAAATCAATTGCGGGAATTGTGTCCGTACCCGTAAAACTTAAAAGATGCGCACTTGCTGAACAAACACCGGCTTCAATTCCTGCAATTCCTCGCATCGAAAAATCATGTCCTTGCCAATCTACAAATTCGGGGGTTGATGAGGTTTGAGATGCATATTTATCCAATACTTTGCGGTATTGCTTCGCAATTGTTGCGGATGTACAAGGCATCCACACAATAGCCGAAACCAAGGTTTCAAAATAATTGGTAAGCCAGAAGAACTCAGGAAGGGTATTGTACATTGTAAACATAGGAACCCTTACTGGAACACTTGCTCCTTCGGGCAATGCTTTAAATACCATAGGTATATAACCCAAATCATGCAAATTTTCAATATGCTTTGTACCAACCTGGTTCTCCCCTAAGTAATTATTAATCCTTCTGCTATATTCGGCAACTACCTTTTCTTTTGGCTGATTAAAAAAATACGTTTGAAAATCTTCTAAAATATATTTCTTGATAAAATATTGCAATCCAAAAAAGACTACGTCTTCTATTCCATCAATTCTACTTTTGCGCGGGGTCCAATTGGAGTAAACCAAGGTGGTTCCATTTGGATATTGTCTCCTATGATCAACTTTATAACCGTCTGTTAATAATAAAGGGTTCATACATTTTTTCTTTTAACTGTTAATATTGGATTATTTAAATCACCAAATACTTGCTTTAAACATTTGATTTATAACAGGGAGGATTTTTCTTCAACGCGTCAAACGTTATTTTATTTTCTTTCAAACAATTGCCCAAATTCTAGCATCATACTTCTATCCATTACGATAAAATTCCATCTGCTAGATTTATTTGAGTCAAGTAATCGCTTTGCATATTTTTAAATGAATTTGTGGTAAAGATTCGCTCAAAACATTTTAAATTTTCAAATCCTTTACTAAAAATACCATGGCTTACGGCTAAATAAAGTTTACCTGCATTTTTGTTTTTTAACTCTTCGGCTAAGCCGATAAAAGTTCCACCACCGTCGCAAATATCATCTACAATTAAACAGTCTTTTCCTTGCAAATCATCGGCATAAACTTTAAAACCAGTTAATTTCCCTGTTTTCACATCCCTACTTTTGCTGCATTCAATAACTTCTACGCCGCCTAAGTATTCTGATACTTTATATATTTTCTTTAAAGCACCTCCATCTGGCGAAATAAGCAAAACATCATTCCCGATTTCTTTACATACCTTTTCGATAAATTTATGATTGGTTACAACTTCGCAATTATTTAAAACCGCGGCCGTAACTTCAGAATGCGCATCAAAAATCAAAACCTTTTCAAATTGAAATTCATTTATGATGGTTGCATAAACTTTCACCGATAAAGGTTCTCCTTTTATCATAACCCTATCTTGTCTGGCAGCAGGAAAATAAGGAATTACGAGTGTTCCTAGCTTTGCATCCATCCTTTTTAATGCATCTACAGCAAGACACAACAAACCTAGATCGTTGAAAGAGTTTAAACGATGTGTCACCGTTATAGGTTGTGAGATATTAAAAGCAGGATTTATTTTAATATGAGGCTCTCCACCTGAAAATATAAAACTTTCGAATTGTATTTCTTCGCCATCTAATGGCTTAAAATTTTTATCTAAATTTAAAATCATAACTTTTGCGTAATTTTTACACAAAACTACATTAATACTTCAATTATACAATTTTTTTTGCGTAAAAAATACGCAAATTATACTTCAAACAGAAAACCACCCTCCTTTAACTCGTTATATTTCAAACCATTAAACGAAAATAATTTAGCAGGCCGCCCATTTTTTTTATTTCCAAATTTTTCCAACTCATCAACTATACCAAAACTTAAAATCTTTTTACGAAAATTCCTTCGATCAATTTCTCTTTCTAAAATGGTACAATACAGATTTTCTAACTCAGAAAATAAAAACTCTTTTGGAAGTAAATCAAACCCGATTGGCTGATACGTAAGTTTACTTTGAAGTCTTTTTAAGGCAGTTTTTATAATTGCATCATGATCAAATGCTAAGGCAGGTAATTCATTTATTGAAAACCATTGTGCTTCTTCTGCATCACTATCAGCTTTTAGTATCAGTTTCGTGGAATTTACCAATGCAAAATAAGCTACAGAAATTACCCTGAAACGAGGATCACGATTGATGTCATCTCCAAATGTGTAAAGCTGCTCTAGATAATTAACCTGTACGCCCGTTTCTTCCTTTAATTCTCTATTAACGGCGGCATATAAAGACTCATTATCTTGAACAAAGCCACCAACTAAAGCCCATTGATTTTTCAAATCACCGTACTTTTGTTTTATGAGTAATATGCTCAATTCACCATCGGCATAACCAAAAACAATTGCGTCTACAGCAATTTTTATATCCTGCTTTAATTCCATTATATATGCGTATTATTTACGCAAAAATAACGATTCTTGTTAAGGATTTAGCATAATTATGATTCACATTGTTGTAGAGAAAATAATTCTCTACACTCCTTATCATACGTACGACTTTTTAGATAAGCCATAAAAGTCTTGCTTCAACGTGTACTTACTTTTACCAGAAGACCTTTAAGGTTGTAGGAACATACGCTGCATCGGCGCTTGTTTTACGCGATGTAAACGGCTATAACATTGAACAAAAAATCCTAAGATTCAAATTATAAAAAAATGGCCTCGATTTTCATAGAGGCCATTTTTATTTACAAGGAATTTGATAGTTACTCAGGTTTTTGGATTGTACTTCCTCCTTGAGCTTCATGCGTAGCGCTAACCCCTTTCTCAGGATCCATTAATTCCATTAATTTCAGCCCTAACAAGCCGTCCATAGCAGTTCCGCCGTTGTTCCCGTTCCCACCAATTAAGACATCAGGAATTAGCTTCACATTACCTTTCGATAACTCTTCGGTAATTTTATAGCGTGTAAAGTTCTCTCCTCCCAAAGCTTGAACGGCCAATTCATAGGCCTCAGCGGTTGATTTACCAATAGCCAAAATTTTTCCAGCTTCTGCCGAACCGGTTAAGGCAATTTGTTCTGCTTCGGCCGATGCACGTAACTTAATGGCTTCAGAATCTGCTTGGGCACGTGCTTTGGTTGCTTCGGCTTCTGCTCCTACTGCTAATTTTACGCCTGCTGCATCGCCTTCTGATTTTTTTACCGTTGCACTCGCTGTACGCTCTGCAATTTCGACACTTTGTTGTGCTTTTACAATGTCTTTCTGCATATCAGCAATGGCGGTTTCTTTTTCCATTCCCTGACGTGTTTCTTGCGCTTGCTTTTGGGTTTCGTACGTTACTTTTTGCTCTTCTGCTATTTTACGATCGGTTAAAGTCTTCATTAACGATTCCGGAGGTACAATATCGCCAATTAACGTATCTACGGCATTTACGTTGTACTCATCAAGTACTTTGCGAATATGTTCTTTAGCCGATTCTTGACGTTCTTTACGTGTGCTTAAAAACGCAATTACATCACTTCCTTGTGCCGAATTACGAAAATAGTTACCAATGGTTGGTTCCAATACTTGCGACACCAAATTTACCATGTTTCCAAAGCGTGCAATTACTTTTGGTGCTTCGGTAGTTGGCACGTGAATAATTTGTGAAACATCTAAATTAAACGGGAAACCATCTTTTGAACGCACCGTAATGGTACTTAAATTCTTATCCAAATTATGTGCTTCACTACGCGCTGAGGCCCAATTTAACACCAAGTTGGTAGTAGGAACGAGCTCTACACGCATCGTGTATTTGTTTATTGGATATTTTCCTGGGCCGAGCGGTTCTAACCAAACACCTTTCGATCCACGGGCTACAATGTTACCGTGTTTAAAGTCGGCACCCGTTAAGTCGTTTCCATCTTGACCAATAAATGAAATTACAACGCCTACATAACCAATTGGGATTTCTGTCATCGGAATTTCTTCTAACTGAATGGCCCAAGGATTTAAATTGTAGGATCCTGCTAGTACCACTTGTGGCTGCAAACCCCGATTTCCTCCGGCACATACAAATGCGTCGAAATCTTGAAAATTGTTGTGTCCTTCTACTACTTTACCGGCAATTTGGTTGGCTTCGATGGGTGCTCCATCTAAGGTAGTCACCACCCCTAACATACTTTCGTTGATACGAATCATATCGGTAACGGATACTTGAAACAACATGGTATTGATACGATACGAACCAGAGGTAATAAACCCCGTTTGTCTACCACGTTGACCACCATTTTCGAGGAATTTTATTGCATCCTGAAAATTGTCTGATTCTACGCGTCGCCCCAATATATTTCCGGTTGGAATTTCCATACCGTCTTTAGCCATGATAAGTCCGATTTTCCCTTCGGGGATAATGGTGAACTGTTCCATAGTTACATTATATTGCCAAAACCACATACCGAAATACAAACCGGGTGCAAGCGTTTTTGCTTGAAAACCGGCTTCTCCTTTAAGGGCAATAATGCGTCCGTCAGGTAATTCTTTGTCTGCGCCAAATAACACGAACTTTTTCGTTATCAAGCCAATTCGGTCTTCCGGAACGATGACCATTCCGAATAAAAACCGCAAAATGTATTTGTATAAAACGATACACAATACTGCTACTAAAATGAACCAATAATTTGAGATGAGCGTCTCCATAACTTTAATTTGTTTGTTTTAACACCTAATGAACCATTCATCAAGCTGCCAATCGATAACAAATTATGTGCGCAATGCCAACTTTTTTGCTCTTTTCGAAAAGAATATTTTTACGTCAGCTAAGGCTCTTTAGTGTCGCCGAGGGGATAGATTAGCAAAATGTCATCTGCACTTGACATTTCTGTAAATCGCTTAACTCAAGGTCTGAAAACGACCAAAAACAGCCATCCGAACGCCCACAAGTTAGTGCGTTTTTTAAAACAATGTTTCGTAAAAAAACGGCTTAAAAAGCGTCCTTTTTTATCTGCAAAAGGATGAATATTTTCTGCTACATGTTTTCGTTTTTACTGAACACTTTTTGACGATTGTTATAGGTTTTGCTCGGAGCGGGTGCGCCCGAAGCGTCAGTTGCGTAAAAATTTAAACCCGATTGGACGGAAAGCCACCCTTTTCGGGTGCTTGGAGGGAAAGCGGGACAGGAGAAAGCCAAAAGCTGCTGACGTTGTTTTTCTTATAGCAATAAAAAATTTGCTTAAGAGGCTTGATATTCTTCTTGCAACTCGGCCAAACATTTTGCGCATAAACAGCCATCGTAGAGTTCGGAGATGTACTGCATTTCGTTGATGGTTAGTGATACTGTGCTGCACTGACATTTGGTGTAAGCATTGGCCTTACATTCGATGGCGGTGCCGCAGCGCTCGCAACTTATTATTTCGTGTTTGCTGTGTTTTAAGGTTGAAGACATGCGGTATAAGGCTTGAAATAAAACCTATTACGTTGCAAAAATACAAACAAAAAATAAGGTTTTGAGCGCTTGCCCAAAACCTTATCTACTTTATTGCTATTATAATTTAAGACCTAAGACCCTAGGTAGGTGCTTTAAAACAAGCGGCTCTAACATTACGCCTAAAATGTAAATAAAAATAGTCCAAATTAAAAATAGAATCCAGTTATTTCTAACCATCTCAAATATTCCAATTGGACTTAAACCGTAAATTTTAACCTTCGAACTACATACTTTTAATTTACCTTTTTCTTCCAAAGTTAACAAACTATCAATCAACTCGACCTTTCTACTTGTCGACATATGCAATTTCAAAAATTCTTTCTTATCGAATGCTTCCGCTTCCTCTCTTCTCTTTAAAGCATCCCTAGTAGAAACTCTATTTCTTTTGCAAAGGTTCAAAAGCTGTCCATCAGGCCTATGTAATTCAAAATCAAAAGTGTAAATTTCGCCTAAAACATCCGATAAATCTATTTTAAATTCATCTTCCAAATCCTTTGGATTCCCCCCGAGAATGCGATATCTGTTTCCGATTGCTTCAAAACCGTAACTTGAATTTCTCATGTTCCAATGTATCCAATAATAAGTTGGATAAGATTTGATGTAAGAGAAAAATTCCTTCAACATCTTCTTTTCTACAACATCATAATCTTCATCACTCAGCTGATGAAAATCCTTCTTCAGTATTTGAGCATGTATATGTATTGAAAACGTTTTAACACTTCCATTAAATCTATTTTTCACACAAATTGATGTAACTCTTGGAGTACGCCCATCAAGATTAAAAAAAGATTCGCAGCTGTAGTGAATTATAAAGCTTTTATTTTTCTTATCTTTTAATCTAGTAATTTTTCCTATTCCCCTTTTTCTTTCATTAAGTCTATCTGCTACCGACATCTTTTCAAATTATATTTTCAAAAAATAAGGTTTTGAGCGCTTGCCCAAAACCTTATCTATTTTATTGCTTTAAGATTGCTTCGTAAAGCTGTATACTTTTTGCTTGAAGCGCTTGTCCTAACCTGAACAGCTAATACAACCTTCTTCCATTGAGCAAACGGGTCCGTCAACGATTTCTTCGGCTACTTGGTCTTGCGACATTTGTGCTGGAATTACCGCTTCAATTGCTTTACCGCCTTGGTTTTCTACCGTGAATTTAACAGCTTGAGAAGCAGCTTGTGTACGTAGGTAATACATACCGGTTTTCAAGCCTTTCTCCCACGCATAGAAATGCATTGAAGTTAATTTTGACGTGTTTGGTGCATTTACAAACAGATTTAACGATTGCGATTGACAGATATAAGCACCGCGGTCGGCAGCCATATCGATGATGTTACGCATTTTTATTTCCCAAACTGTTTTGTATAATTCTTTGATATAATCTGGAATTTCTGGGATTGCCTGGATTGAACCGTTTGCCAATATGATTTTGTTTTTCATATCGTTGTTCCATAATCCTAATGCGACTAAATCTTTTAATAAATGTTTATTTACCACCACAAACTCTCCACTTAATACACGACGGGTGTAAATGTTTGAAGTGTATGGCTCGAAACATTCGTTGTTACCTAAAATTTGCGAAGTTGAAGCTGTTGGCATTGGTGCAACTAATAGTGAGTTATACACACCATCTTTTACAACTTTTTTACGCAATGCATTCCAGTCCCAACGGCCGCTATCTGGTGTTACATTCCATAAATCGAATTGGAATTTACCTTTCGATAATGGCGAACCTTTGAAGGTTTCGTATGGACCGTGTTTTACGGCTAAATCGTGCGAAGCTGTCATTGAAGCGAAGTAAATCGTTTCGAAGATATCTTTGTTCAATTGTTTTGCTGCATCGCTTTCGAATGGTAAACGCAATAAGATAAAGGCATCGGCCAGACCCTGTACACCTAAACCTACCGGACGATGACGACGGTTTGAATTTTCGGCTTCTTGAACTGGGTAATAGTTATGATCGATGATTTTATTCAAGTTTAAAGTTGCTTGATAGGTTACATCGTATAATTTTTGGTGATCGAATTCGCCATTGATTACGAAACGAGGTAATGCCAATGAAGCTAAATTACAAACCGCTACTTCGTCTTTTGAGGTGTACTCGATAATTTCTGTACACAGGTTAGAACTTTTAATGGTTCCTAAGTTTTGTTGGTTCGATTTGCTGTTGGCAGCATCTTTAAACAACATATACGGTGTACCGGTTTCAATTTGCGAATCTAAAATAGCAAACCAAAGTTCTTGTGCTTTGATGGTTTTACGTCCGCGGCCTTCTGTTTCGTATTTGATGTATAAATCTTCGAATTCTTTACCAAAGCAATCAGCTAATCCTGGTGCTTCGTGCGGGCAGAACAATGTCCAATCGCCATTATCTTTTACGCGTTGCATAAACAAATCGTTTATCCATAGTGCGTAGAATAAATCGCGGGCACGCATTTCTTCTTTACCGTGATTTTTACGAAGATCTAAGAATTCGAAAACATCCGCATGCCATGGCTCTAAGTAAATGGCAAAAGCTCCTTTACGTTTACCTCCACCTTGATCTACATAACGCGCAGTGTCGTTAAATACACGTAACATTGGGATAATACCGTTACTTGTACCGTTGGTACCACCAATATATGAACCTGTTGCACGGATGTTGTGAATACTTAAGCCAATACCGCCGGCACTTTGTGAAATTTTAGCGGTTTGTTTTAAGGTATCGTAAATTCCTTCGATGCTATCATCTTGCATGGTTAACAAGAAACATGACGACATTTGCGGTTTAGGAGTTGCTGCATTAAATAAAGTTGGTGTAGCATGTGTAAACCAACGCTCACTCATTAAGTTATAGGTTTTAATAGCGCTTTCGATATCTTCTTTGTGAATACCAACAGAAACGCGCATGAATAAATGTTGAGGACGCTCAACAATTTTACCGTTAACTTTTAATAAGTATGATTTTTCTAAGGTTTTAAAACCGAAATAATCAAAACCGAAATCGCGATCGTAGATAATTGAACTATCGAGAATGTCTGCATTTTTTTGAATAATATCAAACACATCATCAGCAATAAGTGGTGCTTCTTTTTGTGCTTTCGGATCGAAATATTCGTACAACATTTTCATCGTACCCGAAAATGATTTTGTGGTGTTTTTATGCAAGTTAGATACCGCAATACGCGAAGCTAACAAAGCATAATCTGGATGTTTGGTTGTTAATGAAGCAGCTGTTTCTGCAGCTAAATTATCTAACTCAGAGGTGGTAACCCCATCGTATAAACCTTCAATAACTTTTTTTGCTACATCAATCGGATCGATCAAATCAGCATTTAAACCATAGCACAGCTTTTGAATACGAGCCGTGATTTTATCAAATTGAACCGCTTCTTTACGGCCATCTCTTTTTAGTACGAACATATATTTTGAGATTTAATTTTTTTCTTTTAATAAGAGAACTTTAAATGAGCGAATCTATCATAGGTAGCATAGGTTTCGAACTCCATTCTCATTAACTTTTCTATTATTTATTTTGAAGGTAAACACATAAAGGTTTACCCTCTGTTTATTTCTTCTTAGAAATCTTCATCAAGTGAGAATGCCTGAGCCTTGTTATCGGCTGCAGTTAACACACCACTTTTTTGATAATCGCCCACACGTTTCTCGAAGAAATTGGTTTTTCCTTGTAAAGAAATCAATTCCATAAAATCGAATGGATTTGTTGCATTATAGATTTTTTTGTACCCTAATTCTTGTAACCATCTATCGGCAACAAACTCGATATATTGGCTCATTAATTTTGCATTCATACCAATTAAAGCAACCGGTAAAGCATCCGTAATAAATTCTTTTTCAATAACTACTGCATCGCTGATTATGGCATGTACTTGTGCTTCTGATAGTTTATTGCTTAGCATGCTATATAACAAACAAGCAAATTCGCAATGCGCACCTTCATCTCTCGAAATCAACTCATTACTGAAAGTTAAGCCCGGCATTAATCCACGTTTTTTCAACCAGAAAATTGAACAGAAACTTCCGCTAAAGAAAATACCTTCAACTGCTGCAAAAGCTACTAATCGCTCTGCGAAAGTTCCGTTTTCAATCCAACGCAAAGCCCATTCTGCTTTTCTCTTAACGGCAGGAACTGTTTCAACCGCATGGAATAAACGATCTTTTTCTTCCGGATCTTTTACATAGGTATCAATTAAAAGCGCATATGTTTCTGAGTGAATGTTTTCCATCATAATTTGGAAACCATAAAAACAGCGTGCTTCAGGAATTTGCACTTCACTCATAAAGTTTACTGCAAGATTCTCGTTTACAATACCATCGCTTGCTGCAAAGAATGCCAAAATATGCGAAATAAAATGGCGTTCGCCATCATTTAAATTATCCCAATGCTTAATATCATCTGATAAATCAATTTCTTCCGCAGTCCAAAAACTGGCTTCGGTTTTCTTATACATTTCCCAAATTGCCGGATACTTGATTGGCAATAACACAAAACGGTCTTTGTTTTCTTGAAGTAATAATTCCTGTTCCATAAGCTGATGTTTTTAACGTTTCTCAATTATACCAAAGCCGACAAAACCCCGCATCCATCATTTTTTAAGCGATGAGTGTTTTCTGTTTTGCTATACGTATTTGGTGAAAGTGCTAACTCCGTTTGTTTTACAAAGAACTTGGTTTTATGCAGGGAATTTATTTCGGCAACCTGAGATGATCGGCTTGTAAACTATTTAAAACTAAGCTGTTGTACTGATTTGTAAAACATAAAAAGTTAAAGAACTTTGTTAAACAAATATATGCACCATGGCCGTTTTTAGTCAACCAAAGTTGTTAACACTCTAAACCTTTTAGTTGATAATTGAGTAAGTTAAATCTCATTTTCAGCCAAAAAAAATGATAATAATCTCATTTTTAACACTTAAGAAAGAAAATTGAGTGTTAATAACTTAATTTTTTGATGAAATTGTATACCCAAACTCAAAAAAGACCAAAAACAAGCAAACAACACATATACAGGCTTTTAACCCACTATTTGAGTCAACTTGAATACAAAAAAAGGAGAATTTTACTAAAAAAAGAAAGGTTACTCTAGCGTGTAACTTAAATTTACTTTTGCAACGCCTTTGCTGTAAATACCGATTTCTTTGGCCGCCTTTTCTGATAAATCGATAGCCAGTTTTTTATTAAACGGGCCACGATCATTTACTTTAACCACTACTGATTTTCCGTTAACGGGATTGGTTACCAAAACTTCTGTACCAAAAGGCAAAGTACGGTGTGCGGCTGTTAGTTTTTTACCGCGATAACGTGCCCCACTAGTGGTTTTGCGCCCTTCAAATCTCTTGGCATAATACGTAGCGTAAACAGTTTTATAAACGGTATCGGCTTTTTTTGACGAATCAATATCTTGCGCTTTTCCGTGTAAAAACAAGAACAAACTACTTAATAACAAAAGATATTTCATAGGTTTTATACTTTGCATTCGGCTGCAAATATAAGTAATTTGTTTATTAACAGATTGAAATTTTAATCAAACAACTAAAAACCAACAACTTAGCAGAATGCATTAAAGAAAAATCCCGATTCTTTAAATAAGATTCGGGATTTTCTTATTGATGTTCATAGGTAAAATTATTTCATTTCTTGCTCCAAAACTGGAATTAAAAAACGTGATAATTCAGGTGTTCGATGTTCCTTCTTACTTATTTCTTTCATTTGCGCGATTATTTCAGGGTGCTGATCGGCTAAATCATGCTGCTCTTGAATGTCTTTACTTAAATCAAATAACGACCATTTACTATTTCCTTTCTTAATCATATCCAGCCTCAATCCTTTCCAATTCCCAATTCGAATGGCTTGTTGACCTCCATACTCCGGATACTCAAAATACAAATAAGGATGTTTAACTTTTTGTGCTTGTCCTAAAAAGGTAGGCAAAATACTTATCCCATCTACATCCTTAGGTGTTTTTAAACTCAATAAATCGCAGAATGTAGGCATCATATCCATTGTAGACGAAATAAAATCACTTGTAGTTCCTGCTTTAATTTTCCCAGGCCATGAAACAATAAAAGGTTCTCTTATTCCGCCTTCACGTAAGAAGCCTTTACCCCAACCTAAAGTACCTTTAAATGGGCCATTACTATTAAAATAATCGGGGTCAACACCTGCATTGTAAGCCACACCGTTATCTGCACAAAACATAATTATTGTATTCTCATATACACCCTTTGCCTTAAGTTCTTTAATTAGCTCACCCACTTGTCTATCTAACAAAGTAATCATGGCAGCATACGTAGCACGAGGATATCGACAAGGAAAATATGAGCCTCCCAAGAAAGGTTTTTCATCACCAAACTTTTTATGATAATAATCTACCAAATCCTTCGGGGCTTGTAAAGACACGTGTGGCAAAGGGGTTGGATAATACAAGAAAAATGGCTTATCGGCATTTCTATCAATAAATTTTACAGCTGCTTTTATTAAAAAATCGGGGGTGTAATCTTTTTGAGCATATTGTTCATAATTTTTTTCATCCAAATTATCCAAATCTTTAGGAAATTTCACATTGGGATCTATTATTGCATTATCAAGTGGAATCCTGTTTTCATTTTCCCATAAGTGCCCACTATAATAAGTATGATCTTGGCGTTGGCAAATAAAGCCATAGAAATAATCGAAACCTTGCTGCGTTGGAAAGCCGCTTGTAAATGGAGCACCTAACCCCCACTTACCTACCATGCCTGTTGTGTAACCAGCCGTTTTTAGCATCTCGGCAATTGTAACGGTAGAATCTGGTATTGGAAACTGTCCTTCCAGATATGGATTTTCTTCCATTGCTTTAAAATCCCAAACAGGGCCGCGTTCGCCCCACTCGTGATTTCCACGAATAAAAGCCTTACCTGAATTTTGACCCGTAATAAAAATATAGCGTGAGGGTGCGCAAACCGGATATGCATAATGTTGCGTAAAACGCATTCCTCCTTTTGCCAACAAATCTAAATTTGGCGTTTCAATTTTCTCTTGCCCGTACGAACCTAATTCGCCATAGCCCATATCATCAGCCAAAATATAAACAATGTTTGGCTTATTAACTTTCGTTGTCGGTGCTTTTTTGGTAGTCTTTTGAGCAAATGCTACAAAGCAAAAAAACAAACAGATGCTTACTATAGAAAATACTTTCCTCATAATTTGTATAAATAGAGATTCGATTTATTTAAAACTAAAATACAGTTCCGGCAACAAAGTAGCTAATAAAACATTGCACAACCGTTTGACTACCGCCACTGCTCGCTTATTCACACAAAAAAAAGGCGCACAACCTATGTCGTACGCCTTTACCTAACCACACTACATCCACCTATTTCTCGTCTGGAATAAAACTCATTGAAATTGAATTTACGCAATGACGTGTATCCTTTTTAGTAAAACCTTCTCCTAAAAATACGTGCCCTAAATGTCCTCCACAGTTAGCACACACAATTTCGGTACGCATTCCGTCTGGGTCAGGAATTCGCTTTACCGCCCCTTTAATTTCATCATCAAAGGCTGGCCATCCACAATGTGCATCAAATTTAGTTTCTGAGCGATAAAGTGGGGCATTGCAACGACGGCAAATATATGTTCCCTTTTCTGTTGTATGCTCGTACTTTCCGGTACCCGGATATTCTGTTCCTTTATTTACAATTACGCGTTCCTCTTCGGGAGTTAATTTATTCCATTCCATTTTTTTCTTTGCTATAATGGGTTCAACACTTTTTTCTTTAGTCGCTTGTTTTTCTTGTTTTTGTGCACATGCCGTTAAGCCACATACAAAAACAACAACCGATACCAAAATAAGTTTATTTATCAAATTTTTCATCATCCTAACTTTAAGTTTTCACTGCCTCAATAGTACAATATACGAATGCTTTGTTCATTTGGTTTCAAAAATATATACCAATCTTGATGCAAAAAAAAAGCGCTTCGATTGTAATCGAAACGCTTTCCTGTATATTTTGAATGTTTATTTTGCTAATTCTTCAGCCATTGCAGCACCAATTTCAGCTGGACTTTCTACCACACGAATACCGCACTCAGCCATAATTTTCATTTTAGCTGCGGCAGTATCATCAGCACCACCTACAATTGCACCTGCGTGACCCATTCTACGTCCCGGAGGCGCAGTTTGACCAGCGATGAAACCAACAACAGGCTTAGTACCGTGTTCTTTAATCCAACGAGCAGCTTCAGCTTCCATTCCACCACCAATTTCACCAATCATGATGATACCGTGTGTTTCAGGGTCGTTCATTAATAATTTAACAGCTTCAACAGTTGGCGTACCAATAATCGGGTCGCCACCAATACCAATAGCAGTGGTAATACCTAAACCAGCTTTCACAACTTGATCTACAGCTTCGTACGTTAAGGTACCTGATTTAGAAACAACACCTACATTACCTTTTTTGAAGATAAAACCTGGCATGATACCAATTTTAGCCTCATCAGCAGTAATAATACCTGGGCAGTTTGGACCAATTAACGTCACATCACGACCAGTAATATATTCTTTCACTAAAATCATATCCTTCGTAGGGATACCTTCAGTAATACATACAATCACTTTAATACCACCTTCGGCAGCTTCCATAATTGCATCAGCAGCAAAAGCTGGTGGCACAAAAATGATAGATACATTTGCACCCGTCTTATCAACGGCATCTTTAACAGTATTAAAAACAGGCTTATCTAAATGTAATTGCCCACCTTTGCCAGGCGTAACACCACCAACTACGTTTGTACCATATGCTAGCATCTGCTCTGCGTGGTAAGTTCCTTCGTTTCCGGTAAAACCCTGAACGATAACCTTAGAATCTTTATTTACTAAAACGCTCATGTATCAATTTTTTTTGTGCAAAGCTAATATTATTCAATTGGAATTCAAATCTAAAACAATATTATTTAAGCTCTTTTTTCATGAAAATGTAAGGAAAGTGCAAATCGGACCATTAGCCCTGCTTTCCGCTTTACTCGCTTGCAAAACAAGCTTCCTGTTCGCTGCAATCAGGTTTACAGAACAAAGGTCATTCGCTATTGGCTAAAACCAAACAAAACGCCTACATTTAAAACCTAGTTAAAACATCCAAACTATGCTGTATAAAATCATCACCCTCATCAGCTTTATTACCTGTAGTTCTTTCATCGCACAAGCCCAAAATATCGATACCGCTAAATATATACTGCAAAACGATGTCGATGTAGCCAAAATAGAACCCGGCAGCCACGCAGGTGGTGGAGAAACAACGGGCTTTAACTTTTTTACCCAGAGTAAAAACCTTCAAACGGTTTTCAAAAAAAGAATTTTGCATCCCGGTTCATCTATCGGTTATCATTTGCAAAAGGAAGATGAAATCTATTATGTGCTTGACGGAAAAGGCAAAATGCAAATGAATGGCAAAACCTTTGAGGTCAAACCCGGCGATGCTATCCTCACCCGCCCCGGAAGCTCACACGGCATTGCACCCAATCCAGATAACGACCTCACGATTATTATTGTGTACCAGAAAAAATAACACAGTCCTTTCTCTATATTAATCTGGTGGCAAATACAAACCTTCCATATACCTTATTGCATAGATTGTTCATCCATCATCAGACTTAAAAAACACCAGATAAATTCAGCGTTAAAAAAGGGCAATTTTTTCAAGTTTTTTGAGAGCGCAGCTCATTTTACGCCGAAATTTAACAAATTTATAATGCAAGCATAATAAATAGACCGTATACCGATTTGATATTTAGTCTACAACAAACCACGACAAATAACTAAATAACACCGCAAACAAAACATAATTCCGCAAAAGAAACAAAATACAGAATTATGTATCAAATTTTATTTTTTTCAATTTCCTTTGGATATTTCTGAACCAAAAACTAAATTGGTATTTATAAACTTTTAAAGAATGACAACAGCCTTAAACATCTTTTTCATCACACGCACTACTGCGGTAGCAAGCTTAGTAATGGTACGTACTGCTGCAACTCATAACCTGCTGCTGCTTACTGTTTTAATTAACAAGAAGCGGACACAGTTAAAATAGATTACAAATCAAACTAACAAACACTAAAGCGTCCCGGAAATAAACGAGACGCTTTTTTTTAAATAACAAATTACGTGTACTATGAACTATTACAATTCAAACACGATTATATACTTAGACGGACAGTTTAAACGGGCAGCTGAAAGCAGCACCAGTTTATATGGCCAATCGCTTCATTATGGCTATGGAGCCTTTGAAGGTATACGAGCTTACAAAACGCATAATGGTAACCGTATTTTCAAAGCAGCGTCTCACTTTGAGCGCTTGGAACGTTCGTGTGAATTAGCCAACATTCCTTTTCCTTGGGATAAAGAAGAATTAATTAAAGAAACCTATAAACTTCTTCAAGTAAACAAACTAAAAGACGCTTATATCCGTCCCTTGGTATTTTGCCATCCAAACATGAAATTGAATGCTCCAACGGGCGTATCTATCATGATTTGCGCTTGGGATTGGGATGCCTATTCAGGAAACAAATTATTAAAACTTACCGTATCAGATTACGAAAGGCCTAATCCAAAATCGACACCCATGGAAGCCAAATTGAGTGGCAACTATGTAAACTCTATTTTAGCAACCACGGCAGCCAATATAAAAGGATACGACGAGGCTTTATTGTTAGACCAGAATGGTTTTGTAGCCGAAGCTTCGGGAGCCAACATTTTCATCGAAAAAAACGGAAAACTTTATACGCCAGCAGTAGGCAACATTTTACCGGGCATTACACGCGCCACCGTAAAAGAGTTATGCCACGTGTTGGATATTGAATGCATTGAAAAAAACTTAACCATCGACGATTTAAAAACAGCAGATAGCGCTTTCTTATGTGGAACTGCAACCGAAATTGCTGGCATTGCCTCAATTGATGACATTGTATATCGCTCTATTTGGAGTGAATCAATCGGTTACACCATTCAACGTGCATACAAAAACCTTGTACTGGAGAAAGTAAATTACGAAGTGATTATATAAAGATTTACCATATAATAAATCAAACCACCGGAATGTAAACCGGTATAAAAAATTAACGAAATAGTTCTTTGGATTTTTCAAATAGTTAGTATGTTTGTGAAACATGATTTTAAACACAAACATTATTAGCAACCTAATTATTGTCATTTCCAAAGAAGGAAGTGGACTTCATTGCGTATAATAAAAAAATATACAATAACCGAAACCGCTTCCGAAACGAGGCGGTTTTTTTTTGCCTTAAAATTAATACAACTAAACAAAACCAAGAATACCACAAATTTAAACAATGAGCGAATTAAACAAGTACAGCAAAACATTTACCCAAGACCCTACCCAACCAGCCGCAAAAGCCATGCTTTACGGAATAGGTTTAACGGATGCCGATATGGCAAAAGCGCAAGTAGGAATTGCAAGTATGGGTTATGATGGAAACACCTGCAACATGCACCTAAACGACCTTGCCAAAGATGTAAAAGCAGGGGTCTGGAAAAATGATTTGGTCGGTTTAATTTTTAACACCATTGGTGTTAGCGACGGTATGAGCAACGGTACGGATGGTATGCGTTACTCGTTGGTAAGCCGCGATGTAATTGCCGATAGTATCGAAACCATTTGTGGCGGTCAATATTACGATGGAATTATTTCAATTCCGGGTTGTGATAAAAATATGCCTGGAGCCATTATGGCAATGGCGCGCTTAAACCGTCCGTCTATTATGGTGTATGGTGGTACAATTGCGCCAGGTCACTATAAAGGCGAAGAATTAAATATAGTTTCAGCATTTGAAGCATTGGGTCAAAAGATTTGCGGAAATCTTTCTGACGAAGATTATGAAGGAATTATAAAACATACTTGTCCGGGTGCGGGTGCCTGCGGTGGTATGTATACAGCTAACACCATGGCATCAGCTATTGAAGCATTGGGAATGAGTTTACCGTATTCTTCTTCCAATCCAGCGGTAAGCCCTGAGAAAAAACAAGAGTGTTTAGACACAGGTAAATACATCAAAATTTTATTAGAAAAGGATATTAAACCTAGTGATATTATGACTCGTAAAGCATTTGAAAATGCGATTCGTTCTATCATCATTTTAGGTGGAAGTACCAATGCCGTATTGCATTTTATTGCCATGGGTAAAGCCATCGGTGTAGAAGTTACTCAAGACGATTTCCAACGTATGAGTGATGAAACACCTGTTTTAGCCGACTTTAAACCAAGCGGTAAATACTTAATGCAAGACTTACACCAATATGGCGGTATCCCAGCAGTATTAAAATATTTACTAAACGAAGGTTTATTACATGGCGATTGCTTAACGGTAACCGGAAAAACCGTTGCAGAAAACTTAGCGGATGTAAAATCGATTATGGATTACGACCAAAAGATCATCCAAAAATTAAGCGAACCAATTAAAGCAACCGGGCATTTGCAAATTCTTTATGG